>RXJA01000395.1 GCA_003963455.1 Hyphomicrobiales bacterium
TCCTTCACCCTGGCCCAGACGATGCAGATGGGCGGCAAGCCGATGCTGAACTTGTCGGGAACAGAACAGGGGTCGCCGACCATGACCTTCAATTCGATGCTGGAGCTGAAGGATCCGAACGACCTTGCCGGCACCTATCCGCTCAAGACCGGCTCCTCCGCGAACAGCGCCAACTTCAACATCCTCGATTCCGGCGCCATGGTCGGCCATGTCCGTTTCGGCGGCGGCGAGATCGTCATCGACAGATACGACGCCGCCAGCAAGACCATTTCCGGTCATTTCAGCGCCTCCGGAAAAGACGAATCGGGCAAGCCTGCACAGCTCACGGACGGTAAATTTTCGGGCATTCCGGTCACCGCGCAGTAGCCATTTCAGCTGTCAGGCGCGTCTTTTTCGTTCACAAACCCGTGTTTTCAGCTTCCCTTGGGGAAGGTCTCCGGCGCGTGGCGTAATCGCCATTAACCTGCTGGAACAACACACGAAATCAGCGCGATAGATGGTTCCTTGGGGCAGACTTTCTGTTGCCGTCGCGCCACTGCGGGTAACCCTGTTCACATTCATCGACAGAAAATTAATGGAAAATGATCAATTGGTGTTACCCTGTGTAACAAAACTAAGAAAGGTTTGGGCGGGATCGTGATTGGGGTCGGCAGACCGCGACGTACAGTACCGGAGCAAACATCCAGCGAGGCAAGGACCTCGTCCCTGACGCCGGTATCGTCGATGCGTACATTCTGGGGGCTGATGCGAGCCTACTGGATTTCCGAGCGCTGGAAGGAAGCCTGGACCCTTACCATCGTCATCGCGCTGCTGACGGCGCTGTCCAGCAAGGCTGGCGTCTGGTTTGCCGTGGCGTTGGGCGAGCTGGGCAATTCGATCGCCTTCCTCCATGATGCCGCCAACCCCCACCCGCTGCAGACGATCCTGACGAATGCCGGCATATTGGTGCTGCTGGTCGTGTTGAAGGATGCCGGCTTTACCGGTGTGCGCAATCTCGTTTCAACGACCCTGCATCGTAAATGGCGGGGCTGGCTGAACGGCCAGTTCAACCAGGCCCTGCTTGACGGCAACCACACCCATTTCCATGCCCAGCATGGTTCGGTGGCCGGTGGCATCGTCGCCCCAGACAACATCGACCAGCGCATCCAGGAATCGATCAAGGACATGACCGGCGGCGCGATCGGGCTCGCCATGGGTGTGCTGGGTGTGGCGACGTCGCTCTATTTCATCGGCGAAAACCTGATCGGGTCCTCGGTCGAGGTAAAGGGTCTGGAATTCCTGGGCAGCTATGGCACCGCGGTGCTGGCTTTCCTCGCCGTCGCCATCTACGTGCCGCTGAACACCTGGGTCGCGGTCAAGCTCGGGCGCCTGCTCGAGCGGCTCAATGTGCGCATGCAGCAGGCCGAGGGCAGCTACCGCGCCGAGCTGACGACCTTCCTGCGCCGCAGCTTCCACGTTGCCGCGTCGCATGGCGAAGGCGTCCAGAAGTCGATGCATGACAGGCTCTATGTCGATATCGACAAGACGTGGGGCCGGCTCAATGTCGTCAACACCAGCTACACGTCGTTCGAGCTTATCTACAATTTCGTCGGCGCCCGTATCGTTGCCTACGCACCGGGCCTGGTCTCGTTCATCCACAATCGCCTGGACTACAAAGGCTACATCACCGGCTCCGAAATGGTCGCCCAGTTGATCAGCCAGTGCTCGTGGTTCATCCACGTGATGCCGGCGATTGCGACGCTCAGGGCCAACAGCCAGCGTGTGACAGAACTGGCCAACGCCATCGAGACCGTCCAGCATCCGCGCGAATTCTATCAGCAGACCGGCCGCTCCGACTTCAGCTACGCCAGCCAGAATCCCGTTTTCGGCCTGACCATCCAGAAGCTGGAGCTGGCCCACCAGGGCGAGGACGCGACGCCCTTCCTCAGCGCCGCGAACCTTCGCTTCCGCCGTGGCGAGTGGACCTTCCTCAAGGGCGAATCCGGCTGCGGCAAGACTTCGCTGATCAAGGCGATCAACGGCCTGTGGCCTTACGGCCGCGGCACCATCGTGTTCCCGGACGGCGTGACGAATTTCTACGCCGCCCAGGAGGTCAAGCTGCAGCAGGTGTCGCTGAAGCAGCTCGTCTGCCTGCCGGGCTCCGAGCACGACCACGGCGACACGCAGGTGGCGGCCGCCTTGCACAAAGCCGGCCTCGGCGACTTCATCGAACACCTGGCGCAAGAGAGCCGGGAAGGCAAGATCTGGGATCAGGTGCTCTCCGGCGGCCAGAAGCAGAAACTGGTGGTTGCGCGCATCATCCTCCAGCAGCCGGGACTTCTGTTCCTCGACGAGGCGACCGGCGCGCTCGATCCTGAGGGCAAGATAGCTTTCCACCAGGCGATCAAGGACAATTGCCCGAATGTCACCGTCATCAGCGTCATGCACGAGGCGGTGGCGCCGCGCTCGCTTTCCGGCGACGAATTCTATCACAGCGTGGTTTCGATCGCGGACGGTGTCGCCACCAAGAAGCCGCTTGCTCCCAGCCTGCCGCGCGAGCTCACGACCATCCTCGCCCAGCCCCGGCCGGCCGAGGACAAATGGCTGCGCTTCTCGCGCCGGCTGAAGCAGAAATAGCAATCATACCAAGTCTTTGAGCGAGACGATGGCTGCGCCGGCCGGCGCCGCCGATCACAGTCTCGCGATCAGCGCGATCCGCGTGCGTTTTCCAGAGTTCCGCGATTGACTCGGCAAAAACCGCTCCTATGTTGCGCCCGCTCGCAGAATTCAAACTACAGCGCCACGCGTCCTTCTGACGCGTAAAGGACGCTGTAGAAACTTAGAATTGCGCATGATCCTTTCCGACAATCGAAGTCGATTTTCGGGGTCATGCGCTACCTGGCGAGCAGAAAGGTCAACCCGCCATGCCTGGCGACAGTCACAGTCGAACGCAACCGCCGTCCGCCCTGACGTGACCTGATGGCTCGCGTCCTGCCGGACGGCAAGGAGTGAGCCATGAACGAATTCGCACCCGTACCGGACGACGAAGCCGTCGCTGTCGCCCGTGTTCTTGCCAACGATCACGTCGCCGACGTCGTCGAAGCCCTCAACCTCGAACCCCGCGAGACAGCCATCGAGCTGCTTTGCGCCGTGCCGTTCGAGCGGCTGGTCGAGATTTTCGACCAGCCGGAGCTCGAAGCGGCACCCGAGCTCGCGGAAGCACTGCCACGCCCGAAGGCGAGCAAGCTTTTGACCGCAATGTCGGTCGACCGCGCCGCCGACATTCTGCGCGAGCTGGATGAACCGGCCCGCTCGGAGCTGCTCGGCGCGCTTGCCCCGCCGCTGCGCACGACGCTGCTTTCCATCCTGGGATATCCGGAAGGCAGCGCCGCCTCGATCATGACGACTGAATTCGTCAGCGTGCCTTCGGACTGGACCGTCGGCCGCACGCTCGACTACATCCGCAAGGTCGAGCGCACACGCGAAACCGTCTACGCCATCTATATCGTCGATCCGGAGACCCAGCTTCTGCTGCGTTCGACCGGATTGCGCCGGCTGATCACGGGTAACCCCGAGGATTCGATCCTGTCGGTGGCGCCCGATCGTATGCCGGTGACGGTGACGCCGCTCACCGATCGCGAGAACCTGGCGCAGACCATCTCCAAATACGACCTGCTCGCCCTGCCGGTGGTCGACCATGGCAAGATCCTCGGCATCGTCACCATCGACGACATCATCGACACGATGATCAAGGAAACGACCGAGGACGTGCACCGCTTCGGCGGCATGGAGGCTCTCGACGAGCCCTACATGAAGATGGGCTTCCTCGCCATGATCCAGAAGCGGGCCGGCTGGCTCTGCGCGCTGTTTCTCAGCGAGATGCTGACGGCCAACGCCATGCAGAGCTACGAGAGCGAACTTGAGAAGGCGATCGTGCTGACGCTGTTCATCCCGCTGATCATGAGTTCCGGCGGCAATTCCGGCTCGCAGGCGACCTCGCTGGTCATCCGCGCGCTGGCGCTGCGCGAGATCGGCCTGCGCGACTGGTGGCGGGTGGCGCTGCGCGAACTGCCGACCGGGCTGGTGCTCGGCTCGATCCTCGGCGTCGTCGGCATCTGCCGCGTCACGCTGTGGCAGTATTTCGGCTTTTACGACTATGGCCCCCACTGGATGCTGATAGCGGCGACGGTGGGCACGGCGCTTGTCGGCATCGTCACCTTCGGCTCGCTGTCGGGATCGATGCTGCCCTTCGCGCTCAAGCGCATCGGCTTCGACCCGGCCAGCGCCTCGGCGCCCTTCGTCGCCACGCTGGTCGATGTCACCGGGCTGGTGATCTACTTCTCCGTGGCGCTCGTAATCCTGCGCGGCACTCTGCTTTGAATCAGGGCACCGCCGCCGGCCCTGCCGGCGGCGGTGCCGATCCCAGTCTTAGACGCGCTCGCCGTTCTTCACGCGATAAGTCGGCTTGTACATGGTGACCAGTTCCTCGGCCGCGGTCGGATGCACGGCCATGGTGCGGTCGAAATCATCCTTGGTCAGTCCCGCTTTCAGCGGGATGCCGAGAAGCTGCGCCATCTCGCCGGCGTCCGGCCCGAGAATATGGGCGCCGAGCACCTTCCTTGTCGATCCGTCGACCACCAGCTTCATCAGCATCTTCTCGTCGCGGCCCGACAACGTGTGCCGCATCGGACGGAAGGAAGCCCGGTAGATCTCGACATCCGGATAGCGCTTGATCGCGTCGTCCTCCGACAGGCCAACGGTGCCGATCTCCGGCTGGGAGAACACGGCCGTCGGGATGGTGTCGTGGTCCGGCGCGGTCGGATTGCCCTTGAAGGCGGTTTCGATGAAGCACATCGCCTCGTGGATGGCCACCGGCGTCAGTTGCACGCGATGGGTGACGTCGCCTATCGCCCAGATATTGTCGATGTTGGTGCGCGAGCACTGGTCGACCACGATGGCGCCCGTCTTGCCGAGTTCCACGCCGACGCCCTCGAGCCCCATATTTTCCGTGTTGGGGATGCGGCCGATCGCGAGCATGACCTGGTCGACCGTCAGCGTCTGGCCGCCGGAAAGCATCACATCCAGCCTGCCTTCCGGATTCTTGCGCACCCATTCGGAAACCGCGGGGCAGAGGATCCTGATGCCCTTCTTCTCCATCGTCTCGTGCAGCGAGCGGCGCAGATCCATGTCGAAGCGGCCGAGTATTTCCTGACCGCGGTAGACCAGCGTGGTTTCCACGCCCAGACCATGGAAAATGTTGGCGAATTCGACGGCGATGTAGCCACCGCCCTCGATCATGATCGCCTTTGGCAGTTCCTTGAGATCGAAGGCCTCGTTGGAAAAGATGCAATGCTCATGGCCGGAGAGCGCCGGATGCGCCGCCGGACGCCCGCCGGTGGCGATCAGTATCTGGTCGGCGCTGACAGTGCGGTCCTCGGCGACCAGGTAAACCGAATGCCGGTCCACCAGCACGGCCCGCGAGTGAAAAGTCTCGCCACCGGCGCCTTCGACATTCCTCTTGTAGATCGCCTCGAGCCTGGCGATCTCCTTGTCCTTGTTGGCGACCAGCGTCGGCCAGTCGAAACTTGCCGCGGGCACCGTCCAGCCATAGCCGGCGGCGTCCGCGAAATGTTCGGGAAATTGCGAGGCGTAGACATAGAGCTTCTTCGGCACGCAGCCGCGGATGACGCAGGTGCCGCCAAAGCGGTATTCCTCGGCGACGGCGACGCGCTTGCCGAGAGCCGCCGCCACCCGGGCCGCCCTCACCCCGCCCGAGCCGCCGCCGATGACGAACAGATCATAGTCATAACCGGCCATCGTGACGGGCTCCTGCGCGCGAGAAAGACGGGTCACAGGTAGGCTGCGGAGCGGCAAAAGAAAAGCCCGGGCAAGGCCGGGCTTTGTGGTCCAGGGGCCGACGGCCGACTGGACGGGGTCAGTTCTGCGTATCGTCCGCCGGAGCCGATCCGTCAGCCGGCGCCGATTTGTCGGCGGGCGCGGTGGCGTCCGGAGCCGGTGCCGCCGGAGCGGCTGCCTTGGCGGCGGCCGCAAGCGTCTCGCCGACCTGCTGGGCGAGATCGCGGGCAACGCCGTTCTGCCAGATGTCGGCAGCCTTCACGAGGTCTCGCGTCACCGCCGGGCCGCTGTCGAGCAGCTTCTTGCCGGCATCGGAGCTGTAGAAGGCGGCGATATCATTGAGGTCTTTCTCGGAAAACACCTTGGCATAGGCCAGCGCGGCTTCCTTTTCGAGATCGGCGCGCCGCGAGGCAAGGGCGAGTGCCTTCTCGGCCACGGTCTTGCCGATCAGCTCCTGCATGTCGGGGTTCTTCTGGATGAGCTGCGCCTCGAGCGCTCCGGCCGCCTGCGGCAGGATGTTGTCGAACGAGTCCGTGGCGTGGATCGCCGCGACTGCCGCCCGCGCGGCCTTCAGGTGCGATTCGCTGACATCCTGCGCAAACACCGGCGAGGACAGCGCAAGGACGGCCGAGGCCGCCAGAAGCGTCGAAAGACGGCGAACTCGTTTAGGCAACATCATAGTCGGTAGAACTCCCTGGTTTCAGGCTGCATGGACGGTTTCGATACCGTCGCCGCCGGCGATGATGGCCGTTGACGTCAGCCCGATGAATAGACCGTGCTCGACAACGCCTGGAATGGCGAAGAGAGCATTCGAAAGCGCTCTTGTATCCGGAATGCGGCCAAAAGATGCATCGAGGATAAAGTGGCCGCCGTCTGTAACAAATGGCTGGCTTCCCGTCA
>RXJA01000575.1 GCA_003963455.1 Hyphomicrobiales bacterium
TCCACCATTTTCAAGTCGGAGGGAAGTATCGTGTATTTTTCGTCGGCTGTCATCAAGCCGCCTAGCCATGCGGGCAGGGCAGGGGTGACGCCGCTGGCGGCTTCGACCGCTGCCGGGAATTTCGCCGGATGCGCGGTGCCGAGCACCACCATGGGCACCGGACCGGAAGCATGGGCGGCGGCGACATGAACGGCGGCGGCCGTGTGCGGATCGAGCAGGTAGTTGCTTTTATCGAGCGTCGCGCGGATGGTGGCGGCGACCTCGTCCACCGTGGCGCGGCCGGCGTCGAATTCGGCGCGGATGCGCTTGATCTCGCCTTCCTCGATGGTGAAGGCGCCGGACTGCTTCAGCCCGTTCATGTAGCGCCGCACCGTCCCTGCATTGCGGCCGGCCGCCTCGAACAGCAGGCGCTCGAAATTCGACGACACCTGGATGTCCATCGATGGCGAGGTCGTGGCGAACACGCCCCTGGTGCGGTACTGGCTGCTCGCCAATGTGCGCGCCAGGATGTCGTTGTCGTTGGTGGCGATGATCAGCCGCTCGATCGGCAGGCCCATGCACTTGGCGGCGTAGCCGGCGAAGATATCGCCGAAATTGCCGGTCGGCACGGTGAAGGAGACGGGCCGGTCCGGCGCGCCAAGCGACAGGGCCGACGAGAAATAATAGACGATCTGGGCCATGATGCGGGCCCAGTTGATCGAATTGACGCCCGATAGCGACACCCGGTCGCGGAAGGCGTGGTCGTTGAACATGTCCTTCACCAGCCCCTGGCAGTCGTCGAAATTGCCTTCGACGGACAGCGCATGGACGTTGGCGGCGCTCGACGTCGTCATCTGGCGCTGCTGCACCGGCGAGACCTTGCCGTGCGGGAAAAGGATGAAGATGTCGGTGCGGTCGCGGCCGGCAAAGGCGTCAATCGCGGCACCCCCGGTGTCGCCCGAGGTCGCGCCGACGATGGTGGCGCGCTGTCCGCGCTCGGAAAGCACGTGGTCCATGAGCCGCGCCAGCAACTGCATCGCCACGTCCTTGAAGGCCAGCGTCGGGCCGTGGAACAGCTCGAGGATGAAGGTATTTTTCCCGGTCTGCACCAGCGGGCAGACAGCCTCATGCCGGAATGTCGCGTAGGCCTCGCGCACCAGCCGCTCGAAGACG
The DNA here is from genome assembly GCA_003963455.1 of Hyphomicrobiales bacterium. Taxonomy (GTDB): domain Bacteria; phylum Pseudomonadota; class Alphaproteobacteria; order Rhizobiales; family Rhizobiaceae; genus Mesorhizobium. The sequence goes on from RXJA01000575.1 coordinate 1,153, forward strand.
GGCGCGGCGATCTCGCCGCCAAGGAACGGCGTCAGCACGCGGATGGCAAGGTCAGGATAGGCAAGGCCCCGCATGGCGCGGATATCGGCGGCGGAAAACTGCGGCCATTCACGCGGCACGTAAAGCCCGCCGTCGCGCGCCAGGCCAGCCAGCACCGCGTCTGAAAATCCAAGCGCGGGCGCATCGCCGCGGGTACTCACATATTGCATCGTAGAAGGCCCATTGCTGCCGGTCGCGTCATCCACGGCATTTGGTTAATTTTCCGAGCCGGCTCAGTCGCATTTTTGCCGCGCGGTTGCTATACGTCACCGGCTTTGTGAGAGGGAAGTGCAGTTTCATGGCGTTTTATTCGGTCAACCGTCGTCTTGTCGCGGGTCTGGCGCTTACCGGCTTTATGCTTGCCGCCGCCGGCTGCCAATCGAGCGACAATGGTATCCTGAACCTCGGCATCGGCAAGAAGCCTGATCCCACGGCTCCGATACCCCCGCCTGACCCGAAGGTGCTCGCTAGCCAGCTGCGCGCCTATTGCCCGAAGGTGACGCTGCGCGACGGCACCGCCTACTTCAACACCTATGCCAAGGGCACGACCGCGAAGCCCAAGAAGAAAAAGGGTGATGCCGCGGCCGATGCGCAAGCCGAGGCGGACGCTGCGGCAGCGCAGACCGGCCCCAACGGCCAGCCGGTGGACCCAAATCACGATCCGGCCAAGATCATCTATCAGGCCTCGATTTCGGACATGACGCGCGATTGCACCCATGCCGATGGCCAGATGTCGATGAAGATCGCCGTCGCGGGCAAGGTCGTGCCCGGTCCGATGTTCGCGCCCGGAACCGTCACCATGCCGATCCGCATCGCCGTCCAGCACGGCGACGAGGTGCTTTATTCGCAGGTCCATCAGTACCAGGTGCAGGTTACCGATCCCTCTGCCGCAACCCAGTTCGTCTTCACCGATACCAATGTCGTGGTGCCGGAGCCTTCCGCGCGCGACTATCAGGCCTATGCCGGCTTCGACGAGAACACGCCGGCACCGGCCGCGGAAAAGTCAAAGGGCAAGAGGAAGAAGCGCGCTCCGGCGACGAACTAGCCAAAGTCTGGGATCCACGCGACCAATTTAGGCGTCCTCGGACCATTCCGACAAGGCGGCGATCGTGTTCTTGAGTTCCGCCCAGCGTCGGATGACCGTTTCGGCGCCGGCCTCGGTCAACGCGTCGGCATGGCCCGGATAGCTGTCCCCGGCGCCGGTGAAGCCGATGACGCGCATGCCGGCCGCCCTGGCGCCGGCGATCCCGTGTACGGAATCCTCGATGACGAAGGTGTTCCATGGGTTGGCGCCGAGCGTTTCGGCGGCGTAGAGGAACACGTCCGGCGCGGGCTTGGTCTTCTTGCTCGGGATATCAAGCGCCGAGAAGATACGACCGGCAAAGAATGGCAGCAGCCGCACCTTCTCCAGCATGAATTCGATGCGCTCCGTGCGGGAATTGGAGCAGACGGCGCGCGGCACGGCGACGGCCGCCACCGCCTCGCGCGCGCCGTCGACGATGCGCACGTCTGTGCGCAGCTTGCGGTCGACGAGATCCTCGGCGCGGTCGATGAGCGAGGCCTGGAATGGGATATGCGACTTCTCCTCGAGCCGCAGCATGATGTCCTTGAAGGTCAGCCCGGCATAGGTCTCGAAAATCTCCTCCGCCGAAATCTCGAAGCCGGCCGAGGTCAAAAGCTCGGCCTCGACGCGCGCGGCGACGATTTCGGAATCGACGAGCACGCCGTCGCAATCGAAGATGACAAGATCTGGCTGGGGCATGGCAATCCGGAACGCTGGGGGAGGGCCCGAAGGGCTTAAGCGGCGCGGCATACACCAACAGACCGGCCTTCGCAAACCACCGGAGGCCGGCGGCGGGCCTTCACCGAATGTTTACGCTGATCGGTAACCATAACAGCCAGTAAACCGTAACGCGTTTGTTTGGGTGTTTTGATGTCTGCCATGCGTCTTCTCGACGAGCTTTCCCATGCTCCCCCTAGGTCCGAATGGCTGGACACCATCCTGAAGGGCGATTGCGTCGCAGCCCTCGACCGGCTGCCGGAAAAGTCGGTCGACATCATCTTTGCCGACCCACCCTACAATCTGCAGCTCGACGGCGACCTGCACCGGCCCGACCAGTCCAAGGTCGATGCTGTCGACGACGACTGGGACCAGTTCGAGAGTTTTGAAGCCTATGACGCCTTTACCCGCGCCTGGCTGCTCGCGGCGCGCCGCGTGCTGAAGCCGAGCGGTACCATCTGGGTCATCGGCTCCTATCACAACATCTTCCGCGTCGGCGCCCGCATGCAGGATCTCGGCTTCTGGATCCTCAACGATATCGTCTGGCGCAAGACCAACCCGATGCCGAATTTCCGCGGCCGCCGTTTCCAGAACGCGCATGAGACGATGATCTGGGCCTCGCGCGACCAGAAGGCCAAGGGCTACACCTTCAACTACGAAGCGCTGAAAGCGTCGAACGACGATCTGCAGATGCGCTCCGACTGGCTGTTCCCGATCTGCACAGGCGGCGAGCGCCTGAAGGACGAGAACGGCAACAAGCTGCATCCGACGCAGAAGCCGGAGGCGCTGCTGGCCCGCATCATGATGGCCTCGACCAAGCCGGGCGATGTCGTGCTCGATCCCTTCTTCGGCTCCGGCACCACGGGCGCGGTCGCCAAGCGCCTCGGTCGCCATTTCGTCGGCATCGAGCGCGAGCAGGCCTATATCGACGCCGCCAATGAGCGCATCGCCGCGGTGCGCCCGCTGGAAAACGCCGACCTCACCGTGCTTTCGGGCAAGCGCGCCGAGCCGCGCGTCGCCTTCATCAGCCTGATCGACACCGGCCTGGTGACGCCGGGCGCCACGCTCTACGACGCCAAGAAGCGCTGGGCGGCAAAGGTGCGGGCCGACGGCACGCTGGCGATCGGCGACAGCGCCGGCTCCATCCACAAGATCGGCGCCGAAGTGCAGGGGCTGGATGCCTGCAACGGCTGGACCTTCTGGCACTATGAGCGCTCAGGCGGCCTGACCCCGATCGACGAGTTGCGCCGCATCGCCCGCCTCGGCATGGAGCGGGCAGGGGGCTGAATCAGCACTTCAACGGATCGCTGCAAACGATTCAGATCAAACCGGGATACCCAGCCGTTCAAGGTCCGCTTCAAGCGTCCCGGCGTCGGTGAACAGCACCGCCTGCCAGCCGGCGGCCCTGGCGCCGTCGACATTCTTCTGGCTGTCGTCGATGAACAGCGAAGCCGCCGGGTCGAGCCCGAAGGAGGCGACGTGATGGTCGTAGATGGCCCGGTCCGGCTTGATCAGGCCGATGTCGCCCGAAACCGTGACACCGCGCGGTTTTTCCAGGAACGGAAAGCGCTTGCGCGACTCGCGGAAGGTGTCTGAGGCCCAGTTGGTGAGCAGCGTCACGTCGCGGCCGTCATCGATCAGGCCTTCCAGCAGCGCGACGCTGTCTTCATAGGCGTGCGGCGCCATCTCGTGCCAGTGGCGGCGGAAATTGCGGATGTTCTCGGCATGGCCGGGATGCTCGGCGATCAGCAGCGCCTCGGCTTCTTCCCAGGTGCGGCCGCGGTCCTGCTCGAGGTTCCAGGCGCTGGTGCAGACATTGTCGAAGAACCATCTCCGCTCGTCCACGTCAGGGATAAGGCGGCTGAACGGGATGTCCGGATCGTAATGGATCAGCACCTTGCCGATGTCGAACACGATGTGGCGGATCTCAGTCATGCTGTGTCTTGCTCCGTCTGCCGCTCAAAGCGGGCGCTGCTTTTTGGTTGCGCCCGGTATCGCCGCCTCGATTACCTTTTTCATGACGGTGGGCAGTGCTTCCCCGGAAATTTCATGGGCCAGCGACCAGAAATGCCCTGCCGGCGCATCGCCCCTGATGTGGGCATGGAAGACTTCGAGTTCGAGCGCGAAATGCGTGAAGACATGCCCGATCTGCCCCGCGCGCCGCCAATCGGCGGGAAAGGGCGCGGCCTCGGCCGTCGTGGCCCCGTCGATCCGTGCTGTCCAGCCGGTGGTCGGCACCTCGGTCATGCCGCCGAGCAAGCCCTTTTCCGGCCGCTTGCGCAAGAGGATGGCGCCGTCCTCGCGCTCTGCGACGAAGGCGGCGCCCTTGCGCAGCGGCTTGTCGTCCTTCGGCAGGCGGACCGGAAAGCGTTCCGGATCGCCGGTGAGAATGGCGCTGCAATCCTCACGCACCGGGCAGAGCATGCAGCGCGGCCGCTTCGGCGTGCAGATCGTCGCGCCGAGGTCCATCATCGCCTGGGCAAAGTCGCCGGGACGTGCCTGCGGCACCAGTTTTTCGACCAGCGCGCGGATTTCAGGCTTGGCCTCGCCGAGCGGCGTTTCGATCGAGTAGAGCCGCGTCATGACCCGCTCGACATTGCCGTCGACGACGGCCAACGGCCGGTCGAAGGCGATCGCCGCGATCGCTGCCGCGGTATAGGCACCGATTCCCGGCAATTCGCGCAGCCCTGCCTCGGTTTCGGGGAAGCGGCCGCCCTGCAGCGTAACAAGATCGGCGCAGGCTTTCAGGTTGCGCGCCCTGGAATAGTAACCGAGCCCGGCCCAGGCCTTCATCACCTCCTCGGCGGGTGCCGCCGCCAGCGCCTCGACCGTGGGCCATTTCTCGACGAAAGCGCGGAAATAGGCTTTTACCGCTTCGACCGTGGTCTGCTGCAGCATCACCTCGGACATCCACACGCGATAGGGATCGGCCCTTACGCCCCGCGCGAACGCTCCGGGCGTCACGCGCCAGGGCAGGTCGCGGTGGTGGGCGTCGTACCAGGCTAGCAGGCGCGAGGCGATGCCCGCATCGCCGGGTGCGGCCTGCTGTGATGCCTTGCGGGTCTGGTCTAGCGGTGCCATTGATCGGATGAATTGGGACTGGAGAACGCACATGGCAGGGAAAAGGCCCTTCGGCAATCCCGTTCCGGTGAGCGATCTCGCGACCGCAATCCTCGATCCGGTGCTGAAGAAGCGCGCCGGCATCTCGATCGGGCTGGTGCAGTCCTGGGAGGAAATCGCCGGACCACGCCTGGCCACCCATTCGCGGCCGGAAAAGATCCAGTGGCCGCGCCGCTTGCACGAGGACGACCCATTCGAGCCGGCGACATTGATCATCGCCTGCGAAGGCATGGCGGCGCTGCATCTCCAGCATGAGGCCGGCGAGGTCATCAACCGCGTCAACGCCTTCCTGGGCTTCAACGCGATCGGCCGCATCAAGATCCTGCAAAAACCGGTGCTTTCGCAAAAGGCGCGGCCGAAGCCGGCGCCGCTCCCTTTGAGCGAGGCGGAGAAATCGAAGCTTTCCCGGATGGTCGGCGAGATCGAGGATGACGGACTGCGCGCTTCGCTGGAGCGGCTTGGCGCCACAATTATGGGTGAAAGGAAGCGCAAAGGGTCGTAAGAAGCGTCATGAATGCGTCACCAATCTCGCGCATTCGTGATGCTTATCATCGAGTTTCGCGATTGGATTGGGGATCGCGATGCCTTAATTCGCGCCAACTCTCGCCTTTTCTAGCCCTTGCATTGCAAAATCCAACCGATATCA
>RXJA01000488.1 GCA_003963455.1 Hyphomicrobiales bacterium
CGGCCACCCGCGCGAGAAATACGGCAGCCACCCGTTCACCTTCTGGCAGTACACCGGCACCGGCATCGTGCCCGGCATGACCGGCAAGTCGGACATCAATGTCTTCAACGGGTCCGAAGCAGCCTGGAAGAAGTGGCTGCGGCAGAACACCCGTTGACATCAGCCGTCGCGCCTGCTTTTCGACACGGCGGGCGGCGAAACATGCAACCGCTGGTAATCCGGAGCAGCGCACTCACGCGAGTGCCTAACGCGGCTCCCGAGTTTTGAAATCCTCGCATGCGCCTGTCCGATCCCGGTCGGGGTCACGACAGGGCCATGCGCCGGTCTCGAAAGGAAAGCGATGCGATTGCGCGTTGAAATCCTGGCGGCGCTCTTTTTCGGCGCGTTTGCACTGCCTGCCGTAGCACAGGAATGCGGCGGCGATTTCGAGACCTGGAAGCAGGGCGTGGCGGCCGAAGCCAAGGCCGCCGGCGTCGGCGCCGTCGGCCTCGACGCGCTGGAGGACGCCACCATCGACGAGCGGGCGCTGGCGCGCGACCGAGCCCAGGGCGTTTTCACCCAGACTTTCACCGAATTCTCCAACCGCATGATCTCGGCCTACCGCCTGAAGCAGGGCGCGGCCAATCTGAAGAAATATGCCGACGTCTTCGACCGCGCCGACAAGGAGTTCGGCGTACAGCCGGCCATCATCGCCGCTTTCTGGGGGCTGGAGACCGACTTCGGCGCCGTGCAGGGCGACTTCCATACGCTCGACGCGCTGGTGACGCTCTCGCATGACTGCCGCCGGCCTCAGCTCTTCCGGCAGCAATTGGTGCCGCTGCTCACCCTCATAGACCGCGGTGTGCTGCCGGCCGACGTCAAGGGCGCCTGGGCCGGCGAGATCGGCCAGACGCAGATCCTGCCGACCGACTATCTGGCCAAGGGCGTCGACGGCGATGGCGACGGCAAGGTCGATCTCAGGAACAGCGTGCCAGACGTCATCATGACGACCGCGAACAAGATCCAGTCGCGCGGCTGGAAGCGCGACCAGCCATGGGTTGAGGAAGTGCGCGTCCCCGACGACATGCCATGGGACCAGACCGGCCGCACCAACAAGCTGCCGCTGTCGCAGTGGGCTGAGTGGGGCGTCACCGAGCCCAATGGCAACCCGCTGGTCGACAATGGGTTGAAGGCCGGCCTGGCCTTGCCGATGGGCCGCAAGGGCCCCGCCTTCCTGACCTACGACAATTTCGATGTCTATCTGGAATGGAACCAGTCCTTCACCTATGCGCTGACGGCGGCGGTGCTTGCGACTCGTCTTGCCGGCGCGCCGCAATTTGATCCGCGCACGCCGGAGCAGGGCTTGAGTGGCGACCAGATGAAGGCGCTGCAGACCAAGCTCGAAGCCAAGGGTTACGACGTTGGCACCGTCGACGGCATCCTGGGCACCAACACGCGCGAGGCGATCCGCAAGGAGCAGATGCGGCTTGGCCTTCCGGTGGACGGCTGGCCGACGCCGGATTTGCTGGCAAAACTGTAGGCAGTAGGCGAAAATCCATGCGGGGCCACAGGCTGTAACCCCCTACGGCCTACTGCCCAATCCCTACTGCCTAGTCTAATCCGCCATCGTCTCCAAACTCGCGAACCCTTGCGGCGCATCGCCTTCATCGAACGGCGTCGTCACCTCGACGAAAGTGTCGGGGTAGAAGCCGTTGAAGCGGGTCCTCAGCGACAGTGAGTAGGCGCCGATATGGCCGATCTCGATCCAGTCGCCGGTGTCGACGGTTTCCGGCAGCCAGAACGGGCGCGACAGGATATCGACGGAATCGCAGGTCGCGCCGCAGACCTTGAACGGCACGATGGTTTTCTCGTCACCGTTGCGCGTGCGGATCGCCGGATCGGGAATGAAGCGGGCCGGCAGCGTGATCTTGCCGGTCCACGAATCCGACAAAGACGCCCAGATGCCGTCATTGATGTAGAGCCGCTTGCCCTTGCGCAACAGCACCCGCACGATCAGCGAGAGACACCGCGCCACGATCACGCGTCCGGGTTCGGCCACCAGCGGCATCTGGTCGAACTGGTACTCTTTCAAGTCGCCGGCCAGCCGCGACATCAGCTGACCAAGCGACGGCATCTCCACCTGCTTGCGGTTGGGATCATGGCCGTATTCGGCGGGGAAACCGCCGCCGACATCGAGCCCGGCAATGTCGAAGGTCAGGCGGTTGCGCACCCAGTCGGCCGAAGCCAGCGCGCGCTCATAGGTGTCCGGATCCTCGATCTGGCTGCCGACATGGAAGCACAGGCCGACCTTGTAGCCGGTGCGGTTCAGCCGCTCGGCAAGCTCGACGGCATTGGCCGGCCCGGCGCCGAATTTCTTCGACAGTTCGTAAGCCGCGTGGCCCTTGGTCTGGATGCGCACGAAAACGGTGAGAGCGCCCGGGTCGATATCGAGCGCGCGCACGACACGCGTCAGCTTCGTGATCTCGTCCTCATGGTCGAGCGAGATCACCCGGATGCCGTATTTCTCCAGCGCCAGCCTGATGTCCGACTGCGCCTTGACCGGATGCATGTAGAGCATCTCGGCGCTAGGTGAGACCGCGCGCACGGCGGCGAACTCGCCGGGCGATGCTACGTCGAAGGCGCTGACGCCGGCCTCGACCAGCGTCTTCAGGACGATCTGCTCGCCATTGGTCTTGACCGCGTAGGCTGTCTTGCCAGGGAACATGCCCATGAACTGCAGCGCATCCGCCTTCAGCACCTGCGGGCGAAAACAGTAGACCGGATCGTCGGGACGAAGCGCCAGAGCCGCCTCACGGGCATTTTCGAATCGCTGCATGGACGAATCCTCAGGTCTGGGGCGCGCACAATTAATCCTAGCTAGCCGCCAAAGAAAACAGTTCTGTGTCTCGCCATCTCGTATGGTCGGCCGCACATCTTCTTGCCGACGCCAAACCACCGGTCAGGTTTCGGGTGGCTCTTGCCGCCGAACCCGATATCGGTTGTCGAGGGGTTTGACGGGTTGGGATCGCGCCCCCATGGGAGGAGAAAAAAATGTCCAGTACGGCCGGCGCCGCGCCGACGCGCGGACCGATGACGCTCAGGGATTGGGCGCAGCTTCTCTTGCTCGGCGCGATCTGGGGCGGCTCGTTCTTCTTTGCCCGCATCGCCGTGTCGGAAATCCATCCGCTGGCGCTGGTGCTGTTCCGCGTCGCCATCGCCGCGGCGGCGCTTCAGCTTTATCTGGCGACCCGCGGTCCGTCGTTCCGCCTCGCCTTCCCGCATGCCGGTCTCTTCCTCCTGCTGGCGCTCACCAACAATGTCGTGCCGTTCTCGTTGATCTTCGCCGGCCAGACGCAACTCGGCGCCGGCGTCGCATCGGTGCTCAACGCGACGACACCGTTCTGGACGCTGATCCTTGCCAATGCGCTCACCACCGACGAGAAGCTGTCCTGGAACAAGCTGGCCGGCATCGCGCTAGGCGTCGCCGGCACCGCGGTGATGATCGGACCCGGCCTGCTTGCCGGGCTTGGCGGGCCGGTGTGGGCGAAGTTCGCGCTGATCGGCGCCTCGCTGTCCTACGCGGTCGCGCTGATGGTCGCCCGGCGCTTCAAGGGCGTGCCGTCACCGGTCATCGCCACGGGGCAGCTGACCGCTTCGACCACCATCATGATCCCCATCGTGCTCATCGCCTACGGTCCGACAGGCTTGTTTTCGGCCTCGCCCCCGGCCTGGGCCGCGGTGCTCGGGCTGGCTCTGCTGTCCACCGCCTTCGCCTACATCCTCTATTTCAACCTCGTCGCCTCGGCCGGCGCCACCAACGCCTCGCTGGTCACGCTGGTCGTTCCGGTCAGCGCGGTGCTGCTCGGCTTCCTGTTCCTCGGCGAGCGGCTGGCGCTGTTCGAGATCGGCGGCATGACGTTGATCGGACTCGGCCTGATCACCATCGACGGGAGGCTGTTTGGCCGATGGTAGCGGTGTCATGCCACACCGCCGCCACAATTTATTCACAACTGCCAACCTGCCTTTTGCCGAAGAGTTTCAATGGCTAACGGCAAATCGGAAGTCGTAAATCCCACAATCATGTCGCATTGCAGCACGTTTTCCGCTTGCCTGTGACCCAAATGACTCTAGATTCCGGCCATAGCTCTTAAGAGGAGGCTATGACATGGGACTGACGAGGCCGATCAACGCTTTGATGATTTGTGCCGCATTCGCATTCATCGGTGCCCTCATCATAGGCGTTCTTCCCTGACCCGCCAAAGCCGGGAAGACCAGCACCGAGAGTAGTCCAAACAGTTCGAAAAGGCCGGGTTCTACCCGGCCTTTTCCGTTTCCGCCGGGCTCAAGCCGCCGCCGAACCTGCCGCCTCTGCTTCATGCGAGCGGATGCCAATCATGTGGCAGACGGCGAAGACGAGGTCGGCGCGGTTCATCGTGTAGAAATGGAAATCGCCGACGCCGCGCTCGACAAGGTCGAGCACCTGCTCGGCCGCCACGGCCGAAGCCACCAGCGCATGCGTCTGCGGATCGTTCGCCAGCCCTTCGAAACGCTCGGCCAGCCAGGCCGGCACCAGCGCCCCGCAGCGCGACGAGAAACTGGCGACCTGGGTGAAATTGTGCACCGGCAGGATGCCCGGCACGATCGGGATATAGATGCCGGCGCGGCGCGCCCGCTCGACATAACGCTCGTAAAGGTCGTTGTCGAAGAAGAACTGCGTGATCGCCCGCGTCGCACCATTGTCGACCTTGCGCTTCAGCATATCGATGTCGGTGGCGAAATCCGGGCTTTCCGGATGTTTTTCCGGATAGGCCGAGACCGAGATATCGAAATCGCCGACGCTCTTCAGCGCGCCGACCAGTTCGGCGCCATTGGCGTAGCCGTCGGGATGGGGACGGTAGCTCGTGCCCACACCGGCCGCCGGATCGCCGCGCAGCGCCACGAAGCGCCTGACGCCCATATCGGCGAATTCGCGGATGACGGCGTCGACCTGATCGCGGGAAGCATCGACGCAGGTCATATGCGCCGCCGGCGTCAGCGACGACTCGTTGAGGATGCGCTTGACCGTGCGCGCCGTGCGCTCGCGGGTCGAACCGCCGGCGCCGTAGGTCACCGAGACGAATTCCGGCTTGAGCGGCTCCAGCCGGGTGACTGTGTCCCAGAGCCTCGCTTCCATCTCGTCGGTCTTCGGCGGGAAGAACTCGAACGAGACGCTGACCTTATCGCCAATGTCTGGGCGGCGGGAAAAGCGGAACTGGTTCATCAGGCTGTTTCCCTCACTGGCAAGGAATCATTGGACGGATCGGCGATCAGCAGCCGGCGGTCACGACCGAGCCAGAGCTTGACGGTAAGCCTTGCCTCGTTGCCGCCGCGTGGCTCGAATTCCTGGCTGTCCTCCAGGTCGAGCCCGGCCTCCGCGAACCAGTCCGAGATCTGCCGGTCGGAAAAGCCGAGCCGCATATGGGCGTGCTGGTCGCGCAGGAATTCGAGATTATGCGGCGCGAAGTCGACGACGATCAGCCGGCCCGATGGCCTGAGCAGCCGCGCCGCCTCGGCGATCGCGCGGGCGGGATCGTCGAGATAGTGCAGCACCTGGTGGATGGTGACGAGGTCGAAGGCGTTGCGTTCGACCGGCGGCGAGAAAATGTCGCCCTGACGCACCTGCGCATTGGCGACCCCCGCCTTGTCGAGGTTGGCGCGCGCCACCGTCAGCATCTCGCGCGACATATCGATGCCGACGCCGCGCCGGTAGAGCGGCGCGAAGATTTCGAGCAGCCTGCCCGTACCGGTGCCAAGGTCGAGCATGGACTGGAAAGGCCGCTTGCCGACAAGCTTGATAAGCGCCGCTTCCACCGCGCGATCCGGCACATGCAGCGAGCGGATCTGGTCCCAACTCGCGGCATTCTCGGAGAAATATTCGGCGGCCCGGTCCTGCCGCTTGCGCTTCACCGCCGCCAGCCGCTCCAGATCGCGCACCACCTGCGGATCGGCCTCGCTGATGCCCGCAACCAGACGCTGCACGAAATCGCGCGAATTGTCCGTGTCGGTCAGCCTGAAGAAGGCCCAGGACCCTTCCTGATAGCGGCCGATCAGTCCGGCATCGAGCAACAGCTTGAGATGACGCGAGACGCGCGGCTGCGACTGGCCGAGGATTTCGGTGAGATCGGAGACGGTCAGGTCGCCACGCGACAGGAGCACCAGAATGCGCAGCCGGCTGGATTCGGCCGCCGCCTTCAATGTATCTACCATTGTGTCGAGCGAGACATGCATGGGCGGACTCCCGTTGAAAGATATAAAGATATGTTTATGTCGATTTTGGCACCGTGGCAAGCGCTATGTCGCTTCCGGACAAGAAAATGGCGCAGCCGTGATCCGCGCAAGGCAGGCGGTTCTTCCAAGGGATGAATAGGATGTTTGAGACGCGCGAAGGCGAAACGCTCCTTGAAGCCGATCCGGCGCAACTGCGGCCTGACGGCCATATCGTCTTCATCGGTCGCATTGTCTCGCCATGGGCCAGTCGCGAGGATTGCCCCAAAAACATGCGCGCCGCCCGGGAATCCGGACGCGCGGCAACCATTCTGATCGGCGAGCCCTATCGCCCGGGGCTGCAGAACCTGGAACGCGCCAGCCACATCGTCATCCTGTCCTGGTTCCATCACGCGCCGCGGAATCTGATTGTGCAGAAACCGCGCCATGCGGCTGAACCGAAA
>RXJA01000147.1 GCA_003963455.1 Hyphomicrobiales bacterium
GATATTCGCCGGTCTTGGGATCCTTGACCAGCGTGCCCATCGTGCCGTTCGCCGCCTGTTTCTCGGTGCGCCGGATCTTGGCCGTCACGCGCTCGGCTTCGCGCACGAAGGCGCGGTAGCCAAAGTAAGCTGCGGCGCCGACAACGGCGAAGAAAATGATCTGCGGCATCTCACAACTCCTCCCGCGCCTCTCGCGGCAAGGCCGGCCGAATGGGTCGGTCAAGCGCTTATGCTAGCCGCATTCATGGCTTTTTCAAAGCCCGAAGCGCGCCCAAAGCGCGCGCTCTTCCGCCGCATCGAGGACGCCGCTGGCCGCCGCGGCGGCGATATCGGGCGCCGAAAAGCGCGAGCCGAACAGGCCGAAACGGCCAAACAGACCGCGTGGCGCGGTCACCAGCTTGAGCTGCGTCTTGTCGCCGAAACGGGTCCTGAGCACGCCGCGCATGTCGCCCAGCGCATCGACGAGGCCGAGCTCCAGGCCTTTCCTAGCGGTCCAGAACAGGCCGGTGAACAGGTCCGGGTCGTCCTTCAGCTTGGTGCCGCGCCGCTCCTTGACGAGGTCGATGAAGGTCTCGTGCACTTCGAGCTGCAAAGCCTTCAGCCGCTCCACGTCTTCCTTCCTCTCGGGCTTGAACGGATCGAGCACGGCCTTGTTCTGTCCCGCGGTGTGGACGCGCCGCTCGACGCCGATCTTCTTCATCAGCTCCGGGAAGCCGAAGGAAGCGGAGACCACGCCGATCGAGCCGACGATCGATGACGGGTCGGCGAATATCTCGTCGCCGGCGATGGCGATCATGTAGCCGCCGGAAGCCGCCACGTCCTCGACGAAGACCAGTACCTTCTTGTTCTTCTCCACCGCCAGGTCGCGGATACGCTTGAAGATCAGCCGCGACTGCACCGGCGAGCCGCCCGGCGAATTGATCGAGATGGCGACCGCCGGCGCGTCGAAGCCGAATGCCTTCTCGATGAGGCCGGCCGTCGAGGCGAGCGACAGGCTCGGCCGGAACTGGCCGCCGCCAGCCATGATGGTGCCTTGCAGCCGGATGACCGGAATGGTGACGACTGTCGAGCGCCAGGATTTCGGCAGCAGGCGGTTGAAGAGGCGTTTCACGAACTGTGGTCTCCGGACAAGATGCAAAGGAGCGGGATGAGATCAGGCAAGTCGGTAATGTCTCTCGGGCGCGACGTCATCTTGCCTGCCATGTAGGCATTCGCCGGCCAACGGCAATGCCGCATCGCTGGCCACGGATCAATCGCCGAACAGCGATGCCAGGCCGTTGTTGATCATTTCCGTCCGTTCCGTCGGCCTGTTTCCGGATGGCCCGTGCAAGGTGAGCGGCGGGCGGATCGACAGTTTCCCGCGCGCGCCGAGCACTGCCCTGACGACGATGCGGATCGCCGCCGCGTCCGGCCGCGGATGCACGCACAGCAATTCGGCATCGCCGAAGCGCCCCTCGATCGCATCTAGGATGGCAACCAGTTGCTCGGGCCGCGCGATGATCGCCAGCCCGCCGCGCGGCCTGGCGACGGCGGCGGCGCTTCTGATCCAGCGCTCGAACAGCCCGTCCTCGACGACATGCGCCTCTTTGCGCAATGCATCCGGCGTGGCGCGATCCTCGGCCGCGTTGAAGGGCGGGTTCATGATGACGAAGTCGAAGGAATTGTCGGCAAGCCCGGCTTCCGCGCGCGCCCGGCCGGTCAGCGTCACGTCGGCCGTCAGCACCGAAGCGCGGTCGCCGAGATGCGCATTGCCGGGATGCGAAAGCGTGGCGGCTCCAAATCCGGCCATTTCGGCCGAACGTTCGACGAGCACGGCCCGTGCCGCCGGGCAGCGCGACAGCACGGCAAGGGCGGCAGCGCCGGCGCCGGCGCCGAAATCGGCGAGCCGCCCGGAAAAGCCGGACGGCACGGCGGCCGCCAGCATCATGGCGTCCATGCCTGCGCGATGGCCGCCCCGACTCGGCTGCACCAGCCAGAACCGTCCGCGATGGAAGGCATCGACCGTGTGCGCCGGCGTATCCGGGACGGGGGCGGTGCTGGTTGCCATTACTTCTTGCGGATCTCGTTTTCGATGCCGGCATCCTTGAGGATGCGCCGCGCCGCGTCGACCTTCTCGGCGTCGACCATGACGCGCCTGGGCAGGATGCCGAGCGAACCGTCGAGCACGCTCATATTCTGGTCGGCGACGAAACAGGCGATGCCGGCGTCGCGCATCAGCGATTCGACAAAGGAGATCACGACGGCGTCGTTGGTGCGGACAAGCTCGATCATGGAACGAAAATCGCAGGTTGCGACGTTCGTGTAAACGTGCGGGTGGACACACCGTCGGCCAAGCCGCGCCAATTCGCCTCTTGCCGTGCCCGGTTGTGCCGCCCTAGAGTCGGTGCGGGATTAAGGGTGCCGTCGTGCGCGTTAACTCGTGCGCGTCAGATAGACGGGAGTTGTCGTGGTGGGTGTCGTTCTCAACATCGAAGGCAAGCGGGAACCCGCTTCCATCAAGGACCTGATCGATCTGACGGCCGCCGACATGGGGCGCGTCAACGAACTGATCCTGTCCAAGGCCGGCTCCGACGTCGAGATGATCCCGGAGATCGCCAATCACCTGATCTCTTCCGGGGGCAAGCGGCTGCGCCCCATGCTGACGCTCGCCGCCGCTCAGATGTTCGGCTACTCCGGCGAAGGCCACGTCAAGCTTGCGACCGCGGTAGAGTTCATGCACACGGCCACGCTCCTGCATGACGACGTGGTCGACGAGAGCGCGTTGCGTCGCGGCAAGAAGACCGCGCGCATGATCTGGGGCAACCAGGCAAGCGTGCTGGTCGGCGATTTCCTGCTTGGCCAGGCTTTCCGCATGATGGTCGAGGTCGGTTCGCTGGAAGCGTTGGACATCCTGTCGGCTGCGGCCTCCATCATCGCCGAGGGCGAGGTGATGCAGCTTGCCGCCGCGAAGAACCTCGAAACCACCGAGGACGAGCATTTCGCCGTCATCAAGGCCAAGACCGCGGCGCTGTTCTCGGCCGCCGCCGAAGTCGGCCCGGTGATCGCGCTCGCATCCCGCAATGACCGCGCGGCGCTGCGCTCCTACGGCATGAATCTGGGTCTCGCCTTCCAGCTCATCGACGACGCGCTGGATTATGGCGGCTCCAGCAAGGATCTCGGCAAGAATGTCGGCGACGATTTCCGCGAGGGCAAGGTGACGCTGCCGGTGATCCTCGCCTACCGACGCGGCACCAAGGCCGAGCGCACCTTCTGGAAGCGCGCCATCGAGGACAACGTCACCGACGATGCCGGGCTGGAGAAGGCGATCGGCCTGATGACCCGCCACGGCGCCATCGCCGACACGATCGGCCGCGCGCGCCATTTCGGCGAGATCGCCCGCGATGCGTTGGCGCCGCTGGAGGCGACGCCGCAGAAATCGGCGCTGATCGACGTCATCGATTTCTGCATCAGCCGCGTCAACTGAGCCTGCTTGGTGTCCCTACGCAAGCCCGGCATTCACCGGGCAGGGCGCCTGCGAATCCCGCGCCGGCCGTCTCGACAAAGGGCGGTCCGGCAAATTATCTATAAAATATGGCCAGCACAGAAGACACGATCGCCGTCCGCATCAGCAAGGAACTGGCGGACCGTATCATTTCGGGCGCCATCGAGCCCGGATCGCGGCTGCGCCAGGACCATGTCGCCGAGGAATTCAACACCAGCCATGTCCCGGTGCGCGAAGCTTTCCGTCGCTTGGAGGCTCAAGGGCTGGCGATCAGCGAGCCTAGGCGCGGCGTGCGCGTCGCATCCTTCGATCTCGGCGAGGTCAGGGAGGTGGCAGAGATGCGGGCCGCGCTCGAGGTGCTGGCGCTGCGCCACGCCGCGCCGCATCTGACGGCGTCGATCCTCGAGAAGGCCGAGGAGGCGACCAAGGCCGGCGACAAATCCCGCGACGTGCGCTCCTGGGAAGAGGCCAACCGCACCTTCCATCGCCTGATCCTGGCGCCCTGCAACATGCCGCGCCTGCTCTCCACCATCGACGACCTGCATGCGGCGAGCGCCCGCTTCCTGTTCGCGGCCTGGCGCTCGGATTGGGAAACCCGCACCGACCAGGATCATCGGGCGATCCTGAGCGCGCTGAGGCAAGGCAACACCGAATCCGCCGCCGCGACGCTCGGCCGCCACGTGCAATGGATCGGCCAGAAACCGGTCAAGACCGCCTCCGGCAGGACCAGGGACGCCTTCGCCATCGTGGGGTAGGTTCGCCGCTGGCCAAAGCCTCTCAGCTTCGTCATCGTCGGATAGCGATTGGCAGAGGCTTCCCAGCTTCGTCATCCCAGGGTCTTCGCTCCGCTTCGCGTCGCTCCGCCCTGGGATGACGAGCTCCCTGGGCTTGCCATCCTCGCGAAAATATGGATTCGATAATAGATGAAGTCGAAAAATTATCTATAATTTCAATCCAACTGGGGAAGACACCGTGACCAACGCAACCGTTTCGACCTACAAGCCCTCCTTCAGCCCGCTTCGGCTGCACAACCGTTCGCTCGCCTGGCGGATCGGCGCCGTCGTTCTCGGCTCGCTGTTCCTGGCGCTGTCCTCCTATATCGAGGTGCCGATGGTGCCGGTTCCGGTGACCATGCAGACCTTCGCCGTCACCCTGGTCGGCGCCCTCTACGGCTGGCGCTTCGGCGCGCTCACCATCGCCGCCTGGCTGGTCGAGGGCGCGGCAGGGCTTCCGGTGCTGGCGGGCGGGGCGGGCGGCGTAGGGCATTTCGTTGGCCCGACCGGCGGCTATCTCTTCGCCTTCCCGGTCGTCGGCGTCGTCGTCGGCTGGCTGGCCGAACGCGGCTGGAACGGCAACCGCGTCATGCTCGCCTTCGCCGCCATGCTCATCGGCAACCTGCTTTGCCTGGTTCTGGGCACCGCCTGGCTTGCCGTCATGATCGGCGCAGGGAAGGCCATCACCTTCGGCTTCCTGCCCTTCATCGTCGGCGGTCTGCTCAAGTCGGCGCTGGGCGCGGCGACGCTCAAGCTGTTTTCGGGAAGCCGGCCGGCCGACCCCCGATAATCGATCCCCGATAGCCGATCGCCGACATCAGATGACCGTCAGGCTGCGCGCCCATCATCTGCTTTGCCTGCTGACCTATGTCGGCAAGGGCTATTCGCCGGCCTTCACCACCAATTATGACGTTGTGGTGGAGCGCCTGGCCGGCGGCGAGCATGTCGTCATCGTTTCCGGCCCGGACGATATCTGCGCCCCGCTCTTGGACGGGCCCGAACCGCATTGCCTGGGCGAAAGCGCGGCCGGGCGGGACGACGTTGCGGCCCGCGATGTCGCCAGCTTCCTCGGGCGGCCGTTGCCGCCCGGCGCCCGGCTCGAGCTCGATGCTCCAACCCTGGCGCGGATGCGCAAGGCGTTTTCTTCCGGCGTTACGCGCAAGGCCTGTCCAGGCTGCGAGTGGTTTGAGTTGTGCGGGAATGTCGCGGCGGGCGGGTTTCACGGAACGCGCCTTTAGACTGCTCGCCCCGGCGCCCCTCGGATTCAGCCCTCAAAATGACGGTCGGAGCCGCCCTTTCAAGATAATAGGTCTTCTCGTCGAACAGAGAACGGCATATTTTCTCCGCTCGCCATCGTTTGTTAAGCGGGATGATTGGATTGTGATTCGCTTGGCGATTGAAGCCTGACCCCAAAAAGGCCATGCTTTGTCGGGAAAAGTTCGAGTCTAAGGGCGGCCTGCCAAGGGCGGGATCGCATCTGGCTGAAAGGGATACGATGCGGCAAGGACGTGCGCGCTGGCTGACGAGGCTGGCATTTTTGACCGGTGTGGCGCTCTGGGTGCTGCCGGTCCAGGCCAAGGAAGCAGACCAGCCGCTCCAGATCACGTCGTTTTCGGGCGCCTATCTCGCGGCCCATATCGCCGAAAGCGACAATGATCTCAACGACGCGATCGCCTATTACAAGCAGGCGCTGGCCTTTGCCCCTGACGACAAGGACCTGCAGCAGAGCCTGATGCTGGCCCTGGTCGCTCAAGGGCGCTTCGAGGAATCGCTGGTCTATGCCGACAAGCTGAAGGAGGTGCCCGATGTCGAGCGCTTCTCTCGCCTGGCCCTGGCCATCGATTCCTTCCACAAGAAGGATTACGCCAAGGCGCAGTACTGGCTGAAGCTATCGCTCGAATCCGACCTCGACCGCCTGCTCTCGGGCGTCATGGACGGCTGGGCCAAGGACGGCGCCGGCAACGCGTCCGAGGCGATGGATTCCGTCGAGAAGCTCAAGGGCCCGGACTGGTTCGGCCTGTTCAAGTCGTTCCACCGCGCGCTGATCGCCGACGCAGCCGGCCTGAACGACAAGGCCGACGAGATCTACGCCGCCACCCTGGCCGATACCACGGCCGGCGGCTCGGCGCCCGAAACCTGGATGCGCAATGCCCAGGCCTATGCCTCCTTCCTGGCCCGCAAGGGCGACAAATCGAAGGCGCTGGCGGTGTTGAACCAGGCCGAAGCCTTCGCGCCGGGCAAGCTCGAAATCACCACGCTGCGCGACCGCATCGCCAAAGGCGACAAGATCGAGCCGCTCGTCGCCGGCCCGGCCGACGGTGCGTCCGAAATCCTGCTCGACCTTGCCACCGCGCTCAACCGCGGCGGCGGCGAGCCTTTCGTGCGGCTCTATCTGCAATACGCGCTGGCGCTGAAGCCGGACAGCGACGCCGCGCTCGTCCAGCTTGCCGCCGTTGCCGAGCAG
>RXJA01000587.1 GCA_003963455.1 Hyphomicrobiales bacterium
GCGCGTTGCGGCGACGTGGCGACGGAGCTGAACGAAATATACCGCACACATGACCTGCTCGGCTAACGCTCGTTCGGCTACGGGCACTCCTTCGGGGTGCTGTCACACTATTACGGCCGCGAGGCGGGCGTGGAGCTGCGCGAGGACATCAACACCGTGCTGCAACCCGGCATGGTGGTTTCGATGGAGCCGATGGTGACCCTGCCCGAAGGCATGCCCGGCGCCGGCGGCTATCGCGAGCACGATATCCTGGTCATCACCGAGGACGGCGCGGAGAACATCACGAAATTTCCGTTCGGCCCCGAACACAACATCGTCAAGGCCTGATTGCGGGTCGAGGTTCCAGCGGGCCCTGACACAAGTCAAGGCCCGCTTGCATTTGTCCGGAAACGGATGATCCTATGGACGCAACATGCGCCCATAATTGCGTCGGGGACCATCGATGCGCAGCATTCCGACCGATCTGCTTCGAGCCTTCGTCACCATCATCGACCTGCGCGGCTATACGCGAGCCGGCGAGCAGCTTGGCCGCACGCAACCCGCGATCAGCCTGCAGATGAAGAAACTACAGGACCTTCTCGGTGTCTCGCTGTTTGCGAAGGAAGGCGGCACGCAGCTGACCGAGCAGGGTGAGCTGGTGGCCGGCTATGCCCGCCAGATCCTCGCACTCAACGACGAAATGATGCTCAAGCTGTCCAGCCGCGAGAGTGCCGGAAAGCTGAGGCTCGGCATTCCCAACGATTATGCCGACCATTTCCTGCCCAGGCTGATGGCAAGCTTGGCGCGAGACGGAGCCGATCTCACCTTCGATGTGGTCTGCGATATTTCGCACAACCTTCTGGAGGGCATGCGCAAGGGCCAGTACGACATCGTCGTGGCGATGACGCCGGATGGTCCCTCCGAGGGCGCCTTCATGACCTGGAAGGAGCAGTTAACCTGGGTCGATGCGACTGGGCGCGGCGACGGGCTCGCAGGCAGCCAGGAAAAAGGTCCGCTGCGCATCGTCTGCTATCCGGAGGGCTGCCTCTATCGCCGCAACATGCTGACAGCGTTGCAGAGGGACGGGCGCAGTTTCGAGATCGTCTACACAAGCCCCAGTCTGTCGGGACTTGAGGCGGCGGTAGGGGCAGGTTTCGGCATGACCGTCCTGGCCCGCCGTATCGTGCCGTCCGCGTTGCGCGTCGTCGAACCGGCGGCGCATCTGCCTCGTTTGGCCGATGTCGTAGTGGGTATTTATGTCAGCGCCGACCGAAAGCGATCGGCCGTCGCGCGGAGCTTCGCGGCGCGCTTTGCCGACATGTTCGTCGCAAGCGATTCCGGCGTGCTCGCCGGCTAAGCCAAGACTTCGAAAGCGCAGTCGGCGCGCTCAGGAACGACCGTGCTCCGGCAGGAAGATGGAGCGGCGGTCCAAGGGGCGCCCGCCGTCACCCGATCGCGCCAGCGGTCAGCACAATGGCAAACGGCGACTACCCTTCGCGGCGGCGTGTCAGGAAAGCCAGGGCGAAGAACAGGACAATCGACAGCGCCAGAAGCAGCGTGGCGGCCGCCATTATGGTCGGATTGATCTGGTCGCGTATGCCGGAGAACATCTGCACCGGCAGCGTGCGCTGTTCGGCGGCGGTCATGAACAGCGCCACGACCACTTCGTCGAAGGAAGTCGCGAAAGCGAAGATCGCTCCCGAGACCACACCTGGCATGATGTTCGGCAACGTCACGCGGAAGAAGGCCGAGGTGGGCGGCGCGCCGAGGCTCAAGGCGGCCCGCGTGAGGTTGGTGTCATAGGTCGACAGCGTCGCCGTCACCGTGATGACCACGAAGGGCGTGGCCAGCGCCGTGTGGGCCAGCACCAGGCCGGTTCGCGTGTTGGTCAGGCCGAACTGGCCGAAGAAGAGGTAGCTGCCGACGGCAACGATCACGATCGGCACGATCATCGGCGAGATCAGTAGCGCCATGACGAGCCGCCGCGCCGGAAAATCGGGGCGTGAAATGCCGAGCGCCGCCAGGGTGCCGAGGGTGGTTGCCAGGATCGTCGTTGCAACGGCCGCCACGGCGCTGTTGAAGATGGCTGTCATCCAGCGCGCGTTGCCGAAGAAGTCCTCGTACCAGCGCAGCGAATATTCCCGCACGGGCAAGGTGAAGAACGGGTCCTTGGAAAATGACAGCGGCACGATGATGAAAAGCGGAGCAACCAGGAACAGGAGGACCGCGACCGTCAGCACGACGACGAGAGTTCGCAATAGGCGCTCGGAAGGAGTTGCGTAGGAAGGCAGCCACATAGCGTCACCCAAGCTTGATCTTGTCCGCGCCGACGAGGCGAAGGAACAACAGGTAGATGGCGAGCGTCACGATCAGCAGGACGACACCGAGGCTGGCGGCCAGGCCCCAGTTGAGGTCGCGGTTGATGTAGACGGAGATGAAGTTCGACACCATCTGGTCGCGCGGGCCGCCGACGAGCGCCGGGGTGATGTAGTAGCCAAGCGACAGGATGAAGGTCATCAGGCAACCGGCAACGACACCAGGCAAGGTCTGCGGCGCATAGACCCGCCAGAAGGCCGAGGACGGTCCGGCGCCGAGCGAACGGGCGGCGCGAAGTTGCGTGGCGGGGATGGCACGCATGACGCTGTAGATCGGCAGGATGGTGAAGGGCAGCTGTATATGCGTCATCGCGGTGACCGTGCCGAACCGGGTGAAGATGAGCTGCAGTTTTTCGCTGGTCAAGTGCAGGCCCAGCAATATGTCGTTGATGATGCCGTCCGACTGCAGCAGCACCACCCATGCGGTGGTGCGCACCAGCAGCGACGTCCATAGCGGCAGAAGCACCATCAGCATCATGATGCTGGCGATAGGCTTGGGCGCAATGGTCAGCACATAGGCGACGGGATAGCCCAAGAGTAGCGTGAACAGGGTCACCAGCCCGGCCACGAACAGCGTGCGCCCCAGCACGTCGAGGAAAATGGCCTGGTCGCCATGGATACGTTCGATGGACCCGTCCGGACCCTGCGTCAGATCGAGTGCGGTCAAAAGATAATATGGAGTGACCGGAGCGCCGTCGCGCTTGATGATGGCCCAGGTTTCCGGGGAGGCCCATTCCTTGCCAAGCTGGATGAACTTTTCCCTATAGGGTCCGCCGCCGGTCTTCTCCACCATCCTGGCGGCCGCCAGGACGCGGCTGCGCATGCCGGAAATCTCGTAATTCAGCCTCTTGCCGAACAAGGCCGCGGTACTGTTGTCCCTGGCGACCTTTAGATCCTCAGCCAGCGCAGCATAGACGGGCTCGTCCGGCACGGATTTGCCGTCCCAGTCCTGCAACGCCACCAGCGTTCGCGGCAACACAGAGCGCGTTTCCGGATTCGCGACCGCGGTGACCAGCAAATAGAGGATCGGAGCGACGAAGGCTGCAAGGAGGAAGACGAGCAGCGGCAGCGCGAGCGAGAACGCCGATCGCCGCGCCGGCCTGGCCGCCCGGCGCACGGCCATGAAGATGTTGATGCGGTCGATGTCCACGGCGCTCATGGCTCACTCTCCCAGCAGGCGACAATCCGAAACGCTGCATTCGAGAGTCACGGCATCTCCTGGCACGAACGGTTCGGCGCGACGTGCCGGAATGCGCGCGGTGACGAGCAGCCCCCCGAACGCTTCCACCGATAGGCGCATGTGATCGCCAAGGAAGAAAACGTCGCGGACCGTGCCCGTCATGCGGTTGAAGCCGGCATCGGCGCCCTTGCCGGCGAGCGCGATGTTTTCCGGGCGCACGGACAGGCTGGATTCCGCGCCGACTCCGGCGGCTGCGGAGCCGGCGGCCTTGAACGTCGAGCCGTCGGCCATACGCACGACACCCAGGTCCCCCTCGCGCTCCAGCAGGGTGCAGGGCAAGGTGTTGTTCTCGCCGATGAAGGACGCGACGAAACGGTTGGCCGGTTCGTTGTACAGCGTTTGTGGATCAGCCAGTTGCTGGATGCGCCCGTCGTGGAACACGGCGATCCGATCCGACATGGTCAAGGCTTCGGACTGGTCGTGCGTGACGTAGACCATGGTGATGCCGAGCGAGCTCTGCAACTGCTTGATCTCGATCTGCATGCGTTCGCGCAGCTGCTTGTCGAGCGCGCCCAGCGGCTCGTCCATCAGCACCAGCGAGGGCTCGAAAACCAGCGCCCTTGCCAATGCGACGCGCTGCTGTTGACCGCCGGAGAGTTGCGCCGGGCGACGGTCGCCCAACGTCCCAAGGCTGACGCGAGCAAGCGCCTCTCTGACTTTCTTGAGTGCCGCGGCTCCCGTGATGCCGCGATAGCGCAACGGGAAGGAGACGTTCTCCGCCACCGTCATGTGCGGGAAAAGCGCGTAGTTCTGGAAGACGAAACCGATGTTGCGCTTTTCCGGGGGCAGCCGCTCGACCGGCCTGCCGTCAAGCAGGATGCGGCCGAGCGTCGGCCGTTCGAAGCCGCCGAGCATCATCAGCGTAGTGGTTTTGCCGGAGCCGGAAGGCCCCAACATGGTCAGGAACTCGCCGCGAGCGACGGTCAGATTGAGATCCTTTACGACGAAGTTGATGCCGTCATAGGATTTCTTCACCTCTTCGAACCGGACGAGTGCATCGACGGACCTGTCCGAGACCAAGGACATCGGTTGGGAAAAATTCATCGATGCTCTCTCGCTCATGCCCGAGTCACTGGGCAAGCCAAGTGGTGAACCGCTTGCGGATCTCGTCGCCATTGTCGGCCCAGAAGGCATTGTCCAGCGTCAGCGACACCGTCATGTTCCGCGGGCTGGTGGGCAGGTTCTTGGCATCCTCGGGAGCCACGAACTGGGCCGAGGATTTCCGCACCGGACCATAGGGGATGTATTTGGTGATGCCGGCTAGCACCTTCGGCTCGACCGCATACTTGATGAAGGCCAGCGAGGCGTCTGGGTTTTTGGCGCCCTTTGGGATCACCCAGTAGTTGGAATCGAGGATCTGGTTGTCCCATACGATGCGGAAGTCCTTGCCTTCCTTGTTGGCGTTGTAGATGCGGCCGTTCCAGGCGGTGGTCATGACGACTTCGCCCGATGCGAGCAACTGCGGTGCTTGCGCGCCGGCTTCCCACCAGACGATGCTGTCCTTGATCGTGTCGAGCTTGGCGAAAGCGCGGTCAACCCCCTCTGGCGTGGAAAGCGTCGCATAGACCTTGTCGGCGGGCACGCCGTCGGCCAGGAGGGCAAACTCCAGGTTGGTTGCGGGATTCTTCCACAGGCCGCGCTTGCCGGGGAATTTCTTGGTGTCGAAGAGGTCCTTGATTGTCGAGGGACCATTCGGCAGCTTGGCGCCGTCATAGGCAAGCGCCGTGGCGTAGACGATGGTGCCGACGCCGCATTCGGACGTGGTGCCGTCGATCCAGTCTTCCTTCGGCCCTACGGCCGACCAGTCGACTTTCTCGAAGATGCCTTCGTCGCAGCCCTGTAGGAGCGTCGGAGCGTCGACATCTACGACATCCACCGTCGTGTTGCCGGAATCGATCATCGCCTTGATCTTGGCGATCTCGCCGCCGTATTCCTGCTCGTCGATCTTGGTGCCTGTGCTCGCCGCGTAGGTCTCGAAGACCGCCTTGCGCTGCGCTTCCTGATAGGCACCGCCGAAGCTCATGACCGAGAGCGTGCCCTGTGCCAACGATGGCTTGGCGCATAGCGGCGCGAGCGCCAACAGTGACAGTGCAAGCACACTACCCACAATGCGATTTCCCATTTCCGCCACTCCCATTCTTGTTGGCAAAGGAGGCCTTGGCTTCGCTTTTCTTATGAACCTCGGCCATTCTGGAACGGTAATTTGCGGGCGGGTTGGCAGCAAATAAGTACATCGCATGGCTTCATGAGGAACCGTTATCGCTCAAGAAGGAGAGCTCGGCAGACGAACGAGCCGGCAACCTGCTACGCGACATAAGTCCGACATGGAAGGGCGAGGCGACGGGTTAGGCAGGCGAAGCGTCGATGGGTTTGTTCAGGGGCCAGGGAACTTTTATCCATTTGGGCCGCTGACGCATGCCTGACGCAATCACTTTAGCCCACATGGCATGTCACGGTAGGCGTGTTCCTTCCAATTGATGTCCGCGGAACGTTTTAGCTGTCCGCCTTTTCGACCTCGGCATCATCGTCTAGAAAAAGGGGCCAGAGCGGCTCCATTGTTCGCCTCCAACGACTGCTGTGCAAGGCTGCTTTCCTGGCCGTCTAGGCCGTCAAGACCCGGCAGTTCCCATTGCGGTTCCCGGCGGTGTCCCGGTCTTTCGAAAAGTCGACGGCGGAATTCCTACGTTCTGACGGTACACTCGACTGAAGTGTCCTGCATTTTGAAAACCGCACCTATACGCGATTTCGCTTATCTGCAGGTCGGTGTTGGCCAAAAGGGTCCCAGCGTATCGCAAACGCAATGCGAGATACGCCGCTACAGGGCTTGTCTGTATCTCTTCGGAAAACAGCCTTTCCAGTTGCCGCCTGGAAATGCCGAGCTTCTTCGCTATGTCCGACACCGAGGTCTTTTCCTGAATATTGCTTTCCATCATAAGCAGGGCGCGCCTTATATGGCGGCTGACAGCTGTCGGGAACAGATCTCCGTTGGGCTGCACATCGCGGTCGGTGCGTATCCGGTCCAAGACTAGAATCCTTGCCGCCTTTTCGGCGGCCCTGTCATCTGCAAGCTTGGAAACGAAGTGACTGGCCAAATCCGCTGCGCCAGCTCCGCCTGCG
>RXJA01000078.1 GCA_003963455.1 Hyphomicrobiales bacterium
GGCCGGTCCAGGCATTGATCCCGGCTTAGCCAGCAAATCTGTTTCAGATCAAGGTGTGTTGAGATTCAGGTCAGGCCGAGTCGAGAACTATGGCTTCCGAGAACCGGCCTACGCCGGCCGTAGCCTTCATAGAGCGGAGACACTTATGAGGGCTACGGCCGGCGAAGGCCGGAGCGGAGCGTACTTAAAGTACGTGAGCACCGGAAGCGCAGGAGGCCGTCGTTCGCAGGCCGGCCTCACCTGAATATCGACACACCTTAATGGACCGCCGCGAACATGACGCGTTCCTCGGTCGCATCGGACAGCATCATCTCCTCCACCACGCGGCCGCGCTTGACGACCAGGATGCGGTCGGACACGGCAAGGATTTCCGGCAGGTAGGAGGAGATGACGACGACGGCCATGCCCTGATCGGCGAGATCGCTGATGAGCTGGTGGATCTCGACGATGGCGCCGACATCGACGCCGCGCGTCGGCTCGTCGAAGATCACCAGCTTCGGCTGCTGGATCAGCGATTTGGCGATCACGACCTTTTGCTGGTTGCCGCCGGAAAGCTCGATCATCCTGGCGCGGTCGCTGATCTGCTTCAATCTGAGCCGCTCGCCCCATTGCTTGGCGAGTTCCCTCGCGCGTGACATCGACACCATCGACAACGGGTTGGAGGCTTCGGTCAGTTCGCCGATCTGCAGGTTCTCGCCCGCCGTCATGGTTTCGAAGAAACCATCGAACTTGCGGTCCTCCGTCACATAGACGATGCCGTCGCGCACGGCCGGCCGTGGCACGCGATAGCGCACCGACTTGCCGAGCAGGCGGATTTCGCCGCCATGGAAGATGTTGCGCTTCAGCAGCCCCGCAACGACCTTGGCCATTTCGGTGCGGCCGGCGCCGACCAGTCCGAACATGCCGGTGACCTGACCCGAAAAGACGGAGAAGGACGAGTTGCGCACCAGGCCGGCGCAGGACAGGTTCTCGACCGACAGCACCTTGTCGCCATAGGGGCGCGCGGTGCGCTTGACCTCGCCATGCAGCGTTTCGGTCAGCGTGCGGCCGACCATGGCCTGCACGATGGAGGCGCGGGTGAACCCCTTGGCGGCTCCCGAAGCCACGATCTCGCCATCGCGCATGACGGTGATGCGGTCGGCGACGGCGAGCGCCTCTTCGAGCGCATGGGTGATGAAGACGATGGCGATGCCTTCCTTCACCAGCCGCTGCAACAGATTGAAGAAATGGCGCTTCTCTTCCGGCGTCAGCGTCGCGGTCGGCTCGTCGAAGATGATGACGCGCGCCTTGTGGTGGACGGCGCGCGCGATCTCCACCATCTGCTTGTGCGCGGCGCCGAGCGTGCTCACCTGCGCGGTCGGGTCGACCTGGAAGCCCATGCCGGCGAGGAACTGGCGCGCCTGGATATAAAGGCCGCGCAGCCGGTTGAACATCTTCTCTTCGCCGAGATAGAGGTTCTGCGCCACCGTCATGGCCGGCACCAGATTGGTCTCCTGGAACACCATGGCGATGCCGGCGCGAAGCGCTTCGGCGGGCGTGGCGAAAGACACCTCCTTGCCGTCGAAGAACAGCTTGCCTTCGGTCAGCTTGAACACGCCGGCCATGACCTTGGTCAGTGTCGACTTGCCGGCGCCGTTTTCGCCCAGAAGCGCGTGGATTTCGCCCTTGCGCAGGTCGAAATTCACGTTCTTGAACGCCGGGATGCGCGAGAACGCCTTGGTCGCGTCCCTCAGTTCGATGATGTTGGCGTCCGACATCGCTTAACCCCGCTTGCCGCTGGCGACTCTGGACAGGCGAACGATCCTCGATCCGCCGCGCGAGGCGACGAGCAGATCGTCGTCCGCCTCGCAGGCGCTGAGAGTGCCGTGCACCCTGCCGTCGGCTCGCGAATGGAAACTCGACAGCGGCTTCATGTTTTGGTCGCAATGCACCACCAGCCCGTAGGACCTGGTGACCGCGTAAGGCTTCAGCACGTTCATCTGCTTGAGCTGGCTGCCCTGCATCGGCTCGCGGTAGTTGCGCCACGAGCTGAGCGACGGCGCCATCCAGTACGCCTCCGGCACCTCGGCCAACATGCGCTTGCGGAAGGTCTCCTCGCGCAGGATGAACTCCACCAACTGGTTGCGCACGGAATAGAAGGTCAGCCAATAGCCTGCGTTGAAGGCGGGCGCGATGCGGGCGGGATAGGCCGGCAGATGCTCCATTACCGGCACCGTTGCCTTGCTGGCAAGATCGATCGCCAGCACGCGATGGCGCCAGGCTTCGGTGACGTAGACGCGATTGGAGCCGGTCGTGGCGATGCCGGCGGGCCATGCGAGGCCGTCGCGGATCAACTCCAGCCGGCCGCTTTTCAGGTCGAGGCGCCAGACCGAACCGGAAGCGTTCTTCTGCATCAGGTCGCGGCGCCAGGCGCCCGCCGGCAGCGAGGCCGAGCCGTTGGCCACCAGCAAGGTGTTGCTATCGAGAAAAGTAAGCGCGGTGACGCAGGACAGCCTGCGGGCCTCGTCGCCTGTCGCCTCCCGCCCGTCATGCAGGCCGCCGCGGATGACGACGCCCTTGCCGTCGATGGCCAGGGCGGTCATGCCGCGGGCATGGGCGAGCGCGGTGATCTCGCCGGGGAATTCCTGCAGCACTTCGGCCTTGCCGTCGGCGCCAAAACGCATCAGCCGGTTCGCGCTGCTCGCCAGCAGGCCTTTTTCGGTCCGCACCAGATTGTCGGCCTCGGCAAGGCTGGCGAAGGATTCCGCCTCCTCAAGGTCCTGGTTGGGCAGCAGCGGCCCGTCGAGCGTAGGCACGGTCACCGCCCAGACGCCCCGGCCGAGGAAACGATCGAAAAGCCGGCTCACGGCGCTCATGCCTTTTTGCCCCAGTAGGAATCCGAGCTGAACCAGTTGGGGTTGCGCCCCTTCAACGGCAGCGTCCCCATGCGGTTGTTGAAGATGCCGCAGAGATAGAGGATGCCTTTGTGCTCGCGCATCGAGGTGATCATCGGATGCTTCTCGCCGGCCTGGTCCCACAGGCTTTCGAGAATCTGGCCGTTCTCGTCGAAGCGCAGCACGCAGCCGGTGTTGAGGTTGGGCATCAGCCATGCGTCTTCCGACACGCGCCGCGCCATGCGGCGGCGGAAGCCCGGCATTTCCAGCGACAAATCCAGCGCCGGCGTGCGCATGCCCATCAGGGCCAGCCAGTAGGTGCCGTCGGAGGCCCGGTTGATGTTGTCGGGATAGCCGGGCAATCCCTCGATGACCCGCTCCACCCTGCCCTTCTTCGGGCCGTCGAAATAGTAGCGGCTGATGCGGCAGGCCCAGCTCTCCGCGAACAGCACGGACTGGCCGTCGAAGGCCGTGCAGATGCCATTCGGGAAGACCAGGTTCGACAACAGCGTGCGGGTCGAGCCGGTGCGGGGATCGTGGACGATGATGCGCCCGTTGCCGCGGCTTTCGAGCGCATCCGCATACCAGTCGTGCATCTCGAAACGCACGGTGGCTTCGGAAAAGACGATGCGCCCGTCCGGCAGGATGTCGCAGTCATCGGCGAGCTTCATGGTCGAATCGTCGACGACCGATGTCAGCGAGCGGTTGGTCTCGGCCGTCAGCAGCTTCACCTCGCCCGCCGGCGAGACCTGGTAAAGGCCCATGCCGGCGACGCAGATAACCAGATTGTCGTCGCGGTCGAACGCCATGCCGAGCGGCGAGCCGCCGATATGGGCGAACACTTCGCTTTCGGTGTAGTGCGGTGGCTTGAAGCGCAGGATGTCGCCCTGGCGGCTGCCGGTGTAGAGCCGGTCCTGCCGGTCGAAGATCACGTCCTCGGCGCCGTCGAGGAAACCGAGACCGATGACGCCGACATCCTTCAGCCGGTCGTTCACCGCCATGGGCGCGCCGGGCTCGGTCGAGATCGCCTGCGGCATCTTGGCGAAGGTCGGCGAGATATAGACGCTGCGCAGGATCTTGTGCCGGTTCTTCACCCAGCGCACGTCGAGCATCACCGAGAGCAGCAGCACGAGGCCAAGGATCAGGTAGTTGACCGGCCCGGGCACGGCCAAGGCCAGCAGGCTGTTAGACAGGACGAGCACGAAGAGCGTGCCCATCAGCGCCTTGGCGACCGAGCCCCGCCCACCGCCAAGCGAGATGCCGCCGAGCACGGTCGCGGTGAGCACCTGCAGTTCGAGCCCGGTGCCGATGTCGGAAGCGGCGCTTCCGATGCGGGCCGAGAAAAAGAAGCCGGAGAGCGCGACCAGCACCGAGCACAGCACATAGGCGCTGAACAAGGTGAAACGCACATTGATGCCGGCATTGTAGGCGGAGCGGCGCGCCCCACCGACCGCGAACAGCCGCCAGCCATAGCGGGCGCGCGACAACACCAGGTGGATCACCAGCGCAATGACCACGAAGACCACGAAAGATGTCGGCACGCCCCAGATTGTGCCGAAGCCGAGGAAATCATAGGTCGGCGAATCCGGCCCGCTGGTGACGATTGCCGTCGAGACACGCGGGAAGATGATGTCGAAGGTGGACCGGTAGATGATGAGCGTGACCAGCGTGGTCAGAAACGCCCGCATGCGCAGGAAGCCGACCAGGAAGCCGTTGATGGCGCCGCAGACGACGCCCAGGCCAAGGCACGCCAGCAGGCCGGTTCCGAAGCTCCATTGCTGGACGTTCATGCCGTAGAGCGTCACCAGCACGGCAAGCGCGAAAGTCGAGCCGACCGAAAGATCGATGCCGCCGGACACCATGACGATGGTCATGCCGAGCACGACCAGGCCAAGCTCGGCGGTCTGGCCGCTGAGATTGGTCAGCGTTGTCACGTCGAAGAAGCCCGGCACGATCGAGCCGAAGATCGCGCACAGGATAACCAGCGCTGTAAAGGGGATGACGCTGTCGATCCACTTCTTCGTCAGGATCTCCCCGACCACGTGGTCGGGGAGCAGACGATAGCGCCAGCGCACAAGGCTTTCGGCCATGCTCATCAAAAAGTCCGTTTACTTGATGTCTTCGGGCTTCCAGCAGTTCCGGCCGGTCGCGTTGGTCTTGTCGACGCGCGTGATCGGGCCGAAGAAGATGGTCTTCTCGCTGCCGGCCTTGCGGTCAGGGTGCTGCAGCAGCTCGGAGATCTGCTGCGCGGCGATCTCGCCCTGGATCGGGGCGTTGAAGTTGAAGATAACGTCGAGCAGCCCGTTCTTGATGCTCTCGCAGCCCGTGGCCGCGCCCGCGCCATTGGTGACGATGGTGACCTGGTCCTGCTTGCCGGCGGCCACGACCGCCGCGCCCGCGCCGACTTCGGCATTGTCCCAGATGCCCATGATGCCGCAGAGGTCCGGATGCTGCTGCAGCACTGTCTCGGTGATCTGGCGGGCCTTTTCGCTGATGTAATCGGCCGGCTGGTCGGAGACGAGTTGGAGCTCGGGATTGGCCTTCAGCACCTCGTCGATGCCGGTGCGCATGTAGATGTTGGCCGCGCCCGTCTGGACGCCTGCAAGCCAGACCACCTTGTGCGAGACGGCATTCGGCCCGGTGCAGTGCTTGGCCAACTCGCCCATCTCCAGGCGGCCCATTTCGATCCAGTCGTTGCCGACATAGCTGTCTGTCTGGGTGGCCGACTGCATGTTGACCTGCAGCACCTTGATGCCGGCGGCCTGCGCCTGCTTCAACAGGCGCGCATAGGTCTGCACGTCCGGGTTCTGCACTATGATCAGGTCCGGCTTCTCGGCGATGGCGCCCTGCATGGCGCGGATGCCGGCATTGGTATCGCCATTGGGATCGCGCACCTCGAGGCTGAACCCGTAGCGGGCGGCGTGGCGCTGCCACACCATCACCCAGGCCTGGTTGAGGTCCATGCCCTGCGAGATCGGCACGAAGATGACCTTCTTGCCCTTGAGCGACTCCAGATAGGGCGCGCGACCGACCTGGTCGGTTTCCTGCGCGCTCGCGACCTGCGCGGCGCCCAGCAGCGCGAACGCGGCCAGGCCCGCGAACAGGCATTTCTTGAATATCTTCATGGTTTCCTCCCTGATTTGATGGTTCGGTTGTGTTTCAGATGTCGCCGCTCTGCGAGGTCTGCTCGTCGCGCGGATTGATGATGGCATCGATGGCGAGGGCGCTGAGCAGGATCACGCTCTTGATCAGGTTCTGGCTGGTGTAGGAGAAGTTGAGGATCGTCATGCCGTTGGTCAGGATACCGACCAGGATGGTGCCGGCGATCACGTTGCGCACACCGCCCTGCCCGCCCGACAGGCCGATGCCGCCCAGCACGACCACCAGGAGCACGTCGTAGATCAGGCTCGAATTGTAGAGGCGCGTGTCGATGCCGGTGACGAGACCCGTCATGATGATGCCGGCGGTAAACGCGATGAGCGCGCTGATGACATATTGCGTCACGATGATCGGGCGCGTCGGCAGGCCTGTGGTGCGCGCCGCGTTCGGATTGTCGCCGGTCGCGTAGACCAGGCGGCCGAAGCGCGTCTTCCTCAGGAAGAGGCCCATCAGGGCGGCCACCGCTGCGAAGATGACGACGGACATCGGTATGCCGAACACGCTGCCATTGCCGACGAATTTCAGCCAGGCGATGTTCGGCGGGGCATAAAGCACGTCCGATGCAAAGACGATGCGCCCCGAGCCGTAGACCGACGAGGCGATGGCCAAAGTGGCGAAGATC
>RXJA01000336.1 GCA_003963455.1 Hyphomicrobiales bacterium
CTGCAGGATCAGGTCCTTCTCCAGCAGGCTCTTTTCCGTCGCCTCGTGCAGCGCCGATTTCGCGTCATAGGCACGCTCCTGATAGCGCGCCACCAAGGCGATGGCCCCGGCAAGCAGCAGGCCGAACAGCCCGAGCATCACCGGAACGGCGCGTGAGGACGGAGGCTCGAAGGCGCTCGTGGGCCTGAACAGCAGGGTCCAGGGCCGGCCCGCCACGACGATATCGCGGCGCGCCAGAAGCTTCGCGCCGATGCGCTCCGCCGGCGGCGCTTCCGAACGGAAGAGCAGATTGCCGGCCTCCGGCTTGCCGTCATAGACCTCGACATTGACCGGCAGCAGCGGCGAACGGCTGAGCGCGATCTGGAACAGGTCGCTGGCACGGAAGGCGGCATAGAGAAAGCCGGCCGTCGAGGAACGGCTTGCATTGATGACGTCCGGGGCGGTTTCGACGTTCAAGCGCACGAAGACCAGGAAGCCCGTGAAGGTTTGCGTCACGCCGGCACCCTGGCCGAGCTGGACCAGGCCGCTCGCATGCTGCTGGTCGTCGGCCATCGCCTTTTCGATCGCCGCGCGCCGCACCGGTTCGCTGAACATGTCGAAGCCGATGATCGACTGGTTGGACGTATCGAGCGGTTCGAACAGCACGATGGGTGTCCGCCATTGCTCGGTCGTGCCTGGATAGACCGGGTGGGCCGATCCATGGTCGTGCAGGATGTCGCGCTCGACCGCGGCCTCGTCGCCGGTTTTGGCAAGCCTGAGGAAGCCTATGCCGCGCAGGCCGGCGAAGTTGTCGTCGATGTTCAGCGCCGTGAAGAAGGCGTTGAACTCGCCGCGCGTGATGTCGCCGTTGCGCGCGTCGAACAGCGCCTGCGTCGAACGCAGCAGCGACAGATGCAGGTCGATGCGGCTTTCGATGCGGTTGAGCGCATCGTCGGCGGTGCCTTCGAATTTTATCCGCGCCGCCTCCTGCGTCGCGAAATAGGCGAACCCCGCCATCGTCAGGCTGATCAGTGCGACGGCGATGAAAGCGACGGTGGGGAAAAGTTTCTTCAACAGCCGGGTCCAGGAACGGTCGGACCTTTATGGGCAAGTCTGGATGACAAGACAATGGCGAGGCCAATCCATGACTGCGGCTGGCACAGGAGCCGGCGGCCGGCAGCCGGCTAATTCACCGCCTCAAGCCGCGATCCTCAGCGCGCCGGGCCCCGGGATGGCGCCAGGCGGGCATTTGCCGAGGATGATCATGCCGAGCACCTCATCCTGGGTGACGTCGGTCGTGCGGGCGGTGCCGACCACCTGGCCGTTCTTCATCACGCAGACCCGATCGGCGAGGTCGAACACGTCATGGATGTCGTGGCTGATCAGGAAGATGCCGATGCCTTCGGCCTTGAGCTGCTTGACCAGCTCGCCGACCTGGGCCGTTTCCTGCGGGCCGAGCGCCGCCGTCGGCTCGTCCATGATCAGGATGCGGGCGTTGAACAGGATCGCGCGCGCGATCGCCACCGACTGCCGCTGTCCGCCCGACAGCTTGATCACCGGCTCCTTGAAGCGCTGGAAGCGCGGATTGAGCCGGCCCATCACCTTGCGCGCCTCGGCTTCCATGGCCACGTCGTCGAGCGTGCCCCAGCTCGTCATCAGCTCGCGGCCAAGGAAGAGATTGGCCGCGGCATCGACATTGTCGGCCAGCGCGAGCGTCTGGTAGATCGTCTCGACGCCGTATCTCTTGGCGTCGCGGGGGTTCGAGATCGAAGCCTCCTCGCCATTGATGAAGATCTGCCCGCTGTCGCGCTTGTAGGCGCCGGACAGGATCTTGATCAGTGTCGACTTGCCGGCGCCGTTGTGGCCGAGCAGCGCCATCACCTCGCCGGGGAAGAGATCGACGGAGGCGTCGTCGACGGCGCGGATGCCGCCGAAGGCGATCGATATGTTGCGCATGTCGACCAGCGGAACGCCGGCGGGAGCGGATTTTTCAGCCATGTTGGTTCTCCTCCCATGGTCCATCTTTGAGCATGATCTCGTCCGCTCAGACGCGCTTGCGATAGAGGGTGTCGAGCCACACCGCGACGACCAGCACGGCCCCGACGACGATGCTCTGCAGCGGCGAATCGACGCCGAGCAGCACCATGCCGGACTGCAGCGACTGCATCAGAAGCGCGCCGAGCATGGCGCCGAGCACGGTGCCGGAGCCGCCGGCGAGCGAGGTGCCGCCGATGACGGCAGCGGCAATGACCAGCAGTTCGTCCAGCGTTCCCAGCACGTTTGTCGAGGAATTCTGCCTGGCCGACGAGATCGCCGCCGCGATCGTGGCCAGCACGCCCATGATCATGAACACCTTCATGGTGATCCAGCGCGTGTTGATGCCGGCGAGGTTGGCCGCTTCCGGATTGCCGCCGATGGCAAAGACGTAGCGGCCGAAGCGCGTGCGCTTGGTGACGAAGGTCATGATCAGGCCGACGGCGACCGCCATCAGCACCGGAATGGCGATGCCATGCGCGATGAACAGCCCGCCTTCGGGCACGGTGATGTTGTTGGCGGCGGCGTAGCGGTTCACGATGCCGACCGGCCACGGATAGGAATTGGCGAGCCACACCGCGCCCAGGATGATCGCGCAGGTGACCGTGGCGAGCAGCGCCTCGGCCCAGATCGGACGCAGCGGGAAGCGGAAGCGCTTGCGCTGCACACGGCCGTTGAAATGCATGAAGACCACCGCCAGGCAGGCGACGATGCCGACGACCCAGCTCCATCTGGCGCCGATCGAGCCGGCCGGCCCGCCGCCCATCAGCTGGAAGGTGGCGTCGAGCGGCGCCACCGTCTGGCCGCTGGTGACCCACCAGGCGGCGCCTCGCCATACCAGCAGGCCGCCCAGCGTCACGATGAAGGCCGGCACTTCGAGATAGGCGATGATGAAGCCCTGGAAGGCGCCGATGATGAGGCCGAGCGCCAGGCCGATCAGCAATGCCAGGATCCAGATCCACGGATTGCCCAGCTCGAGCCCGACGAAGCGAACCAGGAAATGCACCTGGGCAAAGCCCATGACCATGCCGATCACGCCTTCGGCCGATCCGACCGACAGGTCGATGTTGCGCATGACGATGACCAGCACCATGCCGGAGGCCATGATCGCCACGGCCGAGGTCTGCACCGACAGGTTCCACAAATTGCGCGGCGTCAGGAACGTGCGGCTGTCGAAGTCGAGCGGATTGACGCCGAGGCGCAGGCTGGAGATCACATGCAGCCCGATCCAGATCAGCAACAGCGCGCCGATCATGCCGAGCATGCGGGTGTCGAGCTCGGTCGCCTTCAGGAACCTGGCGACGGCGTTTAGTTCCGATGCACGCGCGGTGTCCGCCTGGGGGGTAGACGTCGTGTCGGTCATGATTTCCTCCCGCCGGCTTGCCGTCTGGCGCGGATGCCGGGACCAAGCCTAGAAGCTATCCGCCAGGGGCGGAAACACAAATCTTTTTGAGAAAACGCCGCGGCTTCAAAGCAATCCCAGGAAAAGGGCGTAGCGGTTGGGCTCGGCCACCTCGCCGTAGCCTTCCGTCCGGGATTGCGGCAACAAAGAACAGGAGCGGTTCATTGAACCGCTCCTGCCCGCGGCGCTAGGATTTCGATCGAAGTCGGCAAAGCTTCAGTTGCAGACCTTGACGCTGCCGGCGGCAACGCCCGCGCAGACTTCGTCCTTCTTGATCCAGCCGGCGTCGATGACGACGTTGAGATTGTCCTTGGTGATCGCGATCGGGGTCAGGAAAAGCGACTTGACGGTGTTGCCGCCGGGCGTCGTGAAGTCCTTGGCGCCGGCGATGTCGCCCATCTTCTTGCCGTCGGCGAGCTGCGATGCGATCTCGGCGGCGTTCTTGCCGAGCTCGCGCGCGTCCTTCCACACCGACACGGTCTGCGTGCCGAGCGCGATGCGGTTGAGCGCCGCGTGGTCGCCGTCCTGGCCGGAGACCGGAACGGTGCCGGCAAGGCCCTGCGCCGTCAGCGCGGCGACCACGCCGCCGGCGGTGCCGTCATTGGCCGCCACGACCGCGTCGACCTTGTTGTCGTTGGCGGTCAGGAACTGCTCCATGTTCTTCTGCGCGTTGGCGGGCAGCCAGCCGTCCGTATAGGCCTCGCCGACATTCTTGATCTTGCCGCTGTCGATGGCTTCCTTCAGCACTTCCATCGAGCCCGAGAACAGGAAATCGGCGTTCGGATCGGCGCCAGAGCCCTTGATGAAGACGTAATTGCCTTCCGGCTTGACCTTGAACACCTCGCGGGCCTGCATGCGGCCGACTTCCTTATTGTCGAAGGTCAGGTAGAACACGTCCTTGTTCTCGATCAGGCGGTCATAGCCGACGACCGGGATGCCTTCGTCCAGCGCCTTCTGCACCGCCGGTCCGATGGCCGAGGCGTCCTGCGCCAGGATGATCAGCGCGTTGGCGCCTTGCGAGATCAGACTTTCGACGTCGGTCAGTTGCTTGCCCGGGTTGGACTGCGCGTCAGCCGAAATATACTTGTCGCCGGCGGCCTCGATGGCGGCCTTCATCGCCGCTTCGTCGGTCTTCCAGCGCTCTTCCTGGAAATTCGACCACGAGACGCCGATCACCTTGTCCTTCGCCTCGGCGACCGACGCGAGCGTCAGCGAC
This sequence comes from Hyphomicrobiales bacterium, assembly GCA_003963455.1. Taxonomy (GTDB): domain Bacteria; phylum Pseudomonadota; class Alphaproteobacteria; order Rhizobiales; family Rhizobiaceae; genus Mesorhizobium. The sequence goes on from RXJA01000336.1 coordinate 4,632, forward strand.
ATGGCAACGCCCGCCAGAATGGCGGCTGCGAATTTCTTCATGATATCCTCCCTGCGCCCTCCGTGGCGCGACCCAGACTGGCCCGAAGGCCGGCACAGAGGCTTTTTTTCGAGCCTCAAAAAAATAGTGGTGCAGCAAAACGGCCCTGTCAACCGAGATTCTGATGGCTTTTGATGGGGTCGGGCATTTTTTCGACATTCGCAATAAATAATGACATGGGCTTTGGCATCTGCCACTATCCCTAGCGTGTCGGCGACAGGCCAAGGCATCATCACAAGGCCGCGACGACCGGGAGGACGTGCGAGACAATGTCGGTCGGAATCCGCCACGACGACCTGCGCCGGCGCAATCGCGCCATGGTGATCGCGGCCGTGCGCCGCGCCGGCCAGCCGTCGCGGACGGAGATTGCCGCCACCACCGGGCTCAGCCACTCGACCATTTCGGCGATCTCCGCCGATCTGATCCAGGAGGGCATTCTCACGGAAAGCAGGGCCAACGAGCCGACGGCTTTGAAACGCGGCCGGCCGCAGATCGGTCTTGCGCTCAACCCTGAAGCCGCCGCGGTGCTGACGGTGGTGCTGTCGCTCAACTTCCTCTCTGTCGCCGTCATCGACTATGCCGGCCAGGTCATTGCCGAGGAGCAGCGCCGCCTCGACACGCTGACCATGCCGCGCGACGAGCTGATCGGCGAATGCGTCGCCATCGTCAGGCGCCGGCTGGAGGATCCCGATCTCGATGTCGGCAGCGTCGCCCGCATTGCCATGGGCATTCAGGGCATCACCGATTCCCACGCGCGCGCCATGCTGTGGTCGCCGATCACGCCTCTGACCGACATTTCCTTCGCCGACATCCTGGAGACGGAATTCGGCATCCCGGCCACGATGGAAAACGACTGCAACATGATGGCGGTGGCGCTGCAATGGCGCGATCCCGAGCGCTATCGCGACAATTTCATCGCCATCCTCCTGTCGCACGGCATCGGCATGGGCCTGGTGCTGAAGGGCGAGCTTTTCATGGGCACGCATTCCTCCGGCGGCGAGTTCGGCCACATGATCCATCGGCCGGGCGGGGCGCTTTGCCGCTGCGGCCGCCGCGGCTGCGTCGAGGCTTATGCCGGCAACTATGCGATCTGGCGCAGCGCCATGGGAATAAGCGAGGATGCCACGCCGACCGACGTCGGCGACGCCGACATGCGGGCGCTGGCGGCAAGGGCCAGGCAGGAGGACGGGCCGGAGCGCGAAGCCTACCGCCGGGCGGGCGAGGCGCTTGGCTTCGGTCTCGGCAGTCTGTTCGCCCTCATCGACCCGGCGCCCGTCGCCATGGTCGGCGTCAGCGCGGCCGCCTTCGACCTGATCGAGCCGGCGCTGAGGGAAGCGATCGCCCAGACCGCCGGCGGCCAGCACTCCAGATCGATCTCCTTCGACACCGAGCCGAACGAACTGCCGCTGATCCGCGAAGGCTGCGCCATGCGCGCGCTGACCTTCGTCGACCAGGAGATCTTCGCGCCGGGCGTGCAGGCAAGAGCGGGCAAGCACGTCGCCTAGCGGCGAGTGCATGCGCTGGGATATGCTGAGGTTCAGGTCAGGCCGAGTCGGGAATGGTGGATTCCGAGAACCGGAACGGAGCGTACTTTAGGTACGTGAGTACCGGAAGCGCAGGAAGCCACCATTCGCAGGCCGGCTTCACCTGAATATCAGCGTATCCCTAATCCTCTCGGATCGCGTAACCCGCCCCGCGAATGGTGCGGATGACGTCCGGCATGCGGCCGTTGTTGACGGCCTTGCGCAGGCGTCCGACATGGACGTCCACCGTGCGCTCGTCGATATAGATCGTCTCGCCCCAGACATTGTCGAGCAACTGGCTGCGCGAGAACACGCGGCCAGGATGGCGCATCATGAATTCGAGCAGGCGGAACTCGGTCGGCCCGAGCCTGATCTCGCTCTTCTTGCGGTAGACGCGGTGCGATTCGCGGTCGAGCACGATGTCGCCGACCTTGAGCACGCT
>RXJA01000382.1 GCA_003963455.1 Hyphomicrobiales bacterium
AGGTCATCACCAGCCCGCCGCGCACCGAATTCCTGAAGAAGCAGATCGCCGAGTTCGAGAGCGCCAATCCGGGGATCAAGGTGGAGGTGGTCTCGCTGCCTTGGGGCCAGGCCTTCGAAAAATTCCTCACCATGGTGCAGGCTGGCGACACGCCCGACGTGGTCGAGATGCCCGAACGCTGGATGGGCCTCTATGCCAACAATGCCCAGCTAGAGGATCTCGGCCCCTACATGGCCAAATGGGATGACGCCAAGACGCTGGGCGACCGCGCCAAGCAGTTCGGCTCGACCGTCAACAACACCCAGTTCATGATCCCCTACGGCTACTATGTGAACGCGCTGTTCTGGAACAAGAAGCTGTTCAAGGAAGCCGGTCTCGACCGTCCGCCGGCAACGCTCGACGAGTTCGTGGACTTCTCCAAGAAGATCTCGGCCATCCCCGGCAAATACGGCTACTGCCTGCGCGGCGGCCCCGGCGCCTTCAACGGCATGCACATGTTCATGAACATCGCCGACGGCAAGGGCGGCTACTTCACCGACGACGGTGTGTCGACCATCAACGACGAGGGTTCGGTCAAGGGCCTGCAGATGCTGGCCGACATGTACAAGAACGGCCTGGCGCCCAAGGATGCCGTGAGCTGGGGCTTCAACGAAACGGTCACCGGCTTCTATTCCGGCACCTGCGCCATGCTCAACCAGGACCCGGACGCGCTGCTCGGCATCGCCGACAAGATGAGTGCCGACGACTTTGCAGTCGCGCCGCTTCCCGTGGGTCCGAGCGGCAAATCCTATCCCACGCTGGGTTATGCCGGCTGGGCGATGTTCGCCAACTCGCAGCACAAGGACGAGACCTGGAAGCTGATGGCCACACTTCTGTCGCCCAAGGACAATCTGGAATGGGCCAAGGAAGTCGGCGTCATCCCGATCCACAACGGCGCCGATCAGGACGCGCATTTCAAGACCGAGCAGTTCAAGGGCTGGTTCACCGAACTCAGCGACAGCTCGAAATATGAAATGGTGACGCCGCCGACCCATCTGGAAAATCTCGGCAACTTCGTCGACCAGGTGGCGATCAAGAATTTTCAGGAAGTGCTGCTCGGCCAGAAGCCGGCCAAGGACGTGGCCGACGAATGGGCCAAGTTCCTGACCAAGGAACAGCAGGACTGGCTGGCCAAGAACAAGAAGTGACGCCCCTTTTCCTTCTCCCCGTTCAACGGGGAGAAGGTGGCCCGATAGGGCCGGATGAGGGGTAGCGCCGACTTCTGAGAAGCTAGCGCCGCCCCTCATCTGCCTGCCGGCATCTTCTCCCCGTTGAACGGGGAGAAGGACGCTGTCGCCTGCGCCGGCACTCACACCTCACCGTAGAGCCAAAAATCATGACCTACGCAGTGTCTGAAATCCGATCCGCCGCCCGGCCGCGAAAGCAACGGCTGAGCAGGGCCGCGATCGAGCCGTGGCTCTATCTTTCGCCTTCTATCGTGCTTCTGGTCCTGGTGCTGCTGGTGCCGCTGATCATCGGCATCAGCTATTCCTTCCGCAAATTCTCGGCCTTCAAGTCGCAATATGTCGGCCTTGCCCAATACCAGGCGATGTTCTCCGACCAGGTGCTCGGCCAGGCGCTGATCAACACGCTGTGGTGGACGGTCGCCAGCCTGTTCTTCCAGTTCTTCCTGGGGCTTGGCCTGGCCCTCCTGCTCGACAAGCCTTTCTACGGCCGCAAGGTGGTGCAGGCCGTTGTCTTCCTGCCCTGGGCCGTTCCGTCTTTCCTCTCCGGCCTCACCTGGGCCTGGCTGTTCAACCCGATCATCGGGCCGCTGCCGCACTGGCTGTTCGCGCTGGGCTTGAAGGCCGAGCCAACCAATATCCTTTCCGATCCAGCCACCGCCATGTGGGGGCCGATCATCGCCAACATCTGGTTCGGCATCCCCTTCTTCGCCATCACATTGCTCGCGGCGCTGAAGTCGATCCCGACCGAATTGCATGAGGCCGCAGCCATCGACGGCGCCTCGCCCTGGCAGCGTTTCACCAAGGTGACGCTGCCGTTCCTTGCGCCGACCATCGTCATCACCGTCATGCTCCGCACCATCTGGATCGCCACTTTCGCCGACCTGATCTTCGTCATGACTGAGGGCGGACCGGCGGGCTCCACCAGCACGGTGCCGGTCTACATCTATGTCAGCGCCTTCAAGTCGCTGGACAAGGGCTACGCTTCGGCCGTGGCGGTGCTGCTTCTGGTGCTGCTGATTGCCTACGCCATCGCGCTGATCGCCATCCGCCGCGTGCTTGTGAGGCATGTCTGATGATCGCCGGTCGCTCCACTTCTTCACGGCTTCTCGGCGGCGTCGGACTCTACGCGGCCATCGCCGCTTACGTGATCTTCGCGCTGTTCCCGATCTTCTGGACGCTGAAGATCTCGGTGACGCCCGAGCGCCTGCTCTACTCCGAAGGCATCACCTTATGGCCGTCTGAGACGACGCTGAAGAACTTCGCCACCGTGCTCGAAGCCTCCGACTTCCCGCGCTATTTCCTCAACAGCGTCATCGTCTCGGTGTCGACGGCGGCGTTTGTCACGGTCATTGCCACGCTTGCCGGCTACGCCATGTCTCGCTTCACCTTCCGCGGCAAGGCGACTTTGGCGATCCTGCTGCTCCTCACCCAGACCTTCCCGCTGGTCATGGTCATCCCGCCGATCTACCGCATCATGGGCGATCTCGGGCTGACCAACAGCCTGATCGGGCTGATCATCATCTACACCGCCTTCAACACCGCTTTCGCCACCTTCCTCATGCAGTCCTTCTTCGACGGCATCCCGAGGGACCTGGAGGAGGCGGCGATGATCGACGGCTGCACGCGCGCGCAGGCCATGCGCCGGGTGATCGTGCCGCTGACCTTGCCGGGTATGGGCGCGACGCTCGGTTTCGTCTTCACCGCCGCCTGGAGCGAATTGCTGTTCGCGCTGATGCTGATCTCCAGTGACGAGCAGAAGACTTTCGCCGTCGGCCTGCTCACCTTCATCGGCAAATTCGCGGTCGACTGGGGGCAGATGATGGCGGCCTCCATCCTGGCGCTGATCCCGGTCTGCGTCTTCTTCGCCTTCCTGCAACGCTATCTCGTCACCGGCCTCACCGCCGGCGCGGTCAAAGGATAAAAGATGGCTTCCGTCACGCTGCAAAACGTCGAGAAGGATTATGGCGCGCTGCGCATCCTGCACGGCGTCGATCTGGAAATCGCCGACGGCGAGTTCGTCGTGCTGGTCGGCCCGTCCGGCTGCGGCAAGTCCACGCTGTTGCGCATGATCGCCGGCCTGGAAGAGGTCACCGGCGGCGAGATCCATATCGGCGAGCGGCTGGTCAACGACGTCGCGCCCAAGGACCGCGATATCGCCATGGTGTTCCAGTCCTACGCGCTCTATCCGCATATGGATGTGTCGTCGAATATGGGCTTCAGCCTGATGCTGAAGAAGGCCGAGAAGACGACGATCGATGGTCGCGTGGGTGCTGCCGCCAAGCGGCTCGGCCTCGACAGCTTCCTCGGCCGCTTGCCGCGCCAGCTTTCCGGTGGCCAGCGCCAGCGCGTCGCCATGGGGCGCGCCATCGTGCGCGACCCGAAGGTGTTCCTGTTCGACGAGCCGCTGTCCAACCTCGACGCCAAGCTGCGCGTCCACATGCGCGCCGAGATCAAGGCGTTGCACCAGCAGCTCAAGACGACGTCGGTCTACGTCACCCACGACCAGGTGGAGGCCATGACGATGGCCGACCGCATCGTCGTCATGCATGACGGCTATGTGCAGCAGGTCGGCCGTCCGCTGGAGCTTTACGACCGACCGGCCAATACCTTCGTCGCCGGCTTCATCGGCTCGCCCGGCATGAATTTTTTGCCGGCTAAGGTCACCAAAGGTGGCAAGGTCGACGCCGTGCTCGCCGATGGACAGAAGCTCGGATTGCCCGATGGCCTGCCGCTGAGCGACGGCGATGCGCTCACCATCGGCCTGCGGCCCGAGCACATCAAGCTGGTCGACGACGGCGCGCTGAAGGCCGAGGTCGAGGTGGTCGAGCCGCTCGGCCTGTCGACGCAGTTCTATGTCAGGCTGGCCAACCAGCAGATATGCGTCTTCGTGATGGGTCGCAGCGACGTCAAGCCGGGCGACACGGTCCGCCTCGCCGCCGATCCGGCGGCGCTGCACCTCTTCGATCCGAAGAGCGGCGATCGTATCGGCTAGAGCAATTCCAGGAAAAGTGTGAACGGTCTTCCGTCCGGAATTGCGTCAAAACAAAGAGCTAGAGCGCATCCGTTCGCCAGCATGCGATCAGATGGCCATCGCCGATATCGGTTGAGGCAGGCTCCGCCTCCCGGCACGCAGGCTTGGCAAGCGGGCAACGGTCGGCAAATGCGCAGCCGCCGGCCGAGGTGCTCACGGTCGGATATCCGGCCTCAAGCGCGGTGCTCGGCGCCGCGTCTGAGGATGCCGCCAAAAGCAGCTTCGTGTAGGGGTGGTTGGGTCCGCGAAAAACCTGTTCGGACGTGCCGGTCTCGACCAGCCGGCCGCGATAGAGCACGCCGATCCTGTCGGCCATGTAGCGCACCACCCTGAGGTCGTGGCTGATGAACAGATAGGTCGTGTCCCTGTCGCGCTGCAGGTCGTTGAGCAGGTTCAGCACCGTCGCCTGCACCGAGACGTCGAGCGCAGAGGTCGGTTCGTCCAGCACCACCACTTTCGGCGCGCCGGCAAAGGCGCGCGCGATTGCCGCCCTCTGCCGCTGGCCGCCCGAAAGCGAGCGTGGCTTCTGTTCCGCGGTCGTATCCGCCAGTCGGACGGAGCGCAGCAGGTCGGCGACGCGGTTCTTCGCATCTCTACGGCCAAGGCCGGCAAGCCGCCGCAGCGGCCGGCTGATGATCCGCCCGATCTGGTGGCGCGGATTGAGCGTGCGGTCGGGCGACTGGAAGACCATCTGCACGTCGCGCCGCTCGCCGGCCGCGCGCTTCTCGGCGCGTGCCGCGACCGTCCTGCCGAACAGCTCTACCGACCCTTGGCTCGGCGTCTGCAGCCCGGTGACGATCCGCGCCAGCGTCGATTTGCCCGAGCCGGATTCGCCGATCAGGCCGAAGGTTTCGCCTTGGCCAATGCGAAGGTCGACATTGTGCAGCACCGACTGCGTGCCGAACGAATGACTGATGCCTTTGCAGGCAATCGCAGTCTGGCGCTCCGCGCCCGGACCGGTCTGGCGAGCGACCGGCTGGGTGGGGCACGCCGTGCCGGTCTCGGCCAGCCGCCCATCCCGCTTGGTGAAATTGAGCGCCGGGATCGAGGCGATCAGCGCCTTGGTATAGGCATGGGCAGGGTTTTCGAAGACATCCTCGGCACTGCCGCTCTCGACCACGGCGCCCGACTGCATCACCGCCACGCGGTCGCAGGAGCGGCGGATCAGGTTGATGTCGTGGCTGATCAGGAGAATGCTGGTTTTGTGGTCGCGGCGCAGATCGTCGAGAATGGCGATCACCTCCGACTGCACGCTGGCGTCGAGCGCCGTCGTCGGTTCATCCAGCACCAGCAGCGCCGGGTCGAGCGCGATCGCGATCGCGATGTTGGCGCGCTGCTGCATGCCGCCGGACAATTCGTGCGGATAAAGATCGAGCACCCGCTCCGGATTGGCGACCCGCACGCGCCTGAGCAATTCGGTCGAGCGCCAGCGCGCTTCCTCGTGCCGCACCGGGCGATGGCGCATGATCGTCTCGCCGATCTGCCGGCCGATCGTCATCGCCGGGCTGAGCGCGGCGCCCGGATGCTGGTAGACCGCCGCGATACGGTTCCCCCGCAGGCCGCGCAGCTCTTCGCCGGACAGCCCGCGGATTTCCCGGCCCTGGAACTCGAGTGCCGAAGCCGCCAGGCGCGCATTACCGGGCAGGTAGCGCAATATGGCCATCGCCACCGAGCTTTTGCCCGAGCCGGATTCGCCAACCAGTCCCAACGCTTCGCCCTGGCCTATTGCGAGCGACACGCCGTTGACGGCGGATTGCCATCCTCTTTCTCCGCCATAGGCGATGGAAAGTTTCTCCACGTTCAGCACCGAAGGGGACATCAAGACCTCGAAATCGCTTTCTGCCGGTGCCCTAATCAAGGGCAATCGCTTCCGCTCACTTAGTATATTATCTCTATAAAATTACTCGAATTAATGCCGAGCGCAATCTAGCCTTTTGCAAATTGGAGGTCATGGGTTCTGCCGGGCAATGCGGCGTCCGTGTCTCTCCCCGTGGATTTGCAAGGAGGCCAGCATGTCGCGAAATCAGTTGATCCTAAGCGCGTTCTTCTTCAACCCGCAGGGCGACCACCGCATGTCGTGGCGGCACCCGCGCGCGCCCGGCCGGGAGGTGCTTGGCTTTGATTACTATCGCGAGCTGGTTCAGGCTGCCGAGCGCGCCAGGATCGACACGATCTTCGTCGCCGACCACGTGTCGATCTGGGATTCGGTGAAGAGCGGCGTCGCGCATTACGCCAATGCCCGCCTTGAGCCACTGACGCTGCTTTCCGCGCTTGCCGGCGTGACGAAGCATATCGGCCTCATCACCACCGC
>RXJA01000103.1 GCA_003963455.1 Hyphomicrobiales bacterium
GCTGGCCTGGATCCAGGACGACGAGCTGGTCGAGGTGACGCCGAAGACCATTCGGCTGCGCAAGCTCTATCTCGACCCGAACGAGCGCAAGCGTTTCGAGAAGGCCGCCAAGGTGATGGGCGCGGCGTAAGCCTCCAGACAAGGTTCGAAAGAGGGAGCGTCGGCTCCCTCTTTTCGTTTCAGCTGCATGCGGCCGACAGGACAGCGCCGCAATCGGTCTCGCCGGCCAGATCGATGCGCACCGCCAGGCCGTCACGAACCGGCTTGCGCAAGGCCATGGCGCCATCCGGTTCGACGGCCAGCCGCCCGCGGTCGTCCAGCGCCTGGAGCCTTGATCGCGAAAGGCCGAGTTCGCCGGCGAGCAAGCGGTCCAGCCGCAAAGGCGTGGTGCCGTCGAGCCGAAGCCTGAGTTCCAGCGCGATCGCGTTTTCCGTCGCGCTGTCCCGAAGCTCCTTCCGGATCGCGACATCGGGAAATTCCTCGATCCTGCCGGTTCGGTCGCGCAGCGCGGCGCTATCGAAGGCGTGGAGCCGCACAAGCGCCGGATCGTTGCTTTCAAGCGCGGCGAGCAGCGCTGGCTCGATGTCGCGGCGGTTTCGCCGTTCCAGGATGGTGAAGTTCCACGAGTTATCGCAGACGGAGCAGCGGTAGATCAGCCAGACGTCGATGCGTTTGCCGTTGGCGTTGACGCGGAATTTTTCGCCGCATTGATACGGTCTGACGCCGCCGCACCGATTGCAGTTGATGAGAGGTCGAGGCGCGATTGCGGGCGAGATTGTCCAGTGGACACGCAAGGTAGGAGACATGCCGGTAGGCCCTTCCCGTCGGGAAGTCCCTCAGGCCTGCAATGTCCGAGAGCCCCTCATGGGCACGGCGTGGCGAAAGTTGGAAGTCAGGCGTCGGCGTGGGTCACACGCAGCGGCTCAGCAATGCCAAACCGGTCTCGAACCGCCGCCTGAAGAACACATGATGTGGAGCAGACGCGCCAATGGCTGCGCCTGCGGTGCATTCAGAGGAGTTAGCGAGACCGGCGGTTACTGAGGCAAAGTGATGCTCGAAATGGATGTCGGGCGGGCTTTCTAGACGTAGGATGGCGGAGGGGCAAGCGACAAACCACCGAGGTCGGCGCCGCCCCTCATTGCCCTGCCGCCCATTTCTTCTCGTGAACGGGGAGAAATGGGCTAGCAGCAATGCCGGCACTTCTCCTGCAGCGCCGGTGATTGGCGAGGCCTGCAGCGAGGGCGTCCCTTCGCCCCGTTTACGGGGACAAGGTGCCCGAAGGGCGGATGAGGGGCAGCGCCGGCGTTGGCAGTTACTGTCGCCTTGATCAACGATCGCGCCTTGCCGGGCGTGCCAGATCCACTCCGATCGGCTATCGTTTCTTTCCATCTTGTAGGAAGCGCCCCATGCATCTCGCCTCGCTGCTGATCTTTGCCGCCGCTTTGTTCGTCGCCGCCGGCTCGCCCGGCCCGTCGATCGCGGCAATCGTGGCGCGCGTGATCTCGAAGGGGTTTCGCGACGTCTTCCCGTTCCTGCTAGCCATGTGGATCGGCGAGGCCATCTGGCTGTCACTGACCGTTTTCGGGCTGGCTGTCGTGGCGCAGACCTTTCACTACGCCTTCGTCGTCGTGAAATGGGTCGGCGTCGCCTATCTCGCCTGGCTGGCGTTCAAGATGTGGACGGCGCCGGTCGAGGCGAAGGAAGGCGAGATGCCGCGCGAGGACTCGGCCCTGAAGCTGTTCCTTGCCGGCATGGCGGTGACGCTCGGCAACCCGAAGATCATGATGTTCTATCTGGCGCTGCTGCCGACCATCATCGATCTTGCCTCGGTCAACGTTGTCGGCTGGGTCGAGCTGACGCTGACCATGGCTGTCGTGCTGGTCGTCATCGACCTCGCCTGGGTGCTGGCCGCTTCGCAGGCGCGCCGGCTCCTCAAGAGCAAGCGCGCCATGAAGATCGCCAACCGCGTCAGCGCCACGACGATGGCGGGCGCCGCCGCGGCAATCGCGGCGCGCTGAACCCGGCGCGCTCGCGGACAGAAGGAAGTCCTACCGCGCCATGGCGTGGTATTCGGGGTTCGGCCGCATATCGATGGCGGCGGCGACGCGATTGGACATGTTGAAGAAGGCGGCGGTCGAGGCGATGTCCCAGATGTCGCGGTCCGAAAAGCCGGCCTTTCGCAGGGCGGCGCGGTCGGCCTCGACGATCCTGGCCGGCTCTTCCGTCAACTTCGCGGCGAATTCGAGCATGGCGCGCTGGCGGTCCGAGAGATCGGCGGCGCGGAAATTCATCACCATCATCTCGCCGAGCGCCGGCTCGCCCGACAGCTGGCGCACCGCCGCGCCATGCGCGGTCAGGCAGTAATAGCAATGGTTGATCGACGAGACGGCGACCGCGATCATCTCGCGCTCCAGCTTCGACAGGCCCGAATCGCCCAGCATCAGATCATTGTACATGTCGGTAAAGGCGCGCAGCTTCTTCTCGTCGAAGGCGTAGGCGAGGAGCACGTTGGGGACGAGGCCGAGCTTCTCCTTGCACTTGGCGAAATAGGCTTTCGTCGCCTCGCTGAGTTCCGCCTGGACGAGGTCGAGCGCGGTAATCCTGTCGGTCATGGGTCATTCTCCTTGCAAGGCGACGGCGTCGGTTCGAATTTTTTAATGCGTCGTCAAACCTTTGTCGCGAAACGGCGGTCATCTGCTACGATAGCCGCAAAAGCATAAGACGGGAGGGAATAAGCGTCATGGCCAGCGTGAAATCCAAGCCGAAGAAGAAGGCAGCCGCCGCCGCGAAAGCGGAGGAGAAGCCCGCAAGGCTTGCCGACTATCTGCTTGCCCGCGCTCCGGCCGAGGACATCGCCGCCTACGAACCAGCAGACATCGAGCGCGCCGCCGATCTCGCCGGCCGCGCGGTTTCCAGGCACAGGAAGGGCGATTCGATCGTTGCCATCGATGTCGAGTCCGGCGTCATGCGCCAGGGCAGACCCGTGACGGTGATCACCGTCGTCAACGACAACATGCCGTTCCTGTTCGATTCCATCCTTGGCGAGGTCACCGACAGCGCCGGCGAACCTTTGCTGGTCACACACCCCGTCATCACAGTCAGGCACGGCAAGAGCGGCGTGGCGGAAATCCTGGGCGACGCCGGCTACGCCAGGGGCGACGACAGCTATGACCGGTTGAGCGTCATCCACGTCCATATCGGCCGCCTTTCGACCGACCAGGCCGAGGCTTTGGCGGAGCGATTGAAAAAGCTTCTGGGTCAGGTGCGCGCCGCGGTCACCGACTGGAAGCCGATGCAGGCCCGCCTCGACCAGGCGATCCACGAGTTCCGCTACGCGCCGGTGCCGCTCGATAGAGCCTCCGTCACCGAGGCGATCGCCTTCCTCGAATGGCTGCGAGACGACAATTTCACTTTCCTCGGCATGCGTGAGTTCAAATATACCGGCAGCGAGAAGAGCGGCACGCTCGAACGGGCCGACAGTCCCGGCCTCGGCATCCTGTCCGATCCCGACGTGCTGGTGCTGAGACGCGGGACCGAGGCGGTGACGACGACGCCGGAGATCCGCGCCTTCCTGCATGGTCCCGAGCCGCTGATCGTCACCAAGGCCAACGCCAAGTCCGTGGTGCACCGCCGCATCTATCTCGACTATGTCGGCGTCAAGACCTACACAGCCAAGGGCACGCTTTCGGGCGAGTTGCGCATCGTCGGCCTGTTCACCTCGACCGCCTATACACGCTCGGTCACGAAGATCCCCTATCTGCGCTCCAAGGCCGAGACCATCATCGCCAAGTCGGGCTTCAATCCGAGCGACCACTCCGGCAAGGCGCTGATCAATGTGCTGGAGAGCTATCCGCGCGACGAGTTCTTCCAGGTTCCCGTGCCGATCCTACGCAAGCACGCCGAGGCCATCCTGGGACTGGTCGAGAGGCCGCGCGTCCGGGCGCTGGTAAGGGCCGACCAGTTCGACCGTTTCGTCTCCATCCTCGTTTTCGTTCCGCGCGACCGCTACGACAGCGTCGTGCGCGAGAAGATCGGCGCCTATCTCAAGACTGTGTTCGAGGGGCGGCTGTCGGCCTATTACCCGGCCTTCCCGGAAGGCGGCCTGGCGCGCGTGCACTTCATCATCGGCCGCTCCGGCGGCAAGACGCCGAAGATCGACCAGGCAACGATCGAGGCGGCGATCCGCGACATCGTGCGAACCTGGGACGACGCGCTCAGGGAGACCGCGGCCGAGACCGGGGCGGATGCCGCGCTGGCGGCCATCGCGTCGCGTTTTTCGGAAAGCTATCGCGACAGCTTCCCGCCGGCAGTGGCGCTGGCGGACGCCGCGCGTATCGCCAGGATCGACGCCGCCAATCCGATCGCCATCGACTACTATCGTCACGCCGACCAGAAGCCGCACCAGGCGGCGCTGAAGATCTACCATCACGGCAGCCCGGTAGCGCTGTCGAGGCGCGTGCCAGTGCTGGAGAACATCGGCTTCCGCGTCATCAGCGAACGCACCTTCGAGGTCGGCGGCGATCCGGCCGGAACGGTGTTTGTCCACGACATGGAGCTGGAGAACAGCTACGGCGCGCGAATAGACCTCGCCGATGGCGGGGCGCTGTTCGAGGACGCGTTCCTCTCCGTCTGGCGCGGCGACGTCGACAATGACGGCTATAACGGCCTGGCCCAGACGGCCTGCCTGTGGTCTGGCGAGATCACCATCCTGCGCGCCTATGGCCGCTATCTGCAGCAGGCCGGCATTCCCCAGAGCCAGGATTTCATCGCCGCCGCGCTCAACCGCTATCCGGAGATCGCGCGCGGCCTGCATGAGCTGTTCGTCGCCCGGCTCGGGCCGGCGGCGGAAGGCGACGGCGTGGTCGCCGCCAAGCACCTCAAGGCCAAGATCAAGGACGCGCTGGAGGAGGTGCCCAATATCGATGACGACACCATCATCCGCCGCTACCTCAACCTCATCGAAGCCTCGCTGCGCACCAATCATTTCGTAGCCGATACGAAAGCCAAGGGGCAGTCGCTGGCGATCAAGCTCGACTCGCATTCGGTCGAGGGACTGCCGGCGCCCAGGCCATGGCGCGAGATCTTCGTCTATGGCTCCGAGGTCGAGGGCGTGCACCTGCGCTTCGGCCCGGTGGCGCGCGGCGGCCTGCGCTGGTCGGACCGCGCCCAGGATTATCGCACCGAGGTGCTGGGTCTGGTGAAGGCCCAGCAGGTCAAGAACGCGGTCATCGTGCCGGTCGGCGCCAAGGGCGGCTTCTTCCCGAAGCGCCTGCCGGCCGGCGGCAGCCGCGACGCGGTCTTCGAGGCCGGCACTTCGGCCTACAAGAATTTCGTCTCAAGCCTGCTCTCGATCACCGACAATATCGGCGTCGACGGCGTCATCCCGCCGGCCGGCGTGGTGCGGCGCGATCCTGACGATCCCTATTTCGTCGTCGCCGCCGACAAGGGCACGGCGACCTTCTCCGACACCGCCAACGCGATTTCCGAGAAGCATCACTTCTGGCTGGACGACGCCTTCGCCAGCGGGGGCTCGGCCGGCTACGACCACAAGAAGATGGGCATCACCGCCAAGGGCGCGTGGGAAGCGGTCAAGCGGCATTTCCGCGAGATGAACCGCGACATCCAGACCTCGCCCTTCAGCGCGGTCGGCGTCGGCGACATGTCCGGCGACGTCTTCGGCAACGGCATGCTGCTGTCGCCGCAGACCAAACTCATCGCCGCCTTCGACCATCGCGACATCTTCATCGATCCCGATCCGGACATGGCGGCCTCGCTGGCCGAGCGCCAGCGCATGTTCGCGCTGCCGCGCTCGTCGTGGCAGGACTACGACAAGTCGAAGCTGTCGGAAGGCGGCGTCATCGTCTCGCGCAACCAGAAATCGATCACGCTGCCGCAGGCGGCGGCCGCCGCGATCGGCTTGTCCAAGACCACGGCGACGCCGGTGGAGATCATGAACGCCATCCTCAAGGCGCAGGTCGACCTTTTGTGGTTCGGCGGCATCGGCACCTATGTGCGGGCTTCGGGCGAAAGCAACGCCGATGTCGGCGACCGCGCCAATGACGCCATACGCGTCACCGCGCTCGACGTGCGCGCCAAGGTGATCGGCGAGGGCGCCAATCTCGGCGTCACGCAGCGGGCGCGCATCGAGTTCGGCCTGAATGGCGGCCGCTGCAATTCGGATGCCATCGACAATTCGGGCGGCGTCAACTGCTCCGACGTCGAGGTCAACATCAAGATCGCGCTGGCGTCGGCGATGCGCAAAGGCTCGCTGGCGCGGCCGGCGCGCAACAAGCTGCTGGCCGAGATGACCGACGAGGTGAGCGCGCTGGTGCTCTCCAACAACTACCAGCAGACGCTGGCGCTTTCGCTGGCGCGAAAGCGCGGGCTCGCCGACATCGCGCACCAGGCCCGCTTCATGACGGCGCTGGAAGCGCGCGGCCTGCTCGACCGCGCCGTCGAGACGCTGCCTTCGCCGGCCGCGCTTGCCGAGCGCGAGGCCAGGGGCGAGCCACTGACCAGGGCCGAGCTCGGCGTGCTGCTCGCCTATGCCAAGATCGTGCTGTTCTCCGACATCGTCGCCAGCGACGTGCCGG
>RXJA01000270.1 GCA_003963455.1 Hyphomicrobiales bacterium
CGCACGCTGGCCGTGCTCTCGGTCACCGACGGCGTCACCGTCAACGACCTCTCGGTCTATACGGTGATCGAGCAGTCGACCTTGAGCCGCACGCTCGACACGCTGGAAGGGCAGGGCCTGGTGCGGCGCGAGCAGGGCGTCACCGACAGCCGCTTCCGCCATGTGTTCCTGACCGATGACGGACGCGCGCTGTTCACTCGCGCCTGGCCGGCCATGCATGATGCCTTCGAGGCGATGTTCGACGGTGTCGACGATGCCGAATATGCGGCGCTCATCGCGACGCTGCAGAAAATGCTGAACAACATCCGCAAGCACGAGATTTGATGCATGTCGCCCAAAAGTGGATGCCGGTTTTGGGAAAACGACATGCATAAGCAAGGACTCTAATGTACGCGCCGCCCCCGTGGCGACGGGTGAGCGGCAACGGAAGGAGGCAGAGATGGCCGAACGGTCTTTTGCCAAGGAAGTCGAAAAGCTGAGGCTTGGCGCCGGCGAGGAGTTCGCCGGCGAGGGTATCCTCGCCATCACCAAGGCGCTGCTGCAATGCGGCGTCGGCTATGTCGGCGGCTACCAGGGCGCGCCGATCAGCCATCTGATGGACGTGCTGGCCGACGCGCAAGACATCCTGGGCGAGCTCGGCGTGCATTTCGAGGCGAGCGCTTCCGAAGCGACCGCCACCGCGATGCTTGCCGCTTCCGTGCATTACCCGATCCGCGGCGCGGCCACCTTCAAGTCGACGGTCGGCACCAATGTCGCCTCCGATGCGCTCGCCAATCTGGCGTCGGGCGGCGTCACCGGCGGCGCGCTGATCATCGTCGGCGAGGATTATGGCGAGGGCTCCTCCATCATGCAGGAGCGCAGCCACGCCTTCGCCATGAAGAGCCAGGTCTGGCTGCTCGACCCACGCCCGAACCTGCCTTCCATCGTCAAGGCGGTGGAGGACGGCTTCGAGCTGTCCGAGGTCTCGAACACGCCGGTCATGCTGCAGGTGCGCATCCGCTGCTGCCACGTGCATGGCCACTTCACCGCCA
Organism: Hyphomicrobiales bacterium; assembly: GCA_003963455.1. Taxonomy (GTDB): domain Bacteria; phylum Pseudomonadota; class Alphaproteobacteria; order Rhizobiales; family Rhizobiaceae; genus Mesorhizobium. The sequence continues at coordinate 1,032 of RXJA01000270.1, forward strand.
AGGACAACAAGCGCCCGCCGATGTCGGTCGCCGACGCGCTCTCGGCGCCGCGCCGCGACACCGGCCGCATCGTGCTGCCGCCCGCCTCCTTCCTGCATGAGAAGGAGAAGGTCGCCAAGCGCTGGCCGGCGGCGGTCGATTTCATCAAGAGCCGCAAGATCAACGAGCTCTTCGGGCCGGATCACGGTTCGGTCGGCATCGTCATGCAGGGCGGCATGTACAATTCCGTCATCCGCGCGCTGCAGCGGCTCGGCCTTGCCGACACCTATGGCGACACCGACGTGCCGCTTTATGTGCTGAACGCCGTCTATCCGCTGGTCGACGATGAATTCCTGTCGTTCTGCGAAGGCAAGCAGGCGGTGCTGGTCGTCGAGGAAGGCCAGCCCAATTACATCGAACAGGCCTTTGCCGCGATGCTGCACAAGGCAGGCCGCGGCACGAAGCTGGTCGGCAAGGAGCACCTGCCGATGGCCGGCGAGTATACCGGCCAGGTCATGCTCGACGGCATCGGCTCCTTCCTGCGCGCCAACGCTCCGCATCTGCTGCCGGGCGAGGTCCGCGCCCCGAACAAACTGGGCGAGGGCGTCGACACCGCCGACCTCATCAATGTCGTGCCTGGACGTCCGCCGGGCTTCTGCGTCGGCTGTCCGGAGCGGCCGATCTTCGCCGCGACCAAGCTGGTCGAGCAGGAGCTTGGCAAGCACCACATCGCCTCCGACATCGGCTGCCATCTGTTCTCGATCATGCCGCCCTTCGAGCTCGGCGCCACGACGATGGGCTATGGGCTGGGGCCGGCCTCGGCTTCGGCCTTCAATTCGCCGGAAGCAAAACGCCGCTCGATCTCCTTCGTCGGCGACGGCGGCTTCTGGCACAACGGCCTGACGTCCTCGATCGGCAATGCCGTCTTCAACCGGAATGACGGCGTCATCGTCATCGTCGACAATTTCTACTCCGCGGCCACCGGCGGCCAGGACATCCTGTCCTCGCGCGCCAACAACCGCACCAAGTCGACAAAACATCCGATCGACGAGGCGGTGAAGGGCATGGGGGTCAAATGGCTGCGTCACATCGACCGCACCTATGATGTCGGCAAGATGCGTGCCGCGCTGCGCGAGGCGCTGACCACCGAGGAGAAGGGGCCGAAGGTCATCGTCGCCTCGTCCGAATGCATGCTCAACCGCCAGCGCCGCGAGAAGCCGCTGGTCGACAAGGCGATCAAGGGCGGCGAGCGCGTGGTGAAGCCGAAGTTCGGCGTCGACGAGGATATCTGCACCGGCGACCACGCCTGCATGCGGCTGTCCGGCTGTCCGTCGCTGTCGGTGAAGTCGCTCGACGATCCGCTGCGCGACGATCCGGTCGCCGCGATCGACCAGAACTGTGTCGGCTGCGGCAATTGCGGTGAGGTGGCGGATGCGGCCGTGCTTTGCCCGTCCTTCTACCGCGCCGACGTCGTCCACAATCCCGGCCGCTGGGACCGTTTCCTGGAAAACGCGCGCCGCGCCGTGATCGGCCTGTTGCAGCGCCGCCGCGAGAGCCGCCGTTTGATGTTCGCCGATGCTTGACCAGGCTTCGCCCTTGCGCCCGAAGGCGGGCGCCTCAGACGACGAGCGGGTGATAAAGCTCGCCGTGCTCGCTGTCGGCGGCCAGGGCGGCGGTGTGCTCGCCGACTGGATCACCGACGTCGCCGAGCGCAACGGCTATATAGCCCAGTCGACCTCCGTGGCGGGCGTCGCCCAGCGCACGGGCGCGACGATCTACTACATCGAGATGGCCCGCGACACCGGCCGGCTGCCGGTCTTCGCGTTGTCGCCCTCGCAGGGCGACGTCGATATCCTGATCGCCGCCGAACTGATGGAAGCTGGCCGCGCCATCATCCGCGGCTTCGTCACGCCTGAGCGCACGACGCTGATTACGTCCTCGCACCGCATCGCCGCCGTCTCGGAAAAGATCGAGCCGGGCGACGGCCGCGCCTCGTCGGACAAGGTGCGCGCGACGGCGCAAGCGGCGGCCAAGCGCTTCATCGCCTTCGACATGGAAAAGATCGCCGCCGACAACGGCACGATGATCTCGGCCAGCCTGCTCGGCGCGCTGGGCGGTTCCGACGCGCTGCCGTTCACGCGGGAAAGCTATGAGCAGGCGATCGGCGCCGGCGGCCGTGGCGTGAAAGCCAGCCTTGCCGCCTTCGGCGCCGCCTATGATCTTGCGCGCGGCATCGTGGCCGCGCCGGCGGGCGAGAAGCAAGTTGCGAAACCTGCCGCGCCGGAAGCCACGTCAATTGCGAAGGTCAGCGGACCGGACGCACTGGTGAAGGGCTGGCAGGAACTCGCCGCTCGCGTCGCGGCGCTGCCGGAGCCGTTGCGCGACATGGCCGGACGCGGCCTGAAAAAGGTCGTCGACTACCAGGACATCGCTTATGGCCGCGAGTATCTCGATCGGCTGGACAGAGCGGTGGCGCTGGACGATGCGGCGCGCGACTTTGCCCTGTCGATCGCGGCAGCGAAACATCTCGCCAACGCCATGTGCTATGACGACATGATCCGCGTCGCCGATCTGAAGACGCGCTCGACCCGCGACAAGCGCGTGCGCAAGGAGGTCGGCGTCAGGGAAGGCTCGGTTCTGCAGGTCACCGAATATTTCCATCCGCGCATCGAGGAATTCTGCGGCACGCTGCCGGCGGGGCTCGGCAGCTACATCGAGAATCGTCCGAAACTCGCCGCCTTCCTCGACCGCCGCATCAATCGCGGCCGCCGCATCCGCACCGACAGCTTCACCGGCTTCGCCATGCTCTGGTTCATCGGCGGCCTGCGCCGCTGGCGCCGCCGCCTGCTGCGCCACAAGATAGAGGCCGAGCATCTGGAGCGCTGGTATGGGCTGGCGCTCGGCCATGCTCGCCATGACTACGCTTTGGCCACCGAAATCCTCAACTGCCGCCGGCTGATCAAGGGCTACAGCGACACCCATGCCCGCGCCCAGTCGAAATTCGACCGCGTGCTCTCGGCGCTGCCGATGCTCAAGGGCCGCGCCGATGCCGCCGACTGGATCCGCCGCCTGCGCGAGGCGGCTCTGAAGGACGAAAAGGGCGATATGCTCGACGGCGCGCTTAAGACGGTGGCGACGCTTGATGGTGGCCCGGCTTCATAAACACCCAGAAGTCGCCGGCGTCGGAAACATTGGATGACGAGTGAGCCGAGAGTACGATACGTGCATCGACTGTCGGAAATCGCCTACTCAGTCGCCTCTCGTCCCGAAACCTGCTCGACGAGGATCCGGAAAAAGACGTGCGGCATGCTATCGGAGGTGGGAGGCGTGACGGGCTTGAGCGCGCCGGGCTCCCACCAGTCGGAGTGCTTGCTCAACACTGCCCACGCATGGTCGCGCTGAACCTTGTGGCCGATCCGGTCCGGCAGTTCCTCATAGCGGCCGTCGACGATCACGCTTCTCCATCCGCGCCCCTGTGTGTGTTCATCGACCTGGGCGCACACCAGGGGATTGGCCCGCATCCAGTCGATCTTCTTACCCTCCAGCGAGAATGCATAGAGATGGCTGTCGGCGTAAGCGTAGTTGAAACATACGACGTAAGGTTGTCCGTCCTTCACGCATGCCAGATGGCCGGTGCGGTTGGCCGCCAGCAATTTCGTGCATTCCAAGGTAGAGAGCGTGCGGATCATCATCGCCATGATCTCCTGTTTCAGCTGGCCTTCGGCTTTGACAATCTCCGTCGATCGTTTCTTGTCAGCCTTGTCAAGCTTAGTGCGGGACGCATCCGTGCTCGTTGATGTGGATCAATTTGATGTCGGGTAGCCTGGGCTTGCCATTGCGACGGCGCGGCCTCCGAAGGCATGATGAAACGAGCCGCTAGTCCTCGATTGCCTAATCAGCACGTACCGGAGATGCCGATCGGATCTAACGAAAATGTGATCGGTCTCGCTCCGCCGGATTTCCGCCTGTCCTCCGTTTAACGGCCGTAGGGATGAATTACGGAGACAACGCATGTTCACAAGACACTTTCTGCCCATCGCTTTGGCCGCCGGCACGTTGATGCTGTCCGTCGCCGGCTCGCAGGCCATGCCGATGGCCAAGCCGAGTGCCTCGCCGCTGCCGATCGAGACCATCGGCTGGCGCTGCGGTCCCGGCTGGCACATGAACCGTTGGGGCCGGTGCGTGCCGAACGGCCGGGTGATCGTCCGCCCGATGCATGTACGCCACTGGCATCCGGGCTTCTGGTATCACGGCCGCTGGCACCCCGGTTTTTGGAGGTGAAGATCCGTCAAGGGGATCGACGCCCGCGCTGGAAACGGCGCGGGCGTTTTTCTTTGGCTTCTCACACGACGGGTTCATTCCCTGAAAACGTTCGCGATTGTCCGAAGCCCCTCAGCTTCGTCATCCTCGGGTCTGCGCCGCGTCGCTTCGCTCCTTGCTCCGCCCGTGGATGACGAATGACGGGCGCTGGCGCCTATCCCTGACAGGCAAGTCGCTGCTCACCCCACCAGATCCCGCATAGGCTTCACCGCAGCCGACTCCGGAAAGACCTTGTCGCCGAGCAATGCCGCCGAGAGCCCGAACTGGTCCGCAAGCAGTCCCTTCAGCACCGCCCGCACATCGCTGGTCGGTGCCAGATCACGCTGTTCGTAAAGTTGAGCCGGCTTCAGTCCGGGCCAGTCGGCGATGACGCGGCCGCCCTTGATCGCGCCGCCGGCGAGCAGCGCCACGGTGCCGGTGCCGTGGTCGGTGCCGACCGTGCCGTTGATGCGCGCCGTGCGGCCGAATTCGGTGATCGCGACGACCGCCGTGTCCTTCCAGCGCGAGCCGAGCCCTTTCTCGAATTCCTCGAAGGCGCCGTCGAGGCCGCCGAGCAGATTGGCGAGCCGGCCGCTGGCCCCGCCTTCGTTGACATGCGTGTCCCAGCCGTCGAAGGCGAGCGCCGCGATGCGCGGCCCGTCATCGGCCGCCATCAGCCTCGCCGCGCCTTGCGCCGACTGCCGCATGCCGGCGGCATTGTCGAGGCCGCCTTTCGGTTTCATCGTCTTGCCGTCGAGTGCGTCTCCCATTGCCATCCGGTCGGCGTCGAGACCCTTCCGCAACGCCGCCGCCAGCACCGGGTCGCGATGGTCGTAGAGGTCGAGCACACGCTCGACCAAGGCATCGCCCGGCGTCGGCAGGGCCTGCGGGGACCAGCCGAGCACGGGCGCGGCGCCACGGATCACCAGCGGCGTCGATGGTCCGACCGCGAGGCCGCCGGCCTTCGCGATCCTGTCGCCGGCCGGCAGGCAGGCCAATGCCCGGTTGAGCCAGCCGGTGCCGGCATTGCCGGGGCCGGGCAGCCCGCTTTCCAGCACGTCCTGGCCGTCGAAATGCGAGCGGTCGCGGTAGCCGGTCGCGGCCGCGTGCACCACCGTTGCCTGGCCCGCCTTGAACAGGCGCGCAAACACCGGCATTGCCGGGTTGACGGCGAAGAAACCGTCGAGCGGCAATGCCGGGTTGGCGCCTGAGAGCGAAAGCGCGATGTCGCCATGCAGGCCGGCATAGTCCGGGTCGCCGACCGGCCCGACC
>RXJA01000369.1 GCA_003963455.1 Hyphomicrobiales bacterium
CCTTGCGGCGGTTGAAGCTGTCGGCGATGGCGCCGGCAACGAGCGCGAACAGCATGATCGGCAAGGTGGTCGAGGCCTGGACCAGCGCCACCTGGTAGGACGAGGTGGCGATCGTGGTCATCATCCAGGCGGCGCCGACGCCCTGGATCAGGCCGCCGAAATTCGACACCAGGCTGGCCGCCCAGACGGCGCGGAAGATGCCATGCCGGAACGGCGCCAGCGCGGAGACGCGTTCGCTTTCCGGCTCGTCCTCGATCATGATTGCGCCTTTGTCCGCTACACAGGCTCGCCGCGCCCGGACGGGCCGGCGACTCGCCAAAGAGTGCGACCCAACAATAGGATGGCAAAGGCGAAAATGCGTCGGCGAAGCTTTAAACCAAGCATCTTGCCGGTCTGGACCAACTTTTGGTTATTTCGCGTTTCTCGTTTCGGCATGCAGGGCCTCGGTCAGGCCATCTGGCGTCTCGCCGTTCATGTAAAGCCTGAGCAGCATTTCCATGCCGACGAGACGCAGGCGCGACGTTTCCTGGCTCCTTGCCATATCGATCAGGTCATCCAGTTCGGAGGACGACCATTTCATCGCGTCGCGCAGCAGACCGCTGCGCAGCATCCCTTCAGTGCCGGCTGAAAAAGCGTCCGCCATGTCGAAGCCGATCTTTGCCGCACGGATGTTTTCGTGGGGCAGATGATGTTCGGCGACCTTTTTCAGCAGCCACTTGCCGGTCCCGTCGCGGTATTTCTGCCTGCGCGGCAGATGCAGGGCGAAGTCGATGAGCCGGTTCTCGAGGAACGGCACCCTGAGCTCGACGGAAGCCGCCATGCTCAACCGGTCGTGCCGATGCAGCAGGTCCTGCAGGTGAGAGTAGAGGTCGTAGAAGCAGCTTGCGAGGAAGGCGCGATCATCGAGCGGCTCGAGGCCTTCCAGCCTGTCGAACAGCTTTATCTGCAGGAAATTGAGCTCCGGCGACAGGGCTCTGAGCGCCATGGTGCGATCCGAGGGCGAGCCGCGACCGATTGAGTTGCGGAACGGGGTGCGGCGCAATTCAGCGAATTTGCGGTCGCGCCTGGTCTTCGAGCGGAACAGGCGCTGCAGCCAGGACTGGCGCCAGAGCCGCATCGTCGAGGCCTGCCATTTGTAGCCGCCGAAAAGCTCGTCCGAGCCCTCGCCGGTGAGCAGCACCTTGACGCCCTCGGCGCGGCATTGCTCGGCAAGCGCCAGCAGCGCGGCGTGGCTGGCATGCCAGCCATCGGTTTCGAGATGCCAGACCGCGCGCGGCCACAGCTCGAGGAACCGGTCCTTGTCGAACGGCACCCGGCGCAGGTCGACGCCGACATGGCGACCGGTGCGCTCGGCGTCCTGCGCTTCGCTGTGGCCGAGCTTCTGGTCGACGACGTAGCCCTGCAGCTCCGGCCTATAGCGTTTGGCAAGCGCGGTGATCACGCCGGAATCGACGCCAGCGCTGCAGGCGGTTGCAAGGCTGGCATCGGCGATGCAATGCAGCTCGACACTTTCCTCGAGCAGGGTTTGAAGTGTCGCCACATGCTCGGCGTCCGACGACCTGTCGCCGGAGATACGCGAGGTCTCAAGGACATCGAGGACGTGCCAGAAGCGGTGCTTCTCGATACCCTCTGCGGTGATCTTCCAAAGGCCCGCCGGCGGCAGCCGCTCGATGCCGTCGAAGATGCTGTAGCTGGAATCGCGGCTCTGCCAGGCCAGCCGCAATGTCAGCTCGCGATTGTCGATCCGGCGCGGAAACCCTTGGCAGGCGAGGATCGCCTTGTCCTCGGAGGCGAACAGGACGCGGTCGCCGGTTTCGGCGACCGACATCGGCTTGATGCCCAGCCTGTCACGGGCGAGCCAAAGGGCGCCGTCGCGGGCATCGAAATAGGCGAAGGAGAACATGCCGTCGAACAGCGGCACCGCTTTTTGCGGACCCCACTGACGCAGGGCCTGAAGCACCACCTCGGTGTCGGACACCGATCGGAAGGTCAGGCCTTCCGCCCCCAGCGTCCTGCGCAGCGCGCGAAAATTATAGACCTCGCCATTGTAGCACAGCACGCCGTCGCCAGACGCGGTCAGCATCGGCTCGCGCGCGGCCGGCGATGGATCGATGATGGTCAGCCGGCGGTGGCCGAGCGCCAGGCGGGCGTTGTTCCAGTTGCCGTGATCGTCGGGGCCGCGATGCGCCAATGCTTGCATCATGCGGGCGATATCGGAAAGATCGCCGCTGCTGATCGGACCGCGCTTTCGCCAGACGCCGGCTATTCCGCACATGGCCTGCCGGCCGCTCTTGCCTGATGCATCGCTTCCTGACAATCACCCAATCAAGGCGTCGGCAAATACCAGCGCGCATACAATCTAGCTGCAACAAGCGCAGCCGCAAGCGATCTTCCGGCTTGCACGAATGCCGCCCCGACGACCGACGTGCCCCCACGTCAGAAGCCGTGCTCGATGCGCTCGAAGATGACGTTGGTGAAGGCCGAGATCTGACTGCCGATGAATGGGCCGGTCAGCGCCACCACGAGCATGATGGCGACGATCTTCGGCACGAAGGTCAGCGTGATTTCCTGGATCTGGGTAAGCGCCTGGATGAGCGCTATGCCGATGCCGACGACCATCGCCACCAGCACGACGGGGGCGGAAGCGGTGAGAACCGTCCACACCGCGTATTGGACGATATCGAGGGCGTCGGCCTCGTTCATGGGCTGCGCCTCGCGCGAAACCGGCTAAAGCAGGTTGCGTGAAAAAGGTTTCACGCAACCTGCTTCAGGTTTCTTGTTCTTGGCATGTCCTTGTCCCGAACCCGGCCCCACTTTCGGGAGACCTGCTCAGGCGGCCGGCTTGATCGAGACGCCCGCGCCGACGGGGACCTGGGTGCCGTCCTGCAGCACCGCGATCAGGCCGCTGCTGGAGAGTGTCACCGAAGCCACCGTGCCGCTGGTCTTGCCGTCGACCGACGTGATGTTGCGGCCGATGATCGCATCGGCCTGCGACAGCGCCGACGAAGACATGATCTGGTCGAGCTTGGTGTTGGTCTGCACCGACTGCTCGACCTGGGAGAAGGTGGCGAGCTGCGCGACATATTGCGTCGAATCCATCGGCTTGGTCGGGTCCTGGTTCTTCATCTCGGCGATCAAAAGCTTCAGGAACGACTGGTAGTCCACCGCCGTCTTCGAGGTCTGCTGGCTGGCCTGGTTGGCGCCAACCGGGATCGTTGTCGTCATGTCGACGGCCATCTTATGCTCCTACAGCCAATGCGCGTGGCGTTTCGGGAATGTCGTCATTGTCCTCGAGCGCCGTGCGCTCGAGCGGATAGAGCGCGCGGATCGCCTTCAGCGCCTCATAGATCTCGTCCTCTCCGACCATGCGGTCGATCTGCTTCAGGCCCTTGCAGATGTCCGGGTTGCCGAAGCTTGCGATCAGCATCGGCAGCGAGCGGCGGAACATGTCGCGCGCTTCCACGGCCCCTGCCGGGTTGATCAGCATGATCTGGACAATGAAATAGAGCTGCCGGAGCGGCGTCGAGGCCTGGTCGGCCTGGATGACATGGCTTTCGAGCAGGAACTGTACATCGTTCATCAGCTCGATGGTGACCTTGCGGTCGACGCGGATGACCGCGCCGTTGATATAGATCTTCTCGTTCGGCTTCAGCGAAATCTTCAGCGTGTTGCTCATTGGATGCCGTCTCGGATGATCTGGGAGACCTCGATCAATCCTTCGAAATTGTTGGTGCGGCCCTGACGGATGTCTTCCGTCTCGCGCAGCAGCCACAGGCCGATGGAGATCAGGTTGGCGCGCAGCTCCTTGGGCAGGGCGTTGTCGCTGGAGCCGAGATCCTCGACGAAGGTGGTCCAGACGCGGTTGGTGAAATGAAGCGCCTCGACCGCTTCCATCGAATCGGTGCCGATGGCGGCGGCCGCGGCCAGCATGTCGATCGAGCGGGTGAGCAGCTGTCGCTCCCGGTCCTTGGCGTCGGCGACGGAGTCGGTCTGGATGTCGGCGTAGGAGAATTGATACATCGTCGGCGCTCTGGCGTTCCGGTGTGGGTGTTCAGGTCAGATAATTGAGCAGGCTGAGTTGCTGCAGCCGCGCGGTCAAGGCGAAGGACGTCTCGATATGCTGTGTCAGATCGGCGACGCGGGTGGCGGCCTCCGCGGGATCGACGCCTTCGAGGTCGACGATATGCTTCTCGAAGAGGTCGACCTGGGTCTTCATGCGGTCGCTGGCGTCGGACACGCGCTGCTGGGCGAGGCCCGTTTCGGCCCGCACCTGTGTGATGCCGCCGATGGCTTCGCCGACCAGCGCCTGCGCCCGGCTGACGACCGCGTTCTGGGCGGCCTCGCTGATGCTGCCGGTAAGCATGCTGCTGACCATGGTGGCCGCCATGGCGAGCTTGCGGATGCCCAGCTCGTTGGCGCTGACCGAGGTCTGGGTGGTTTCGTTGAGCGAAATGCGGCTGGTGATCTGCTCGTCGGTCGCGCTCGACCAGTTGGCCTGCCAGCCGGAGCCGAGGAATTGCGGTTCGACCGCCGTGGTGATGAAATTGTCCATCTGCGCGGCGGTGATGTTGGCTGCCGCCGGATCGGTCTGGGCAAAGCCGAAATAGCTCGAGAAGGCGGCATCGAACGCAGCCTTCGCCGGCGAGCCGGCGGCGTTGAAATCGTCGATCGGCTTGACGTCGGTGTTGGTGCCGGCAAACAGATATTCGCCGTTGACGCTGGTGTTGAGGATGCCCGTCATCTGCTGCAGCGCCGAGGCGCCGGCGGTCTGCAGGATGTTGGTCGAGGAGTCGCCCGAAATACCGCTGGTCAGCGCGGACAGGAAGCTCTGCGCGGTATCGGCGACCTGGCTGAGCGAATCCTGGGTCGATGTCAGGCGCGCGGAGACGAGTGCATTGGAATCGACGATACCGTTCAGCCGGTCGAGATCGCGCTGGAAGGTGACGGCCTGGGTCGTGCGGCTGCCGAGCGCCAGGCCGACATCGGCGACCGTACCGGTCTGTGATTCCTTCGTCGCCTTGACGAGGTCGGCCTGCATCTTAGCCTGCTGGTAACGCAGCGCGTTGGAAATGGCAGCTGATGAAACGCCTGTCGCTTTCATGAATTATCCCACCGCGCTCATCAGGGCGTCCAGCATGTCGCTCACGGTCTTCATCATATGCGCCGAGGCCTGGTAGGTGTGCTCGAGGTCGAGAAGCAGGGACATCTCCTGGTCGACATTGACCCCGGTGTCATTGGACAGCGCCTCGGCCGTGCGCGCGGCCAGCGCCTGCTTGCTGTCGGCATTGGTCGAGGCCTGCTGACGCACGCCCTCGAACCAGCCGATGGCATTGGCGGCATAGTCGGAGACGCCGGAGCTGACGGTGATGCCGGCCGAGGTATCGAAGGCCATCGGCTGGTCAAGCTTGTTGCCATAGCCGATCAGGAGGTCCGAATAGGAGGCGCCGCCGGTGGTGTTGGCGACATAGGCCGCGCCGTTGGCGCCGCCGTCGCGCAGCAGGGCCGGATTGCCGCCGGCGCTTGGATCAAAGGCGGCGTTGACGCTGATCGAACCGGCGAGACCGTCGACCAGCGTGCCGGCGGCCGGGATTGCCGGAGCGCCGGACCAGGTGAACAGGCCGGCCGCGTCGGGCTGCGAGGACGAGGTTTCGGCAAATGCGGTGACAAGGCCGCGCGCGATTTCGTCCAGCTGGCTCTGCATGGTCGAAGCGACGCCGTCGCGCAGCTTCAAGAGGCCCGCAAGCTTGCCGTCGGCGGTGGTGTTGTCGCCGGTGCCGGCCGAAACCGGCACATTGTCGATATAGATCGTGTTGCCGGGCGTGCCGGCCGTGTAGCCGGCCGACGGCGTGAAGGTCACCGAGCGCGGCACCGTCTCGAACAATGTCGTGCCATCCTTGGTGGTGATGACCATGTCGTTGTCGCCACGCGTGAAGGTCGAGACCGGGACATACTCGGCTATCTTCTTCAGAATCGCGTCGCGCTGGTCGAGCGCGTCGGACACGTCCGTGCCCGAGCGGGTGCCAGAGATGACGGCTTTGTTGGCGTCCTGGAACTGGCCGAGCAGCGAGTTGAGGTCGTCGACGGCGGTGGCGATCTGGCTGTCCGCTTGGGTGCGGAAGTCCTGGATCGCCTTGGTGCCGCTGTTCAGCGAATTCACCACCTGCTTGGCGGCGTCGACGACGCTGGTGCCGAGGTTCTGGTTCGACGGCGTGGTGGCGTAGAGTTGCAGGGCCTTCTGCAGGTTGGCGATCGCCGTCGAGGGGGACGACGCGTTGTCGACCCCGTTGACCGACAGATCGAGCTGATCCATGCCGTTGTAAAGCGCGCTCTGGCCGCTCCATGCCGACAGCGCCGAAAGGTTCTGGCGGAACAGAAGGTCATTCGTGGCGCGCTGGATCTCCACCGCTCGGGCGCCGGGCGCCGTGCTGGTCACCACGGCGATGCGGCGGGTGTAGTCCGGGTTCGACGCATCGGCCACATTGCGCGATACGACGCTGGTTTGCTTGGACGTGGCCAGAAGCGCCGACTGGGCAA
>RXJA01000463.1 GCA_003963455.1 Hyphomicrobiales bacterium
TCGTCGGGCTCGACCTGCCGACGCTGAGCGAGGCCGAGAAGGCGGTGCGCGAGCTCGAAGGCGCCGTTTCCTTCTACAAGATCGGCTACCAGCTCGCCTTTGCCGGCGGGCTGGACTTCGCGCGGGAACTCGCCAGCGGCGGCACGAAAGTGTTCCTCGACATGAAGCTGCTCGACATCGACAACACGGTGGCCAAGGGCGTCGAGAACATCGTCAAGATGGGCATGACGATGCTGACGCTGCACGCCTATCCCAAAACCATGAGGGCAGCGGTCGAGGCGGCCAAGGGCAGCGATCTGTGCCTGCTCGGGGTGACGGTGCTGACTTCGATGGACGAGCAGGACATGATCGACGCCGGCTATGAATACGACCCGCACACGCTGGTGCTCAGGCGCTCCGAACAGGCGCTGCATGCCGGCATGGGCGGCATCGTATGCTCGGCGGAGGAGGCCGAGGCGGTGCGCCGGATCGTCGGACCCGACATGGCGGTGGTGACGCCGGGCATCCGCCCGTCGGGCAGCGACCATGGTGACCAGAAGCGCGTGGTGACGCCGGCGCAGGCGATCCGCAACGGCTCCAGCCATCTCGTGGTCGGCCGGCCGATCGTCAAGGCGCCGGACCGCCTTGCCGCGGCCGAGGCGATCCTCGCCGAGATGCAATCGGCGTGATTTTCAAGGGAGAAACGCATGCCTAAGGGATACTGGATCGCTCGCGTCGATGTGCGCGACGCCGAGGGCTACAAGGACTATGTCGCCGCGGCGAAGCTCGCCTTCGACCGTTTCGGCGCGAAATTCCTTGCACGCGGCGGCGCGCATGAAAAGGCGGAAGGACCGGGGCGAGGCCGCAACGTCATCATCGAGTTCGAATCACTGGCCGCGGCGCATGATTGCTACCACTCGCCGGAATACCAGCGCGCCGCCGCCATCCGCCAGAAAGTGGCCGACGGCGAGATCGTGCTGGTCGAGGGTATCTAATGCATGTCGCCCAAAAGTGACCTCGGTTTTGGGAAGCCGACATGCATAAAAGCAAGGACCTAAAGCGCGTCGCATGAATCCGGTTCAACGTGACGCGCTTTAGAGCAATTCCAGGAAAAGTGTGACACGGTCAGGCTCGGCGACTTCGCCGTAGCCTTCCGTCTGGAGTTGCGACAAAACAAAGAGATAGAGCGGTTCGCCGTTTCCGTGAAACGGTGAACCGCTCCGAACCCATCAGTGCAGCGTGTGCCGCGCATCGATGGCGAGCGCTTCCGCCTGGTGGCGATGGCCGTGGATTTCATAACCTACGACGGTGACCGCCGGCGCCAGCGTCAGGATGACCAGGCACACCGCCATGTCGACGCCGGCAAGGGCGGCGATGACGGCAAGTGCTGCGACCGCCGCCGTGGCCAGCAGCAGCCAGATGTGGAACGGGTCGAAGCGCTGCACCAGATAATAGTAGAGCGCATAGATTCCGCCGAGGTAGATGGCGAGCGGGATCGCCACCGACAGCAGCGTCGCCAGCGGGCCGATCTGAGCCTTGTGCTCGATGAAATAGGCCGCGACATGCAGGCCGGCGCCGGTGGCGACGATCGAGGCCACGATCACCATCTGGCCGTAGCCCCAGACGAAGGACCGGTCGCGATGCACGTGAAGGACCTGCGCCGACGGCAGCATGTAATAGACCCACCACATGCCGAAGGTGAGCCCCATGCCGGCCATGCCCACCAATCCGGCATCCAGGCTCCAGCCCTGTTCCTCGACCGCCGCCGACAGCGAGGCCAGCGTGCCGACTACGCCCTCGCCCAGCGCGATGATGGCGAACAGGCTGTAGCGTTCGGCCATGTGATGCGCATGCCAGGGCGTGCCGCCGTTCCTGCGCTCGGCGAGCACCGGTCCGGCAAGCTCGACCAGCAGCAGGATGACGGCAAGCGCGGCGCTGGTCTCGATCGAGAAGTCGATCAGGATCTGCGCCACCCAGCCGATCTGGGCAATGGCGATGGCCGTCACATAAGTCAGGCAGATGTCGCGGCGCGCCGGGTCCTGCTTGGCCGCGCGCAGCCACTGGAAGATCATGGCGACGCGCATGATGACGTAGCCCAGCACCATGATGGAATTGTCGAGATGCTCGCCATGCTCGATCGAGGCGAACATGCGCGGCAGGCCGATGGCCAGCACCAGCACGCCGATCATCTGCACCATGGTGACCAGGCGGAAGACCCAGTCATCCGTGTCATAGGCCGAGGAGAACCAGGTGAAGTTGATCCAGGCCCAGCAGATCGCGAAGCCGGCGAAGCCGAAGCCGAGCAGCCCGACCGCATAATGGCCTTCGGCCAGGGCATGCGTTAGCTGCGAGGCGGCAAGGCCGAAAGCGGTGACGAAGGTCAGGTCGAAGAGAAGCTCGAGCGGCGTGGCGACGCGATGCCCCTCATGCGGATCGCGTCCGCTCATGCGCTTCAAATGATGATGCAGGCTTTGAACGCTGACGGGCGTCGTATTCATTTCTCGGCTCGCGTTGACACGGCCGCGACAGTAGAGGCGATCACGAACGCGTCAAGACGCGGCTATCGGGCCGCAAGTCCGTGAGGGGCAAGGAGCCGGTTGGCGGCGGTCCGCGCCATCGCGTCGGCCAGGCTCATGCCCCATTGCCTGCGGCAATAGTCGCGGAAATCGAAGCAGGGCAAGCCCGGGCAGACTTCGAACTCGATGAGATGGATCGTGTCGTCGGCCTCGACCCGGAAATCGACGGAAAAGACGTCCCTCAGGCCAAGACCGACAATGAGCCTTTGCACGATGGCGCGGATTTTCCGGTCGGCCGCCGGCTGGCTTGAGCCGACCGGCTCGAGCTCCGGCTCGGCATAGGTTCCAGCGTCTCTGGCGGCCTGTCCGGTGTCGCCATAAAGCGCCATCGAGTCGGCCATGGTCTGGAAGTCGCCGCCGGAATCGACGAAGAAGATGCCCAGGGCCTCGACGCCGGTCTCGGGCTCGAGGCCGAGGAAGCTTGCGCGCACGTTGCGGCCGGCGACATAGGGCTGCACGACGACGTCGTCGCGATAATGGGCAAAAACACGCCGGCTAAGCTCCAGCGCATGGCCGAGATCGGCGATGCGGGAATCCGGCCAGATGCCGATCTTGGCGCCGAGCCGGTTCGGCTTGACGAACCAGCCTTTGGGCGAGGCCGGCGGTTCGACCAGCCATGCGCCGTTGCGCGCCAGGCCGGCCTGCGGCACCGGCAGGCCGAGCGCGCCGAGCACGGCGCCGGAGCGGAGCTTGTCCTGGCAGAGCGCGAACAAGGAATCGTCGGCGCCGATAGTGCGCAGCCCATTCAGCCGCGCCAGCGCCGGCGCCGCGCCGCCACGGAAATAGGCGACGCCGTCAGTCAAAGTCCAGACCAGCGTCGTTGCGGGATCGGCCTTCGCCAGCATCACCGAGGCATCGTCGAGCTCGACCGGCTTGAAAGCGAGGCCGCGCTTTTCGCAGGCCTCGGCGAGCCGGCCGAACTCCGGCTTAAGATCGGTCGACTGAGCCAGATAGGAGGAAATCTCGATGGCGCTTTCTTTCGGATAGCCGTCGGCGACCAGCCGATCGAAACAGGGCTTTTCCGGTTCATAGACGAGAACCAGCGTCGGCACGTTGTGCGGCATCGAATGCTCCGGACGGAATCAGCCGCTACCATCGCACGAGCCAAGCGATCGGCTTGCGGGAAACCGACCAGCCCAGGGCGGTTGCGCGATAATGCGCACTGACTCTATGAGATCAGCACGCGCGGTTCGAAGCGGCCCTTGACCGGGATGTCGAGCAGGAAGGTCATGCCCGCCCGGGGATCGAGAGCGCGCTGCTTCTCGTCCTTGCCCTTCCAGGCCGAGGTCACCGCCAGGCGATCGGCGTTCCCGCCGACAAAGGCGGGGCAGGAGGCCTGCGTGACGGGCATCGCGATCTCGCGCAGCAGCGTGCCGTCCGGCGCATAGGCCTTCACCGCCCTGCCGCCCCAGACGGCGTTCCAGAGAATCCCGTCGCGGTCGACGACCGAGCCGTCGACATAGCCTTTCGACGAACGATGATCGACGAACACCTTCGGCTCGCCCGCCGGCAGGCCGGTCGCCGGATCGCAGGCGACGCGCATCAGCAGGCCGGTCGCGGTATCGGTGTAGTAAGCGATCGTTCCGTCTTCCGAGAAGCAGATCGAGTTGGACACGGTGATGTCGGAATATAGCCGGCGCAGCTCGCCCCTGAAGAACCAGTAGATCGACCCGGCGCCCTTCTCCTCGTCCTTGCCCATCGTGCCGGTCCACAACGCGCCGCAGGGATGGACGCGGGAATCGTTGGACCGCGTCGCCGGATTGTCGGCCTCGATCGGCGTGTGCAGCGCCAGCCTGCCTGTCTTGACGTCCCTGACCTGCAGGCCGATCTCGGTGGCGATGAGCTGGCGCTCGTCGTCGATGACGGCGACGGCGCTGGCCATGACGCCAAGGTCATGGACCTTCAGCGCGCCGGCGAGCGGCTTTTCGAGCAGCTTGCCGTTGACGATGTCGAACCAGAACAGCGTGTCGGTGCCGGGATCGTAGCTCGGGCCTTCGCCGAGCTCGCAGATATGGTCGGAAAAAACCGAAACGCCGTCCATCAAACCCCTCCGAAAGCTTCATCCCAGGCGGCGACGGCGGCGCGGGCGCGCTGCGCCACATCCTCGACGCTTGCGCCCGGCTTGTAGAGGCTGGACCCCAGGCCGAAGACGCTGACACCGACCGCCTTGTAGCCGGCAAAGTCCTTGTCGGAGACGCCGCCGACGGCGCCGATCAGCGTAGCGGGTGGCAGCACGGCGCGGATGGCAGCGATGCCGCTCGCTCCCAGCACGCTTGCCGGGAAGAACTTCAACGCCGAGGCCCCTAACCGGATGGCCTTGAAGGCTTCGGTGGACGTGAACACGCCGGGCATCGTCACCATGCCGTGATGCTTGGCGCGGCCCATGACATCGGCATCGATGTTGGGGCTGACCAGCAGGCGTCCGCCGGTCTTGTGCAAGGCGTCGACGTCCGCCGCGGTCAGCACCGTGCCGGCGCCGACCAGCGCGGTTTGCGGGAGCGCCTCGACCAGGCCGGCGATGGAGACGAAGGGCTCCGGTGAATTGAGCGGCACTTCGATGGCCTCGATGCCGGCGTCATGGACCGCCCGGCCGATCGCCACCGCCTCGGCAGGCTTCAGGCCGCGCAGGATGGCGACAAGGCCGCGTTTGAGCTTCGGGAAGGGTGCGGTCTTAATCATCAAGCGCCTCCAATCATGCCGTTCTCGCGCGCGGCCTCGACCAGGCCGGCGCGCACCGCTTCATCGGCGTCGACAGTGCGAAAGGCAAGGCCGGCAAGACCGAGCGCCGTGCCGTAAAGCGCAGCCAGCGCGCCGGAGGCGACCAGCGCCACCGGCGCATCGCCGGCGCCGTAGCGGCGCCTTGCCGAGGCGATCTCGCCGCCGATCAAGAGTCCTGACAGGCACGCCGCCGCCTCGTCCGGTTTCAGGTCCTGCAGAAGCCCGGCGGCGCGGATCGCAAACAGCTTTGAGGTGACATCGCCGCCCTCGCTCAGCGCTTGCTCGCACCATCGGCGGAAGAACGGGCTGTTCGCGGCGACCGGCGCCGGATGCTCGCCCAGCGAATGTTTCAGGATCGAGTGCGTGGCCAACACGGAGAACAACTCGCCGGTCGGCCAGGTGCCAAAACCCGCGACCGCCCCGTCCTCGACCGCGACCCATTTGGAATGCGTGCCGGGCATGCAGACGAGATGGCGGCCCTTTGCCGGCAAACCGGCGCCGGCGAGCTGGGTCTCCTCGCCGCGCATGACATCGGGCGCTTCGGCCAGGCGCTGGGCGAGGCCGGGCACGATGCGGATGTCGCGGCTCACGCCCTCGACGCGGGCGGCGCCGCGCAGGATGGCGCCGATCGGCGCCGGCACGGTGACGTAGGGCGCCTCGATCCAGCCCTGCCGGGAACCTGCCATGCCGCAGATGATGACCGGCAGCGCCGCCGGCGCGCCCATGGCGGCAAGGTGGCCCTCCAGAACCCCGGCAAAGCCTTTTTCGCGGGCGGTGATCAGCCCATCGTCGCCGCGCCGCTCGGCAAGCACCTTGCCGGACCCGTCGAGCAGCCAGGCCCTGAGCCGGGTCGTGCCCCAGTCGAGCGCGGCGACCGCGGGCGCGCCACTCACAGGAAGCCTCCATCGACGATCAGCATCTGCGCGGTCAGCATGCGCGAAGCGTCCGACGCCAGGAACAGCACCGTGCCCACCATGTCGTCGGGCTGCATGACGTCCTTGATGCATTGCTTGGCGACATGGGCGGCAAGCCCCTCGTCCGTCACCCAGAGCTCGCGCTGGCGTTCGGTGATGACCCAGCCCGGCGCCACCGCGTTGACCCGGATGCGGTCGGCGCCGAGTTTGCCGGCAAGGCCCTTGGTGAGGCCGAGGATGCCCGCCTTGGCGGCGGTATAGGCCGGCATATCGGGATGGTTGATCAGATAGGAGGTGGAGGTGAAGTTGATGATCGAGCCGCCGCCGGCGCGCTTCATGCCGGGCGCC
>RXJA01000250.1 GCA_003963455.1 Hyphomicrobiales bacterium
CCGACATCGCGGCTTGCTCCGGCGAGGCCTCATAGCTGCCGGCCGGCATGTCGACCACGACGCAGGCCTTGGCCGAGCCGCGCATCACGGCCTGGCCGTGGGCGATCATCATCTCCAGGGAAGCGCCGAGCGTCGTGGCATGGCCATGCAGGACCATGGCGACGCTGTCGCCGACCAGGAGCAGGTCGACATGCGGATCGAGCAGGCGGGCGACAGGATAGGTGTAGGCGGTAAGGCAGACGATCGGCACACCGCCCTTGCGGCGGCGAATGTCTTCGGTGTTGATCCGGCTTTCGGCGGACGGATCCCGGGTCAATCGTCACCTCCCCAGAGCATGATGCCGAAAAGTGCGTAGCGGTTTTCGGACGACATCATGCTCTATCTCTTTGATTTTGAGCCGGAACGGGCGGGCCGAGCTTTAGGAAGACAGGCAGCGCTTGGCAAGCCGCGCCGTAGTCGAGTTGGCGAATGCATCGATTTAACGCACGAAGCATTTACGTCTGGGCTCGGCAAAACCCTTGCCTTCGCGGTGGCGTGACGCCATAAGCAGGACAAAGGCGCAGCCGCTGCCGCCGCGAGGATCTGGATGAAAACTTTCCTGCTGCAGTTTTTTACCTGGTGGAACAGCCAGACGCTCGGCACCCGTTTTCACACCTGGCGCTTCGGCAAGAAGGTCGGCGAGGACGAAGCCGGCAACGTCTATTACGAGGGCGGCGTCGATTCGGAAGGCCGCACCCGCCGCTGGGTCATCTATCGCGACTATTCCGAGGCCTCGAAGATCCCGCCGGGCTGGCATGGCTGGATCCATCATCGCGTCGACACCGCTCCCGCCAGCGAGAGCTACAAGCCGCGTGAATGGCAGAAGCCGCATCAGGCCAATCCGACCGGGACGCCGTCGGCCTACCGGCCGGCCGGTTCGATTCTCACCAACCAGCATCGCCCGCAGGTGACCGGCGACTACGACGCCTGGACGCCAGGCTCGTAAACGCCTTTTCGGTCCTTTGTCGCCACAATTGGCGTTTAGCTGCTTGCTGATATCGCAGCCATGACTAGCCTTGGGCGATTGAGAGAATCACCCGGGCGCAACCACCGGTATCCTTGCATGAGCCGACTTTCGACGGGATTGTTCGCGGCAGCTTTGTTTCTGACCGCCTCGACGGCGGTCTTCGCCGCCGCGCAGGCGCCAGCTCCGGCGCCTTCCGCCTCCGACCGCATCACCAATCCGGTCGCCGAGTTCGCCGGCATCGACAAGATCACCGGCCGCATCATCACTTTCGACGTCTACATCGACGAGACCGTGCAGTTCGGCGCTCTGCAGGTGACGCCTCGCGTCTGCTATTCGCGGCCGGACACGGAACAGCCGAAGACCGATTCCTTCGTGGAGGTCGACGAGATCACGCTGGACCGCAAGATCCGCCGCATCTTCACCGGCTGGATGTTTGCCGAAAGCCCTGGCCTCAACGCCGTCGAGCACGCCGTCTATGACGTTTGGCTCAAGGGCTGCAAACAGAAGTCGGACGTGCCGCCGCCGACAGCGGCCAAGGCCGACACGGCCAAGCCGAAGACCGGGCTCGCCAAGCCCCAAGCTCCGGCGCAACAGCCGGCCGATGTGACACCCGACACGACGGACGACGAGCCGGCCAGCACCAACTGATTCAGTGTCAACGGATCGGTCGCTGCCAACTGATCAGATGGCTGGACCGGCCGCAGGCAGAGTCTCGCCGACCTGGGATTTCCCCTTCGGTCCCTTCGATTCTGCTGCGCTTGGGGCCGGGGCGAGTTCCACCGCGATGCCGGTGACCGAAAACTTCGTCAGCGACGGCATGAGGAAGGCAACGATCATCAGCCCGAGGCAGATCGGCACCAGCACCGTGATCAGGGTGTCGTTGACGAGCTTGTCGTTCTGAAGCCTGAAATGCCAGAGAGCCAGCAGTTGGACCAACAGGAGCAGAAATAGTATCCAGCTCTTGGCTTCTGTGAAGCGGATGCCCTTTCGCTCCTCATTGATCAGAAGCCTCACCTGCGACGCGTTCACGCTCGCCTGTGTTAAGCCGCTGTCCATCTGCTGGCATTTGACGAACGCCGCATAAGCGTCCCGGTATTGGCCGAGCTTCGTTTGGATCACGCCCTCCTGGAAGAAGGATTCAGCTGTCGCTGGTCGCAATTGCCGGGTCTGCCCGACGGCTTGCATCGCTTGGGCGAGCAGCCCAGTGTCGGGACTTATGTCGAACCGTGCACAAAGCGCTTTGGCCAGCATGAGAAGCAGGTCGGCGCGTTTTGCTCCCGTGGCGCGTCCGATATTCTCGCGCACCACCGTTTCAGCGTCCGCCGCTTTTCCCGCGGCCAGCATAGAAGTCGCCAGCCCGGTCGCGGCATCGAGATTCTTTGGGTCCAGCCGCAGCGCGCGGCGAAAGCAGACGGCGGCTTCCTCGGGCTGGTTGCGAAGCAAACGCAGGTTCGCGCTTTCGATGTGAAGCGGAACATCTCCCGGTTTGATTGCAATGCCTTGCTGAAGCACTTTCTCGGCTTCCTCATAGCGCAGCATATAAGCGTAAAGAGACCCGAGATCAGCATGATGCCCCATGCGGGCATTGGTCTCTATGGAGTTCTTCAAATAAATCTCGGCTTCGTCGATCTTTTTCTGGCGGAAAGAGACGACGCCCAGGCAACCGAATGCTTCGGCGGTTTTGATGATCGACAACGACTCGCGGCAGAGCTTTGCCGCTTCCTTCAGCGAAGGTTCGTCGCCTATGTTGAGGAGAGCCCAGGCCAGATTGACCTTGTCCAAGTGGCTGCCGCCACCGTCGACAACCTGCCGAAAGGCACGCTCCGCCGAAGCGAAATCCTCTCGCGCGAAGGCCGTCCAAGCTTTTTCGCCTTGCAGGCCTGGATTGAGCGCGACGACATCATGGTTGCGCGCCAATTCATATTCTGCGTCCTCCAGTGCACCAGAGAGGCGGAGCGCGGCAATCTTGCCCTGTAGCGCCGTGGCGAGACCGGGCTCTACGCTGAGAACAGAGCCGAATTGGGCAATAGCGGCCGCATAATCACGTCGGTAGAACAGCAGCCATCCCGCTTCCGTCCCAAGCCGAAGGCTGTTCGGGAAGTGTTCGAGCGCTTGCTTCAGGAGAGCATCGGCTTCATCCAGTCGCCCCAGCTGACGCAAGACAAAGAGCTGCCAGAGATAGATGGAGTCGTCCGGCTGGTCGACCTCGAGCGCGGCCTTGAATGCGTCGGCGGCCTTCGGGTAATTATTCTGCTCGACCCACAGCCAGCCACGTTCGGTTAGGAGGCCGGCGCTCCGGGGGTGTGCCTTGATCGCCTCGGCCAGCACATGCTCAGCCGCCTTGAAGTTGCGAAGGCACCGCAGGGCAGCAGCTTTGCCCTGCAGCGCGCCTTCGTCCCTGTCGTTTTCGCGCAGAGTCTCGTCGAATCCTGTGACAGCCTGGCTATAAGCACGACGGTCAAAGGCCAGCCATCCCCGTTCGACGAGAAAATACGGATCGCGCGGATAGTGGGAGAGGGCTTCATCGATCAGCGCATTCGACCGGTCAAAGTCGCCGCTCCTGCGCAGAGCTATGATCTTGCCTTTTAAGGCCCTCTTGCTCCTTGATACATGCGTCAGCGCCAAGTCAAATCGGACGATCGCCGCATCGCAAAGGTTTGCGCAAAGCAGGGCGTCACCCTCGTCTTCAAGCAACCGGGCCCTGCCGACCGCTAAAGATTCGCGAACCCGCTTGGCCATGACCTGCCCCCCTGCCGCACTGCCATGTACTATAGGTTTGCTTGGCCAACCCGTGGAAGACCATACCGTAAACAGCCTATCACAAGTTGTTCGAGAAGGCTTCCCTCGACGCTGCCAGACGAATCCGGCAAGGCCCGAGCGAAACTTCGGAACCCACGGTCACGCAGCCCGTTTGAATATTCACCGGGTCTAATGGAGAGTTTCGCCCATGGCTGCGAGCAAGCCGATTACCGCCAACAAGGAAGAACTTCTCGAGATCGAGAGGGGCTTCTGGACCGGGGATTCCGCTTACTACGAGGCCAACGCCGATGTGGAATGCCTGGTGGCGTTCCCGCAGATGGCGCAGGCAATGGCCAACGCCGATCTCGCAAAGACCGCCACCAAGCCCAACAAATGGCGCGATCTCGACATCAAGCTGAAGGGCATGGTCGAGCCGGGTAGCGATATCGTCATGCTGAGTTACGAAGCGCGTGCGACGCGTGAGAACGGCGAATCCTATGCCGCTCTGGTCAGCACCGGCTATGTCCACCGCGCCGACGGCTGGAAGATGATGTTCCATGCGCAGACGCCGATGGATACGGCGCAGGACTGACCTCAGGGATAGAAGACGGCCTCGCCCTTCAGCGCCTCGGCGAGCAGCTTCTCATACTGGCCGCGCGGCACGTCGACGGCGCCGAAGCGCTTCAAATGCTCGGTGGTGAACTGCGTGTCGAGCAGCGCGAAGCCGCGCTCCTTCAGCCGCTCGACGAGATAATAGAGACAGGTCTTCGAAGCGTCGGTCTCCCTGGCGAACATGCTTTCGCCGAAGAACACGCGTCCGAGCGAGACGCCGTAAAGGCCGCCGACAAGGCGGTCTTCGCGCCAGGCCTCGACCGAATGGCAGTGGCCGAGGCGATAAAGCTCGACATAGGCTTCGCGGATCGGCGCGTTGATCCAGGTCGAGCGGCGCTCGTCGCGCTTTTCGGCGCAACCGTCGATCGTCGCCTCGAAATCGAAGTCGTAGCGGATGTCGAACGGATGCCTGCGGATCGTCTTCTTGAGGCTGCGCGGCGTATGGAATCCGTCCAGCGGGATGATGCCGCGCGTTTCCGGCCGCACCCAGAACACTTCCGGGTCATTGGCGCTCTCGGCCATCGGGAAGACGCCCGATGCGTAAGCCCTGAGCAGCAGGTCGGTCGGGATGCGATAGCCTGGCGCGTAGGGGCGGGTCATCGCATCCCCGTGCTATTCATCCTTGGCCAGGTATTTTTCCAGCCAGTGGATGTCATAGTCGCCATTGGCGATGTCGGGATTGCCGACAAGGTCGCGGAACAGCGGCAGCGTGGTCTTGATGCCGTCGACCACGAACTCGTCGAGCGCGCGGCGCAGCCGCATCATGCATTCGACGCGGTTGCGGCCATGCACGATGAGCTTGCCGATCAGGCTGTCGTAGTAGGGCGGGATCTTGTAGCCGGAATAGACGCCGGAATCGACGCGGATGCCGAGGCCGCCGGGCGTGTGGAAATGAGTGATCGTGCCGGGCGAGGGCGTGAAGGTGCGCGGGTCCTCGGCGTTGATGCGGCACTCGATGGCATGGCCGTTGAACTTGATGTCTTCCTGCCGGACCGAGAGCCCGCCGCCGGACGCGACGCGGATCTGCTCATGCACGAGGTCGATGCCGGTGATCGCCTCCGTCACCGGATGCTCGACCTGCAGGCGCGTGTTCATCTCGATGAAGTAGAACTCGCCATTCTCATAGAGGAATTCGATCGTGCCGGCGCCCGAATAGCCGAGGTCGGCTATCGCCTTGGCGCAGATGCCGCCGATGCGCGAACGCTCTTCGGCGTTGAGCGCCGGGGAGTTGGCTTCCTCCCAGACCTTCTGGTGACGCCGCTGCAACGAGCAGTCGCGCTCGCCGAAATGCACGCCGCGCCCGGCGCCGTCGCCGAACACCTGCACCTCGATATGGCGCGGCTTCTCCAGATATTTCTCGATATAGACCGCGTCGTCGCCGAAAGCCGCGCCCGCTTCCGACTTTGCCGTCTGCAGCGCGACTTCCAGGTCCGCCTCGGTGTGGGCCACCTTCATGCCCCGCCCGCCGCCACCGGCGGAGGCCTTGATGATCACAGGATAGCCGATCTCGGCGGCGACGCGTTTTGCTTCCTTCTCGTCGTTGATAGCGCCGTCGGAGCCGGGCACCACCGGGATGCCGAGACGCTTTGCCGTGCGCTTGGCCTCGATCTTGTCGCCCATGATACGGATATGGTCGCCGGATGGGCCGATGAAGGTGATGTTGTGGGCGGCGAGGATATCGGCGAACTTGGCGTTTTCGGACAGGAAGCCGTAGCCCGGATGCACGGCGTCGGCGCCGGTGATCTCGCAGGCGGCGACGATCTGGTGGATGTTGAGATAGCTCTCGCGCGAGGGCGGCGGGCCGATGCAGACGCTCTCGTCGGCAAGCCGCACATGCATGGCGTCGGAATCCGCGGTCGAGTGGACCACCACCGTCTGGATGCCGAGTTCCTTGCAGGCGCGCAGCACCCGGAGCGCGATTTCGCCGCGATTGGCGATGAGGATCTTCTGGAACATCTCTTCGCTGTTTCCGGCTCTACTCAAGGACCACCAGCGGCATGCCGAACTCGACAGGCTGGGCATCCTCGATGAGGATCGCCGTCACAGTGCCGGCGCGCGGCGAGGGGATCTGGTTCATCGTCTTCATCGCTTCGATGATGAGCAGCGTCTGGCCCTCCTTCACCTTCTGGCCGATCTCGACGAACGGCTTGGCGTCGGGCGAGGGCGCCAGATAGGCAGTGCCCACC
>RXJA01000427.1 GCA_003963455.1 Hyphomicrobiales bacterium
GCCGACGTCGAAATCGACCAGCGCCACCTTCTTGCCGGTCTTGGCAACGGCGGCGCCGAGCGCGGCCGTCGAGGTCGTCTTGCCGACGCCCCCTTTGCCCGAAGTGACCACGACTACCTTGCCCATATATCCAGCCTCCATTGGCGGTTTTTATTCTCTGGCCGTGCCGGGCACGGCGGATTCGTTAACAACTTTGGCACGCGAAACCGGTCCGAAGCTTGCGGCCTCAGCCGAGCGGCACCACGCACAGCGCATCATTGTCGAGGAAGGCCTGCACGGCCTTGCCGCGCGACACGCCCTCCATCTCCTCGGCGGTCGTGTACCAGCCGTCGACGGCGAGCAGTTCGGCCTCGTTCTTGCGGCAGAAGATGCGCGCCGAGATATTGCCTTCCGAGCCGGCGATCGCGCGGCCGCGCAGCGTGCCGTAAACATGGATCGAGCCGCCGGCGACAATTTCCGAGCCGGACGCGACCGAGCCCAGCACGATGACGTCGCCATGCGGATGGAACACCGACTGCCCGGAACGGATCGGCGCCTTGATCATCAGC
Organism: Hyphomicrobiales bacterium; assembly: GCA_003963455.1. Classification (GTDB taxonomy): domain Bacteria; phylum Pseudomonadota; class Alphaproteobacteria; order Rhizobiales; family Rhizobiaceae; genus Mesorhizobium. The sequence goes on from RXJA01000427.1 coordinate 549, forward strand.
GTGCCGGCGGAAGGCTCGCGCCTCTCGACCGCCCTGCCCGGCTCAGCCTGCGCCGGCTCGATGCGCACCGCTTCCAGCCTTGCCAATTCAGGATCGACCGGCTCGTCGGCGGACATCTCCATCGGCGCGGCCGCGGCCTGCCCTGCCTGTGGAGCCTCGGCCTGCGCCGCCTGGATGGTTTCCTCGGCGACCTGCGCCCGCTCCTCGGCGACGGCTTCCAGTTCCTCGGCCCTGGCCTTGCGCGCGGCCCTGCCCAACAGGCCCTCGGCGGTCGCCTCCTTGGCGCCGGCCAGCAGCGGGGGCAGCTCGGGTCCGAGCTCGGCGCCTTCCAGCTCGATGGCATAGACGCGGATACCGCGCGAGCCGAGCACGCCGACCAGCGCTCCGATCTCCTCCGGCCCCGGCTGAAGCGCGTTCAGATCCAGCACCACCGGGCGCCCGTTGAAATAGCCCGGCGAGTTGGCGATCCAGCGATCCAACCCTTCCAGCCAGTCGGCGATCGGGGCCTCCGGCGTCAGCGTGAAAGCGACGAAGGAGCGGGCGCGGAAGCGGATCGATTTGTTGTGCAAAGGGGCGGCGAAGGTCACGTCCAAGCGAATCCTTACTCAATGGTTAAAGGGTGCCGGGCGAATGGTTAACAAAAGGTTAATTTTGCGGTTTCGGGCCGTTAAGGAAGTGGCGCGGCTAAGTTCTGTGGCGGGGCAGTCACAGGCCCTGCCGCCGGCTGCTGCCCGCCGAACGGCGCGGCCCCAATCGGCCAAGCATGTGAAATGGCTAATATACGAAGCGGCGCGCGCGGACCATCTTCCGCCCGGGACTTTCCACTCTTTCGGGACAATTCACTCTTTCGGGACAGGAGACGGGCAATGGGCATTTATCGGGAACACAGCAAGCGAGCAGCCAAGGCAGGCGCGGCTTTTGCCGCGCTGATGCTGCTTGGCGGATGCATGACGCACCAGCCGACAGGCATAGACGCCTACCAGACGAGCGGCATCGACCAATGGCTGGCAACGGCCGACGCCGACAAGGTCGTCAACGCGATGGGCGCCAAGGGCCTGATGCCCGCGACCATCGACTGCCGCTTCGCCGACACCACGCCTGGACAGGTGGCCTACCTCTCGAAATTCACCTGGATGCGGGCGCCTGCCAACACGCGCTACCACTGGGAAGTCGGCGACCCGGCCTACCTCGCGAGCAAGGAAGTGAGCGTCAACCGGGTTGGGTTGAGGCGCGTGTCCGCGAAAGTGGTGCGGGACCCGGCAACCGGGCAGAAGGTCGGGTGCTCGGTGTGGGTGGGTTGAGGGGCGGTGCAAGATCAACCGTGGCTACGACGGCTGAAAGCGTCACGGCCGAGTACGTTGCGGACCGAGGATCAGGCCCCTCCATCCAGCAGGCAATCGGCGCCAGCGTGCAAGCGACGAAAACGGGCAAGGACGTAGCTCGATTTGTTGGATGCCAGGTATCGCCAAGCGTCGGCTGGCCGTTGTCGCTCGCCATTGCATTCCCCTTGCCCTCCGACGGCTCCCGCTCGTCTGTAATTCCGCTGGCTAGACGGGAAACGTTGGCGCGCAATCAAATCTCGCTGGTGCGGCGAGGACAGTCCGGCCTGATTTCTTGCTGCCGGATCGGGCTGTCCAGACGGTGAGCCGCCGTCTCGGCATGGACGCGAACTCCTTCGGGCGACCTTCATATGATTGGGCATTGATTCGATTCGAAAGAGCCGATCGAAGCTGCCCTTCCGACAGTTTCGCAAGAACAACGCTTGCTATGTTGCGCGCGCCGGCCTAAGCCCGGCAATGGCAAATGAAAAATTCGACCAGCCGGTGATGGTTGTCGCCGACCCTGCAAGCGGCGGGCAAGAGACAATCGGCGATGCGGCCGCCGGCCTTGACTTCCTGCTGAAGAGATGGCGCGGCAAGCGCAGCGAAAAGTATCGTGCGGCCATTCAGGCTTGCTCGGATACGAATAGCGGGCGCCGGCCGGCTTCATTCGCGCGCAAGGCATTCATTGTTGTCGCCCGCGAGGCCGCCATTCTGGTGACGCCCTAAGGCATGTCGCCCAGAAGTGTGCAGCGGTTCTGGGGCAACGACATGCATAAAAACAAAGACTAAAGCGCTTCGGCTGAATCCGGTTCTGCGCGACCCGCCCTAGGGCTGGCCACGCGACCTGAAATTCCTGCTTTCAATATCGATGATTTCACCGCAGTTTTCGCACTCCATCTGGGTGTGCCTGCGAATCCAGCCTACGAGCGTCCTGACCTTGTGGTGACACCGGGGGCATTCGACGTCGATTTCGAAGTGGTCGGACTCTCGTTTTGTCATTGATCCCAAGCAGTCCCATGGCTGGCCTGACGCGGCATCAGCCGTTGTCGGTATTTTGCTCCCGCTCGTCTTTCGGCTCCGCCACCTTGCCTTTTACCTCCTTGGCCGCGAGCTTTGCCGCCTTCTCCTGATCGCGCTTGTTGCGCTCGAACCGATAGTTGGGCTTCATCGCCATGGCATTCCTCGCTGTCGATCATGATACGGCCCGCATGCCTGGGATCGCGGCGCTGGTCGTAGGATAGAAGGCCCTAACAGAAGCCGGCCGAATATCAAATCAGGCGATTGCGTTCCGCGATCTCGCGTGCCCGCCTGACCGTTCCGTCAGTGTCGGCGAGTTTGCGCTTTGCCGCCTCGTCCTTCCTGATCGTCAGCCGCGCCGACTTGATGTTCGAGCGCCTCACGAGCGGCTCGATCGCAACGGGCGGCGCCTCGGGAGTTGTCATGGAACGCATTGGCATTCTCCTTTCGCGTGAAATGAAAGCCAGGGCCGTCAGCCGTGCATCGCGCCTATCGGAAGTTGGCCGCGGTCAATGTATAAGCCTGCCGGCGACCGGGCACATATGCCTTGCGAGCGGCTTCCTGGATGGAGATGCGCGAGGCGTCGAATGCCGAAAGATACGCCCTCTCGGCGGCTTCCTTGCCGCCAGGGAGGCTACCGGACATCCTCAATACCTCCACATCGACGAAGAAGCGGACCTGAAACATGCCGTCATGGCCAACGAAACAGATGGCGTTGCGCATTTCATCGAAGCTGCGGCTGGGATTCAGAAAAGCAATCGTCATAGCCGGCCCTCCAGCATTTCGGCACGTTCACGCGCCAGCAGGACTCCGACCCAAGCCTTGCGGGCCTCGGCATTGCGGCGATTGAGATCCAGCATGCTCTGCGTTGCCTGCATGCGGGTAAGGCCGACCATCTGGGCGCCGTCGACATGCGCCGGAATTCCGCTGAAGACGTGGTAGACGGTCCAGGAGCGATCGGCTTCGACACGTCGGCCATATTGACGATCCCTGAAGTCATGGCCCGACACGCCATTGTGCTGCGAACCGTCGAATGCGGCGTTGTGAGCCCGTTCGGTTTCGCCATTGGCGATGGTTCTATTCATGCTGTCCTTCCTCGCCTCGCTGCGCGGCAATGATTTCCGAGTAGATCGACGCGCCGTCGGCTTCCGAGATTGTGACGGCATCCGGCCATTGCGGCATATTCAACGTCCTCACCAGAAGCCGCGCGATCGCGATTGCCTCGTCGAGGTCGGCCGCCTGCGCCGTCTCGCGGCCGATGAGGGCATGTGCGCCGTCGGCTACGCGCGTGCGATAGAATTCGATCACGACCTTCATCGGGACCCGTCACGTGTCGGCATCGCGCGGTCAGCCCTTGCCCTTGGCCTGGCTGTTGCCGGCGGCGCCCTTGATCAGGCTGCCTAACTGGCTCTCAGGCTTGGCCGGGGCCTTTTCCTGCTTCGGCTTCCTGATCTCGCGGTTCGAGCGTTTCTGTCCCTTGGCCATGTCCGAACGTCCTTTCCATGAGCATAATGCCGTTGTCCGATGCCGACGCGCCGATGCGTTCCAGACTATCCTCGGTCACCACGCGCTCATGCGGCTCGCCGTCGCTGCGGATGCGGTATTGCGGCGAGGTTCCCCTCGGCGGCAGCGTGCCGGTGACGTGGTAGACCTCGACAGTCCTCGGACCGGTGCCAAAACCGCCCTTCAGCCGGACCGCTTGTCCGATGTCGAAAAGACGTGCGGGAGCCCCGTGCTGGATGGGGCGTGCCTTGCGTTGCAAAAGGGTAGTCATGGTTGTCTCCGGTCCTCTACGAGCGCGGCCTTGAGCGTGGCCGGTTCGATCGACACTATTTGCCGCGTATACCCCTTTGCGGATATCGCTGGCAGGTGAATGAAGGTGGCAACTAGGCGCCACGCGGTACGCGAAGCCCCTTCGAGGGCCTCCTCGTCGATATCGACGCGATATTCGCCGGGCGGCTGCGGCGCATCGAAGCCCGCCAGCATGAACGCCGCGTTGAAGCGAACGACGGTTGGTGTGGTGCGAGTGGTCACTTGCGGCTTTCCGCGGAAACGCGCGCATGCGCCTTCCGCTTCAATTCCAGCCGAACCGCCGAAACAATGCCCAATGCCGCCAGTACATCCGTGGTCGGCGCCCAGCATCATTTCAGGGTTCGAACGAAGCGACTTGCCGCGCCGGAGCGGCGCAATGCATTCGCTGTCGAAAATTCGGAGGTGGATGGCGAGGCTTCACTATGGCGAAGCCATCTCGACCAAATCAACGAATTTAATATATGCGCTCCAATTACGTCTTGAGCAAGGCGGTGTGCGCGTTTTATTTTTCCTGGTTAAATAATAACCCAACTACGAGCCCTGAAATGAGCAGAAATTCTACTCATATCCGGCGATATTTTTCGCGCCTCGCAATTATTCAGGCCGATTTTTTTGGCGGATCGGGCCGGTAATTTCGGCACTCCTATCTATCGCCTGCCAAGGCGGCTATAAGGACAGGCATTGTCGCCCTTGCCGACACAGAAAGAAGCCCCCTTGAAATCCGCTCACTCCACAGCCGCGTCGTCCAACATGCCGCTCGCTCCCCGAGGCCGTTTCCATGCGTGAACCGACGCCGCCGCCTGCTTTCGGCAAATTCGGCGCCAAGGCGCCGGCTGCCGTGGCGGAGCCACCCAGGTCGAAGCGCCTGGAGAATGCGGGGACGCGCGTGCTGGCGATGCTCTCTTCGCACGGGCCGCTTGCCTTGAAGCTCTACGTGACGCTGTGGATCGTCGCCCTGGCGGCGTCGATAATTGTCATGTTGAAGGCCTGACGAGATCGGCCCGTCGCCTGAAGCGCAAACGAAAAGGAATATCAGCATGGCAAACCGCTACGCGCTTCGGATGGACCGGCCAAACAGCTGGACCGTCTTCGACATATTCACCGGCCAACCTGCCGAGGTAGAGCGGAAGGTCATGGTCGGCATCAAGACACGCCGCGCCGAGAAGCTGGTCGTCGAACTGAACATCCAGGACGTCAAACGGCGGGAAGGCACGCACAGGACACCCTGATCCCGCCAAGGCGGGTGACTCCAAGGCTTCGCTGCATCTATAGGGTAGGGATTCCTGGATGGAGTCAGCCAGTGAGCGACCACAAAACCCTCATCACCTCCCTTCGCGCCACCCTCCCCACCGCCACCATCCGGGACGCCGCCGAACTCGCCTCCCGCGATCCCGGCTTCGACGCCCGCAATTTCGGCGCTTCCGCCCTTGTTCGCCCCGTCGACACCGCGGGCGTCGCGGCGCTGGTGAAGTTCTGCGCGGAGCACGGTGTATCGCTCGTTCCGCAGGGCGGGCGCACGGGGCTGGCGGGCGGGGCCGCGACGGTTGCCGGGCAGGTCATCTGTGACCTCGGCGGGCTCAACAGGATCGAGGAGATCGATCCGTTCGCGCGGGTGGCGATCGTGCAGGCCGGCACAACGCTTTCCGCGCTGCAGGAGGCAGCGGCCGTGCGTGGGCTCGACCCGGGCATCGACCTCGCCGCTCGCGGCAGCGCCACCATCGGCGGCATGGTTTCCACCAATGCCGGCGGCATCATGGCGTTTCGCAACGGCACGATGCGCCACCGCGTGCTCGGCCT
>RXJA01000237.1 GCA_003963455.1 Hyphomicrobiales bacterium
TGATGATCACTCGGGCACTGAAGCTGGCGCCGGCCTCGACGCTGGCGCCGCTGCATTACAGCCTGCTTCTGTGGGCCATCGTGTTTGGTCTGGTTTTCTTCGGCGACATGCCGAGTCCGCGCATCCTGGCCGGCTCGGCGGTCGTCGTGCTTGCCGGCATCTTCATCTTCCATCGCCAGAAGGTGGTGGAGACCGAGGTGCCGCCGGAGAACGTGCCGAAAGGCGTCAACTAGAGCGGCTCACCGTTTCACGGAAACGGCGAACCGCCCAATCTCCCTGTTTTGATGCGATCCGGACGGAAAACCGCTCAGACTTTTCCTGGAATTGCTCTGGGACTCGGCGGAGGGGCCTGCAGCGCAGTCCGTTCGTCGTGCTATAGCATCGATGCGGGTTTTGCCGTGCCTAGGCCTTTGTGCTGTGTCGATGTTGTTTGATGGCGTCGATAAGGGCGCGTAAGGCCGACGGCACATGGCGATAGCCGGGATAATACAGCGCCAGGCCCGGTATCGGGGGACACCAGTCGATCAGCACCGTCACGAGTTGACCTGAGTGCAGTTCACTGCTGGCGACGGACTCAGGCACATAGGCGATCCCCAGGCCATTCACCGCCGCCTGAACCATCAGGCTGTTGTCGTCGAGCGACAGCGGGCCGAGGACGTCGATCGAGATTTCCTCGTCGTTTCGGCTGAATTCCCAGAAATATCGTTTGCCGCTCGGCAGTCTCTGGCGGATGCAGGTGTGGTGCCGCAGATCTTCAGGCGTGGCCGGCGGCTGCCGGCCAGCCAGATACCCCGGCGCGGCAACCGCGACAAAGCGCGCCGGACCACCGAGCGGTACCGCGATCATGTCTTTCGGTATTGCGTCGGCCAACCGCACGCCGGCGTCGAAGCCGTCGCGAACGATGTCGATAAGGCGGCCTTCCGAAACCAAATCAAGCTCGACGTCGGGATACTGCGTGAGGAACTGCGGCACGACATGGCTTAGCAGCCATTTCGCCGCGGCCTTGTTTGCATTGATGCGCAATGTCCCGCTCGGCGCGCCGCGGTCGGGGGCAAGCTGGTCCAGAGCGGCATCCAACTCGCGCAGGGCCGGTTCCAGAAGCTCAAGCAGCCGCTGTCCGGCTTCGGTAGGTGCTACGCTGCGGGTGGTTCGGTTGAGGAGGCGGATCCCCAATGTCTTTTCAAGTCCGATGATGGTGTGGCTGAGCGCAGAGCGCGATACGCCCATGCCGTCGGCCGCCTGGCGAAAGCTGCGCTTGGTGGCAACCGCGCGGAACGCTTCCAGCTCATTGAATGTCGGTCGAGCCATTGGTGAAGACCATTCACGAACCCATGCGAGATTGTCCATCTAATTTGACGAATGGGAATTGTCTATCTCCTCGGCAGCTTGCCGAGAGCTGATCCGTTCGCGTCTGTCGTGAGCCCATCGGTCTGCCGGCAGCACGATCGCATCGGACGAAAGGCACATCGCCATGAGCATGAAGTTGAAACGGGACGAACTCGTTGCCCGCCTTGTCAGAGCGGGTGAACTCGAAGTCGCTGGCGCGCCCACGGCTGAAATTGCCAGCTATTTCGACGTCGAGAATTTTCGCTTTCACGGGCCGGATGGCTTTGAAAGCGACTTTGAGGGACTGAACAACTATTTCGCGGCGATCCGCGCGGCATTCGAGGATCGCCAGATCCGGCGCGGCATTGTGGTGGTGGAAGGCAACATGGTTGCATGCCAGACTTGGATTACCGGCCGCTTTGTCCACGAGTTCGCGATGTCGCCGGCCGGGCTGCTGCCTCCGAACGGCGCGCGCATCACCATGGACCTGATCAACATCTTCATGTTCACGGACGACGGTCGCCTCGTTGAGGAGTTCGTCCGCACCGATTATCGGAGTTTTCTGAGGCAACTCGGCGCCGAGGGGCGATAAGTCAGGCGTTGATCGATGGGCAGTCTTGTCTAGCCTTTTCGTATCGCTGCGAGGTGCCTGGAGAATTCCGCCGTCTCCATCAGCGCCTTGCAGCGGGCGAAGCGGCCGTCGGCATAGGCGCGGAAATCGTCTGCCGGATTGTCGTTGGCAAGCTGGATCAGGCCCCACAGCGTCCATAAGAGGTCGCACATTGCCTTGTAGATGACGACGCGGCCGCGCTCGGCCGGCCGCGCTTCGCCACTGAAATAGGCGCGCATCATGTCCTCGTCCTGTCCCGCGTCGAACTGGCCCTCCACCGAGAGGTCGCCGAGGTCCCACAGCGGATCATTCATCCCGGAATATTCCCAGTCGACGATCCACATCCGATCGCCCGTATCGAGGAAATTCTCGCACAGCGGATCGCAATGGCAGGCGGCGAGCGGGACGGCGTGCGCGGCAAGCGCCGCGCGCACGCCGTCTGCCTCGCGCACCACGTCGTGATAGCCGGCGGGCAGCGCCACATCCTTGGTCGACAGAACCTTGAGATAGTCGTCGATCATCGCGAACAGTTCGAAGCGGAAGGGAAACACCGCGCCGGAGGAATGGAGCTTTTGAAAGGCCTGGCCTGCCCGGGCCGGGCTGCCCTTGCGCGTTTTGAACTTCTGCGGCGACATCGTCTCGGCCCCGGCGATGAAATGCGTAACCATCAGGCCGGATGCCGGATCGGCATGGAGCACCTCTGGGCTGACGCCGGCTTTAGCCGCCTCGCGAGCCGCGACCGTCTCGTTGGCGCGGTTGATGTATTCCTCGGTGCCTTTTCCAGGAATGCGCAGGCAGACCTCGCCGGCCCTGTAGACCATGTTGGTGAGACCACCGAGCCGCTCCAGCGGCCTCTTGTAACCGGCCAGCGCTGGGATGGCGGCCAGCGCCAAACGCAAATCGTCGTCGGTCATGTCCGTGCCCCGTTCACATCATTGTTGTGGCTCTGACGGTTCCACAGTTTTTGCTGCTTGGCTATCATCCGTCGAAAGAGAGTCGGGGTGTCGGGAGCGGCAATGGCAGACGGCAAGCACAACAGCGCGCTGGGCGCCGCTTATGCGGCGAAGCGGCCGGAGGAAGTGGCCGCGATCTATGACCGCTGGTCCGAGACCTATGACGCCGACATGTCGATTGCCGGCTACCGCCATCCGACGATCTGCCTGGCGCTGCTTACCCGACACCTGCCGCGCGGCGCCGAGCCGTTGCTCGACGCCGGCGCTGGCACCGGCCTGATCGGCGAATGGCTCGCCATCACCGGCTATCCGAAAGTCGAGGCGCTGGACATCTCGCAGGGCATGCTGGACAAGGCCGCCGCCAAGGGCGTCTACACTGCAATGCATCGCCTGGCGATGGGCGATACCCTGCCTTTCGCGGACGGCGCCTATGCGGGGATCATTTCGGCGGGCGTCTTCACCTCCGGCCATGTCGGGGTCGAGGGCCTGGACGAACTGATCCGCATCTGCCGCCCGGGCGGCATCATCGTACTGACGGTCAAGAACACGCTGTGGGATGCTGGTTTTGCGGAGCGCATCGCCGGGCTGGAGGCGCGTGGTGCGATAAGCCGCCTCGAAGAGACACGGCCTTACGCCTCGATGCCGGGCGAAACCGATACCGTGCCGAGCAGGGGCCTTGTGTTGCGCGTCACCTGATCCGCTCCGCGCGGATCAGGCCTTTATCTTCGCGCCGGCCGGGTCATGCATCGCCTCAAGATGGATCTTTGCCGGCGTGCGGTCCATCGCGACCACCAGCTCGTAGTTGCCCGAGGCAAGGAAATCGTCGCCGACGCCGCCGGCATTGCGCACATAGCCGTAGCCGATGTTCTTCTCCAGCGTGTAGCCGTAGCCGCCGCTGGTGAGGTAGCCCACCGCCTCGCCATTGCGCAGGATCGTCTCGCGCCCCACCAGCACGATCTCAGGGTCGTCCACAGTGAAGCCGGCAAAGCGTTTCGTGGGCGGCTTGCCGGCTGCTTTTTCGAGCGCGCTCCGCCCGACGAAGTCGGTGTTCTTGCGCAGCTTCACCGCCCAGCCGAGTCCTGCCTCCAGCGGCGTGTCGTTCGGCGTGATGTCCGAACCCCAGGCGCGGTAGCCTTTCTCCAATCGCAGCGACTCCAGCGCCCGGTAACCGACCGGGCGGATGCCATGCGCCTTGCCCGCCGCCATCAGCGCATCGAAAACCTCGCCGGTGGCGGCGATCGGCACATGCAGTTCCCAGCCGAGCTCGCCGACATAGGTGACGCGCAGCGCCTTCACGGTATGGCCGGCAATTGCGATCTCGCGCGCATGGCCGAAGGGGAAGGCGGCTTTCGAGACGTCGACGTCCGTCACCGCCGACAGCACGTCGCGGGCGCGCGGTCCCATCAGCGACAGCGTGCCGAAATCCTCCGTGACGTCCTCCAGCCTGGCGTCCAGGCCGGAGCCGATGTGATCGCTTATCCAGGACAGGTCATGTGTGCGGAAGCCGGTGCCGGTGACGATGTAGAACCGCTCCTCGCCGAGCCGCGACACGGTGAGGTCCGCCTCGATGCCGCCGCGTGTGTTGAGAAGCTGCGTGTAGGTCAGCCGTCCGACCGGCTTGTTGACATCGTTGGCGCAGATCCAGTCGAGCGCCTTCAGCGCGTCGGCGCCGGTCATCTCGTATTTGGCGAAGGATGACTGGTCGAATATGCCGACCTTCTCGCGCACATGCCGATGCTCGTCGCCGACCGGGCCGAACCAGTTCTGGCGGCCCATCGAATAGACGTCCTCGGCGGCCGCGCCGTCCGGCGCGAACCAGTTCGGCCGTTCCCAGCCGAGCTTGGAGCCGAACACGGCACGGTGCGTCTTCAGCCGCTCGTAGAGCGGCGAGACGATGCGCGGCCGCCCACTCAGATACTCCTCGTGCGGGAAGCCGATCGTGTAGTGCTTGCCGTACGCTTCCAGCGTGCGGTCGCGGACCCAATCGCGGTCGCGGTGCAGGCTGGAGAAGCGCCTGATGTCGACCACCCACAGGTCGAGCGGCGCCTCGCCGTCGACCACCCATTGCGCCAGCACCCAGCCCGCGCCGCCGCCTGATGCGATGCCGAAGGCGTTGAAGCCGGCGCCGACGAACATGTTGGCGCATTCCGGCGCCACCCCGAGGATGAAATTGCCGTCCGGCGTGAAACTTTCCGGCCCGTTGATCATCTGCTTGACGCCGACATGGCCAAGCGCCGGCACGCGCGCGATCGCCTGCGTCATATGCTGTTCGAAATGATCATAGTCGTCGTCGAACAGCCGGAACTCCCAGTCGTTGGGAACGTCGCCGCCGGGAAGCCCGGTTGCCCAGGCCTGCGGGTTGGGCTCATAGCCGCCCATCACCAGCCCGCCGACCTCCTCCTTGAAATAGGTGCGGCGGTCGGGGTCGCGGATCGTCGGCGCGTCGTTGGCCAGCCCCTCGATCTTCTCGGTGATGATGTACTGGTGCTTGACCGGCTGCAGCGGCACGTTGATGCCGGCCATCGCGCCGACCTGCCGCGCCCATTGTCCCGCGCAGTTCACCACCTTGTCGCAGGCGATGTCGCCCTTTGAAGTCTGTACCGCCGTGATGCGGCCGTCCGTCATCGCAAAGCCGGTGACGCGCACGTCCTCGAACAGTTTCGCGCCATGCATGCGCGCGCCCTTGGCGAGCGACTGGGCGATGTCGGAGGGGCTTGCCTGCCCATCGGTCGGCAGCCACGAGGCGCCGACCAGGTCGCCGGTCTCCATCAGCGGCCACATCTGCTTGACCTCGGCGGGTGACAGCAGCTGCATGTCCATGCCGAAGCTTTTTGCCGTGGTCGCCAGCCGCTTGAACTCGGTCCAGCGGTCGGCGTTCGTCGCCAGCCGCAAACAGCCGGTCATCTTCCACCCCGTGGCGAGGCCGGTCTCGGCCTCCAGCCCCTTGTAGAGCTCGACCGAATATTTGAGTACGCGGGTGATCGAGGCCGAGGAGCGCAACTGCCCGACCAGGCCGGCGGCGTGCCAGGTCGAGCCCGAAGTCAGCTTGCCCTGCTCGAGCAGCACCACGTGGGCCTTGTGGTCGCGCGCCAGATGGTAGGCCGTGGAACAGCCGATGATGCCGCCGCCGATGACGACGATCCCGGCATGGCTGGGCAAAGTCATGATTTTATTCCGTATTTCGTCCGGTAGTTCTCAAGCGCCGCGTCGAGGCGGACGAGGTTTTCCTCGGTATAGGCGACATAGTCGATGCCGGGCGCGTCGAGATAAAGCTCGGAGACCATGCTCCACATCGCCTCGCGCAGCAGAGAGGCGCACTGCATGGCGGCATGCGAGCGGCGGATCTCGCCATCGGGCTCCTTCATGAAATAGGCGGTCAGGAAGGCGAAGGATTCGTCATCGTTCATGCCCGCGTTCGAGGCGGCGCCGGCGAGGTCGAACATCGCGGTGTTGAAGCCGGCATATTCGAAGTCGATCAGCCACAGCCTTTTGCCGTCGTCGAGGATATTGGCCGGCAAAAGATCGTTGTGGCCGAAGACGATCGGCAGCAGCTTTTGCGCCCGCTCGAGCTCGTC
>RXJA01000565.1 GCA_003963455.1 Hyphomicrobiales bacterium
TCCCTGGGAAGACCCGTGGGTTTTCTCACACGGCGCCCACCTACTTTGTAGGCACCCGGGATCGACCTCTCCACCGGTTGTGTGGATCGTCGCTCTCTTGATTTTGGGAGACTTGCGCTAAAAGACGTCGTTCCTGCAACGTAGTCAAACCTTGGCCTTTCCTAGCGTTCGCGCATGACTTCATCAAAAGACCTGAAAAAACAGCTTCGCAAGGAAGCGCTGGCGCGCCGCGATGCGCTGGACGAATTCTGGCGCGTCGAGATCGCGCTCGAAATGGCCGAGACCGCGAAGGAGAAGATCGACTTCGAGGCCGGCAGCGTCGTTTCCGGCTTCTGGCCGATGCGCTCGGAGGTCGACGTGCGGCCGCTGATGTTCGCGCTGCGCGAGAAGGGCGCCAGGCTCTGCCTGCCGGCGATCCTCGACAAGACCACGATCGTCTTCCGCGAATTGGTGCGCGGCGCGCCGATGGTCGAGATGGGATTCGGCACGGTCGGGCCGCATGAAGAGGCGGAAGTGCTCGACCCGACGCTGATGCTGGTGCCGCTCGCCGCCTTCGACGCTCGCGGCCACCGCATCGGCTATGGCGCCGGCTATTACGACCGGGCGATCGCCAGGCTGGCCGACAAGGGCATCACGCCGAGGCTGGTCGGCATCGCCTTCGACTGCCAGGAAGTCGATCAGGTTCCGGACGAGAACCATGACGTCATCATCCCGGAAATACTGACCGAGAGCGGGTTGCGCCGGTTCGCGCCGCAATTATAGATAGTCTTTCGGCTCATGGTCTTTCACGGAAGTCATGCAGCTTTTTGCTTGGCGGACTTTCGGCTCGGGATCGTATGCGACTCCTCTTCCTCGGCGACATGGTTGGCAAGACAGGACGCACGGCGGTCTGGGAACAGCTGCCGGGGCTGATTTCCGACTTCAGGCTCGACTTCGTGGTCGTCAACGGCGAGAACGCCGCCGGCGGCTTCGGCATCACCGAGGAGATCTTCCGCGAGACGCTCGCGGCGGGCGCGGATGTCGTCACCACCGGCAACCATGTCTGGGACCAGCGCGACGCGCTGATCTTCGCCCCGCGCGAGGAGCGCTTCCTGCGGCCTTCCAATTTCCCCAGGGGCACCCCGGGGCGCGGCTCGGGCGTCTACATTGCCCGCAATGGCGCGCGCGTGCTGGTCGCCAACATCATGGGCCGTGTGTTCATGCACCCGGAGCTCGACGACCCGTTCCAGGCCGGCGAGCGCGAGCTTGCCGCCTGTCCGCTTGGCGAGCAGGCCGACGCGGCCATCGTCGATTTCCATGCCGAGGCGACGTCGGAGAAAATGTGCTTCGCGCATTTCGTCGACGGCCGCGCCAGCCTCGTGGTCGGCACGCATACGCATCAGCCGACCGCCGACCATCAGATCCTCAATGGCGGCACCGCCTATATTTCGGATGCCGGCATGTGCGGCGATTACGATTCCTCGCTCGGCATGGACAAGGAAGAGCCGCTCAACCGCTTCCTGTCGAAGGTGCCGAAGGGCCGGTTCGAGGCGGCGTCCGGGCCTGCGACGCTCTGCGGCGTCGGCGTCGATATTTCCGACCGCACCGGGCTTGCCGAAAGGATCGCGCCGTTTCGTCGCGGGCCGCGACTGGAAGAAACGGCGCCGTCTTTCTGGTCGTGACATTGATATGGGCGTGCGAAGTACCTAATTGCCGGCAACACTGCTCTAGATCGTAGAGGGGACGACCTCCATGCAGCTTGTCGAATTCCTGGCGCCGCACTTTGCCTTTGTTTCCGATCCGACCGCCTGGGTCGCGCTCTTGACGCTGGTGGTGCTCGAGATCGTGCTCGGCATCGACAATCTGATCTTCATCTCGATCCTGACCAACAAGCTGCCGGAGGCGCAGCGCGCCCGCGCGCGCCGGCTGGGCATCTCGGCCGCGCTGGTCATGCGCCTTGTCTTGCTCGCCACGATCTCGATCATCGTGCAACTGACGACGCCGGTGTTCACGGCGTTCGGCCACGGCTTCTCCTGGCGCGACCTGATCCTGATCGCCGGTGGCTTGTTCCTGGTCTGGAAGGCGACCAAGGAAATCCACCACACGGTCGATCCGCAGGATCATCAGGACAGCATTGTGGGCGGCACGCTGCAGATGAGCCTTGCGGGCGCGATCTTCCAGATATTGCTGCTCGACCTCGTCTTCTCGATCGATTCCATCATCACTGCGGTTGGCATGACCGACGAGATCGCCATCATGTACATCGCCGTGATCCTGGCGGTGAGCGTCATGATGCTGGCGGCAACGCCGCTCGCCAACTTCATCGCCAAAAACCCTACGATCGTCATGCTGGCGCTTGGGTTCCTGTTGATGATTGGCATGACGCTGATCGCCGACGGCATGGGCTACCACGTGCCCAAGGGCTACATCTACGCCGCGATGGGCTTTTCGGCGCTGGTCGAAGGTCTCAACATGCTGGCCCGCAACCGCAAGAAGCAAGGATCCGGCGGGGGGCATTGAAGCGCGGCTGGACGAATTGAGCCGATTTATCTATAAGCCGCCCATTCCGACAAAGAGCGCCGCGCGCCTTCGCAGGCATGCTCGGAGCGTTCTGAAAGATTGAATTCGAGCATTTTGCAGAGACGGGGTGATCCACTTCGCTTCGAGATGCTCTAGCCGAACACGACAGGGGTGCCATGGCTGGCCATTCGCAATTTAAGAACATCATGCACCGCAAGGGCCGTCAGGACGCGGTGCGGTCGAAAATGTTTTCCAAGCTGGCGCGCGAAATCACCGTCGCCGCCAAGACCGGCACGCCGGACCCGGCGATGAATCCGCGTCTGCGCCTTGCGGTGCAGAACGCCAAGGCCGTGTCGATGCCGAAGGACAATATCCAGCGCGCCATCAACAAGGCGTCCGCGGGCGACGGCGAGAACTACGAGGCCGTGCGCTATGAGGGCTACGGTCCCGGCGGTGTGGCGCTAATCGTCGAGGCGCTGACCGACAACCGCAACCGCTCGGCCTCCAATGTGCGCGCCGCCTTCACCAAGGCCGGCGGGGCGCTCGGCGAAACCGGCTCGGTGTCGTTCATGTGGAACCGCGTCGGCGAAATCTACTATCCGGCCTCGGCCGGCGACGTCGACAAGGTGATGGAAGCGGCGATCGAGGCCGGCGCGGACGACGTGGAGTCGGACGAGGAAGGCCACACCATCTATTGCAGCTTCGAAAATCTCGGCGAGGTGTCGAAATCGCTCGAAGCCGCGCTTGGCGAGGCGGAGTCGGTGAAGCCGATCTGGCAGCCGCAGAACAATGTCCCGGTCGACGAAGAGAGGGCGCAGTCGCTGATGAAGCTGGTCGCCACCCTCGAGGACGACGACGACGTGCAGAGCGTCTACGCCAATTTCGAGGTCGACGACGAGACCATGGCCAAGCTCAGCGCGGCTTGAAGGGTCAAGGATATGAGCGAAGCTCAATCCGATATGAGCGGAGCTCAATCCGGCATGAGCGAGAAGCCGCTGCCCGTCATCCGCATCACCTATTGCACGCAATGCCAGTGGCTGTTGCGGGCTGGCTGGATGGCGCAGGAGCTGCTTTCGACCTTCGGGACCGATCTTGGCGAGGTGACGCTGGTGCCGGGCACGGGCGGCATCTTCACCATTTCCTGCAACGACCAGCTCATCTGGGACCGCAAGCGCGACGGCGGCTTTCCGGACGCGGCAAAGCTCAAGCAGCTGGTCCGCGACGTCATCGACCCGGAGCGGGATCTCGGCCATGCCGACCGCAAGGGTCACAAGACGAAAGACCCCGCCTAAGCTGCACCGAAATTCAGGTGAGGCCGCCTGCAAATGACGGCTTCCTGCGCTTCCGGGCTTCGCCGGCCGAAGCCATTCACGAGCGGTGTGGCAGTTAGGGCTATGGCCGGCGTAGGCCGGTTCTCGGAACCCACCATTTTCGACTCAGCCTGACCTGAATCCCGGCACCGCTTCCAAGCGCCTTTCAAATCAACGCCATGATGAAGCAAGCCATCGACACGATGGCGGTGATGGTACGGACATGGTTCCACATCACCCATTGGCTCAGATGGTTCGCCCACACGGCGGCGCCGTTGGCGCTCGCCGGATCGACGGCCGCAAGCGCGTCGTTGAGCGGCACGTTGAAGGCCATAGTCACGACCGGGTTGCCGACGAAATAGATCACCGCGCCGGCAAGCAGCCAGTACGAGCCCGACTGGCTCCAGCCGAAGAAAACGGCGGCAATCAGCACGAGGCAGATGAGGCCGGTGCCGAACAGCGCCGTCATGAAGGTCGGGGTGATCACCGTGGCATTGATAGAATTCATCGCAGCGATGCCGCTCGGGACGGGTAGCCGGGCAAGGGCCGCCATGACGAAATTGGAAAAGGCGAAGAACACGCCGCCGACGACACCCGAGCCGATCGCGGCGATGAAGGTGAGGATGGGAACAAGTTTCATCTCAGTTGCTCCAGATGCCGGCAGCGGCGGTTTCGGTTGCATAGGTGGAAAAGTCCTTCGGTTGACGGCCGAGCGCACGTTTGACGCCGTCGGTCAGCATCTCGTTGCGGCCGTCGAGCACTTCGGTGAAGAGTTCGTTGAGCAGCCAGGCGAATTCCGGCGGCAGGTCGTGCGCCGCCATGGCTTCGGTAAATTCGGCATGTGAAGTCTGCCGGTAGCGGATGTCGCGGCCGGTCGCCTTGGCGATCTCGTCGACAGCATCGGCGAAACTCAGCAGCCTCGGCCCGGTGAGCTCGTAGAGCTGGCCTATATGGCCAGGCTTCGTCAGCACGGTTTCGGCGACTTCTGCGATGTCGTCGGTATCGACGAAGGGCTCGCCAACAGCGCCGACCGGTAGGGCGACCTCGCCTTCGAGAATGTTTTCGACGAGGAAACCTTCACTGAAATTCTGCGCGAACCAGGCGCAGCGCAGGATCGTCCAGTCGGCGCCGGAGGCCTTGACCATCTCCTCCGCGCGTTGCGCCTCGGTCTCGCCACGGCCGGAAAGCAGCACCAGCCGCTTGATGCCGCTTTTCACGGCAAGCCGGGCCAACGTCTCGACGGTCTCGGCGGCGCCCGGCACCGCGATATCAGGATAGTAGCTGATGTAGACGGCGCCGATGCCTTCGAGGGCAGGTGCCCAGGTTCCCTTGTCCAACCAGTCGAAGGACGGCGTGCCCTTGCGCGAGCCGATCCGCGCGGGAATGCTCCTTGCGGTCAGACGCTCGGCCAGCCGCCGCCCGGTCTTGCCGGTGCCACCCAGGATCAAAACCGGCTTTTGTGTCGTGTCGGTCATCTCGATCTCCTCGCAAAATATGAGAAATCCTCACATTTGCAAAACGTGATAAACCCTCGTATTTTGCGAGTCAAGCAGTTTTCGGAAGATCGCCCGGAGAGAGCCATGGATGACAAAGCCGCCGCCAAGCTCGACCAAGCCGTCATCGCGTCGCCGCGCCGGTCGCCGAGCCAGCAGCGCAGCCGCGAGCGGGTGGAGCGCATGCTTGCCGCCGCCTCGGCGCTGATCGCCGAGCAAGGCAGCGATGCGATGCGCATGGGCGAGGTTGCGGAAAGGGCGGGGGTTTCGATCGGCTCGCTCTACCAGTTCTTCCCCGACAAGCGGGCGATCGTCTGGGCGCTTGCCGAGCGGTACACGGCGGAAAGCCAGGCCTGCATCTCGGCGGCGCTGAAGGACGTGAGCGATGTGGAGGGCTTCAAGAACGCGTTTTCAGAGCTGGTGGACATCTATTACGAACTGTTCCTGGCCGAGCCGGTGATACGTGATGTCTGGTCCGGCACCCAGGCCGACAAGGCGCTGCGCGCGCTCGAGCTCGCCGATAGCCGGGCCAACGCAGAATTCCTGGTGGCGGTGCTGAAGCGGCTCAGGCCCGATGCCGACCCGGTCCAACTGGAGACGACGGCCTTTCTCGTCTGGCAGATGGGCGAGGCCGCCGTGCGCTTGGCGATCTCCGTCGATCGCGAAGAGGGCGACAGGCTGATTGAGGCCTACAGGCGCATGGCACTGAGGGAGCTGGTGGGGGAGTAGGCGGTTTGCGAAACCGCTGGCGACAGCGCCTCAAGGCTTGGGTTCCTCGCCCCCGCCAAAGGCGGGGGGTCCGAAGGAGGGGCGAGACCCGTGGCTCGCCCCGGAACGGTGGCCGCGAAGCGGACGGAGCGGGGCCTTCGTAGGGCGCTCCCCTCTCCGTCTCGGCTTCGCCGAGCCACCTCTCCCCACTTTGTGGGGCGAGGAACCCCGAATTTTCAAGCGCTGGCGCTGCCCCTCAACCGCCCTTCAGGCACCTTCTCCCCGTTGAACGGGGAGAAGGAAGAAGCGGCCAACAAAAAACCCGCCTCGAAGGCGGGTTTTTCAAATCTTGCAAGCGTATCCGGCTCAGAGGCCGAAACCCTCGAAGCGCTTCTTGAACTTCGACAGGCGGCCGCCGCGGTCGAGCAGGGTCTGCTGGCCGCCGGTCCAGGCCGGGTGC
>RXJA01000289.1 GCA_003963455.1 Hyphomicrobiales bacterium
ATCGATCGGCGCGTCCGAGCCGGGCACGGCCGTGGCGCGGTGGATGTTGTTGTTGTAGAGGCCGAAGGCAAGCGCGCCGTCGATATAGAACTGGTCCCATTTGCGCGCGACATAGGCGCCGGCCTGAGCGCCGACGATGTTGCCGGACGTCAGGCGGTCGTCTACGGCGAACGAAACCGCCGAGCCGCCCAGCGCGAAACCCAGTAGCATGTCGGGATCGCCGGCGGACTCCATGCCCGCCGCGAGATTGCCGCCCTTGTAGGTGGCGCCGGCGCTGCCCACTGCCGCATCGCCGCTGATCTCGCCACCATTGCCGCCGGCGCTCGCCCAATAGCTCCAGCGCCGCTGGTCGGGCTGCATGGCCTTGAACGGGTCCCGCTTGGGCTTGGCCGGTTCGTCATAGGCCTGCGGCGCAACTGTGACATCCGTCGGGTCTGTGCCGAGGCCGGTGCGCCAGAAATCGGCCTGGCGGCCCATCGAGGCAAAGAAGCTTTCATAGGCGCCGAATTGCGGCTGCTCGAAACCGGAGACCCCCTCGCCCGAGATCGAATCGTAGACGGCGCCAAGCTGCTCGACCGTCGGGATGTAGAACAGCGCCTCGGCGATCTTCTGGAAATCCGGCGAGGTTCGGCCGCTCTGAATAGCGTTGACCGCGTTCGCGACCGGGATCTGATTCCCGGTCAGCCCGGTGGGTGCGAAGGTTATGTCGACACCGAGATAGACATTGTTGAGGTCCGGATACTGCAACTCATATTGCGCGACCGCGCTTTGAACCGAACTGAGCTCCAGTCCGGTGTGCGAGACGCCGCCATCGGCATGCAGGATGTGAAAGGTCTGGCTTCCGGGCCTCGCCGCGGCCGCATCCATGATGTTTAGATCGATGGCGCCGCCGAGATCCGCCGCGCCAGTGACGTCGATGAGGTCGGCTTGCGGATCGAGGTCGACGTCGAGCTTGTAGGCGCCGGTCGCGGCCTGGTTCCAATTGCCGACGAGGTGCGTCGTCATCACATTGTTGTCGCCGCCCGGCGAGAAGTAGCCGCTATCGGCAAAGAGATTGCCGCTGCCGAGATTGGCGTCGGCGCCGGCGTTGAAGATCGCGTTGGCTGCATTGGTGAAGCTGTTGACGCCGGCGCCGAGATCGAAGGAGCCGGTGACCGTGCCGTAATTGGTGACCGCCTCCTTGCCGGCGCCGGAAAGGATCGCCCAGCCGCCCGCCGTGCCGCTCGCGGTCGTGATCGTTCCCTTGTTGCTGATCGTGTTGTTGTTGCCGTCGATGATCCAGACGCCGACACCGGTATGGTCCGCGTCGGTGGCGCCGCCCACGACCTTGCCGCTCGCGCTCGTCAGGTTGATGGCAATGTCGCCATTGCCTTCCACGGCTTTGCTCTGCGCGACGATGGCGTCGGTGCCTGCCGCATGGGTGACGACCGAACCGGTCAAATCCACGGTGACGTTGCCGGCCATGCCGAGATAGTTCTGTGTCGTGTCCTTCGCGCCGCCATTGCTCTGCGCGAAAATGCCGATGGAAGCGTCGCCATAGGTGTCGATCGTGCCCGCATAGTTGACGTGGACGATGCCGGAATCGCCGGCATCGCCATTGCTGCCGACGGCCCAGTTCGTGACCGTGTGGATACCCGGGATCAGTTCGTTGCCGAGCGTGCCGAGGATGCCGCCGCCGCCGCCGACCGACT
This sequence comes from Hyphomicrobiales bacterium, assembly GCA_003963455.1. GTDB lineage: Bacteria > Pseudomonadota > Alphaproteobacteria > Rhizobiales > Rhizobiaceae > Mesorhizobium. The sequence continues at coordinate 1,692 of RXJA01000289.1, forward strand.
GGGCGAAGATGCCGGCCGCCGACGAGCCGTGGGTGATGATCGCCCCATTGCCCTCGACGGTGACATCCTTGCCTGAACCACCGCTGCCGCCGCCCTGGCCGAAGGCGATGCCGATTCCAAGGTTGAGTGCCGGGACCGGCCCAAGCCCGTTCGCCAGCACGCGATCGACGTTACCGGCGACGCCGCCGCCGCCGCCCACCGACTGGGCGAAGATCCCGTTCGAGGCCGCGCCGAAGGTCTCGATCTTGCCGTTGCCATTGTTGATGACGTGGACGATGCCGCCATCGCCGCCGCTGGTGCCCTTGCCTCCGACGCCGATCGTGCCAGTGGCGCCGATATTGCCCTTGCCGCCGACACCGCCGCCGCCGCCCACCGACTGGGCGAAGATGCCGTTGGAATTGCTGCCCCTCGTGGTGATGTTGCCGGTGTTGGTGACCTCGACAAGGCCGCCAATGCCCGACCCGCCGCCATTGCCGCCGACGGCCGCGCCGAGGGAGCTGTAGAGCTTGGTCTTGCCGAAGGCGAGGTTGAGGATCAGTGCCGCCGGGACCGGGATCAGCTCATCGGTGCCGAGGATGCCGTTGCCACCTGCGCCGCCGCCGCCACCCACGCTCTGCGCATAGATGCCGTCGGCAAGCGAACCGTTGGTGGTGATGCTGCCGTCATTGGTGACTGTCACGTGGCCGCCGTCACCGGCCGCGCCGCCCTGGCCGCCGACCGCGACCGACATGGCGACGTTGATCAGCGCGTCCGGAGGCGCTTCGCCCTTGCCGACCAGCACGTTGATGGAATTGGCGCGGCCGCCGATGCCGCCACCGCCGCCGATCGATTGCGCGAAGATGCCATAGGCGCTGTTGCCGGTGGTCACCGTATCGCCGGCGATGTCCGTATTGGTGGTGATGAGGCCGGTCTCGATGTTCCCGTGGTTGTTGACGGTCACGTCCTTGCCGTTGCCGGCGAGCGCGCCATTGCCGCCGACGGCCACGGAGATGTTGGTGTTCTGCGCGCTCGAACTGGTCGCGTTCGCCCAGCTTCCGACCGCCGTGATCGCGTTGCCGCCGTCGCCGCCGCCGCCGCCCGCGCTCTGGGCGTAGATGCCGGCCGAGTTGTCGCCATAGGTCCGGATGACCGACCAGTTGTTGACCGTCGCGGTCGAACCGTCGCCGCCGAGCGCGCCCTGGCCGCCAACGGTGACGCCGATGGAAGCAAGCGGCAGGTCGCTGTTGTTGATGCCGAGGTTGACGCCGATCGCGAAGCCGCCGTCGCCGCCGCCGCCGCCGATCGACTGCGCCCTGATGCCGTCGGCGCCAAGGCCATAGGTTGTGATTGTGGAGTCGGCGACGATCGCGCCGTCATCGTCCTTGCCCGCATCGACGATGACGGCGCCGCCGTTCCCGCCTGTTCCGCCCGTGCCGCCGACGGCGACCGATATGTTGGCGCCCGGCCCCAGCGAGCCGGAGCCCGATCCGGCATAACCGCCTGTGCCGCCGCCGCCGCCGACCGATTGCGCCCAGATGCCGTGGGCTTCAGTGCCATAGGTGGTGATGTTGCCGCCATTGGTGACATGCACCGTATCGCCGATGCTGCCATCGCCGCCGCTGCCGCCGACCGCCACCGAAACGGCGACCGCGGGGATCTCTTCAGGGTCTGGCGAAACCGCGACCGAGAACGCGATCGCGCCCCCGCCATTACCGCCGCCGCCGCCGACCGACTGCGCGAAGATACCGTAGGCCTTGATGCCCGAGGTGGTGATGTCGCCCTGGTTGCTGACCGTGACGGTGCCGCCGCTGCTGCCGTCGCCGGCGTCGCCGCCGATGGCGGCCGAAATCGCGCCGACCGCGAGCGCGCCGGCGATGGAAAAGCCGCCATTGCCGCCACCGCCGCCAAGGCTCTGCGCGTTGATGCCGATCGACCCGTCCGCATGGGTGATGATCGCCGAGCCGTTGTTGACGGTAACGGCCTTGGCGATACCGCCGGCGGCTCCCTTGCCGCCGAGGGTGACGGTCAGCGCGACGGCGCCGATCGTGCCGCCGCCGGCAAAACCGCCATTGCCCCCGCCGCCGCCGACCGACTGCGCGAAGATGCCATGCGCCTGGAGACCGTAGGTCTCGATCGTGCCGCCCGTGGTGTTGACGGTGACGATATCGCCGCTGCCTCCGACATCGGCGGAGCCGCCCATGGCGAGGCCGAAGTTGAATGCACCGCCGCCGCTCACCGCCACGGCGCCGCCGCCATCACCACCGCCGCCGCCGACCGACTGCGCGAAGATCCCATAGGCGCCATCGCCCTGGGTGGTGATGTCTCCCTTGTAGTTGACGATCACGTCCTTGCCATCGCCGCCAGGGCCGCCCTTGCCGCCGAGCGCGAAGCTGGCGCCGGCGCCGGATGTGGCAGTCGAGACCGCGACCGCGAGGCCTCCCCTGCCGCCGCCGCCGCCGACCGACTGCGCGAAGACGCCATAGGCCTTGGCGCCGGTGACGATGGTCTGGCCGTTGATGACGCTGCGGGTGCCGGTGCTGATGTCGGAGGCGACGAGGCCGCTGAGATTACCTGGCGTGGCCACGTGGTTGACCTCGACCGATCCGCCCTTGCCGCCCTTGTCGCCGGAGCCGCCAATGGCGATCGCCACGGCTTCACCGACCGTGTAGGAGCCGCCGCCATTGCCGCCGCCGCCGCCCAGCGACTGCGCGAGAATGCCGACCGAATTGTCGCCGGTTGTCGTCAAACGGTTCGAGGAATTGACGATGACGGTCTGGCCATCGCCGCCGCCGCCGCCGGATCCGCCGATGGAGAAGAGGCCGCCGCTGGAACCGCCGTCGCCGCCGCCGCCGCCGATCGACTCCGCCTGGATGGCGGTGCCCGCCGTGTTGATGATGCCGGTATTGTTGACGGTCACCGTGCCGCCATTGCTGGTGGAGGAGCCCTTGCCGCCGATGGCGACCAAGCCGCCTGAATCGCCGCCATTGCCGCCGCCGCCGCCGATCGACTGGGCATAGATGCCGCGCGCCTTCGGTCCGGTGGTGGTCAGGGTGCCGTCGTTGGTCACAGTCACCGACCCGCCCATGCCGCCCGCGCTGCCCTCGCCGCCGATAGCGACGAGGCCACCGCTGCCCGAACCGTTGCCGCCGCCACCGCCGATCGATTGCGCCACGATCGCGTCGGCACCGACGTCCTTGATGGTCGGACCAAGATCCGTGACGCTCGTGTCCGTGCCGCCATATGTCGTGACGTTGGCGTGGTTGTTGACGATGACGGTCTTGCCGTCGCCGCCGGAGCCGGCGTCGCCGCCGATGGCGACGAGGCCGCCAGCGCCGCCTGCATCGCCGCCGCCACCGCCGATCGACTGCGCCAGGATGCCGAAGGCGCCGACGCCATAGGTGGTGATGTTGCCTCCGACATTGTTGTTGACGGTCACGGTGTCGCCGTTGCCGCCGCCGGATCCGAGCTTGTTGCCGAGCGCGACGATGCCGCCTGAATCGCCGGCATTGCCGCCGCTGCCGCCGAGCGACTGCGCCCAGATACCATAGGACCGCGCGCCCCTGGTCTCGATGACCCCCGTATTGGTGACGGTGACCGCGCCACCATTGCCGCCGGCCGAGGCAGAGCCGGGCTGGCCGACGATGCCGAAGCTGTCGCCGCCCGAACCGCCGCCGCCGCCGATCGATTGCGCAAAGATGCCGACGGATTTGTCCTTGTTGGTGGTGATCTGACCGCTGTTGGTCACGATGACCGTGCCGCCTTTGGTCGGCGGACCGCCGGACCCGCCTTGGCTCAGGATGTAGCCATTGCCGCCGGCGCCGCCCTGGCCACCCTTGCTCATCACGAAGATGCCGTCGGCTCCGACCGCATCGGTGGTGATCGTCGCCGCCGAGTTGAGCGTGATATCGCCACCCTGGCCGGCGGCGCCGCCCTGGCGCGCGTCCTGGTTGCCGTAAGAGTCGCCGCCCTTACCGCCGTTACCGCCGATGCTGACGATCTCGACCGCGGCTTTGCCGTCCTGGCTGGAACTGTAGCTGGTACCCGGCCCTAGATTGTCATTGATTGTCGGGCCATTGCCGCCCGGCTGGCCATCGGAACCGCTCACGCCGATGGTCAGGCTGCCAAGAATGCCGAAATCGATCTCGATGCCGTAGGCATTCGAGCCGCCTGAGCCATTGGAACCGGTCTGACGGTCGACATAGCGAACATCGTTTCCCTGGGTTACCGTGCCACCAGTGCCGGACGCGCCAGCGCCGCCGCCCGCGGTCGGAACGTTGAGCTGATAGGTGTTGAGCGTGGTTTGCGGGTTGCCGGAGTCGGTCTGGTTCTGAACCACGATGCCGGTGTAGTAGGTGGTGCCGTTCACCGTCGTCGTGGTGTAGGAAAGAACCTTGTAGGTCTTTCCGCCGGAAACATAGGTGGTACCGACAGCGGGCGGCGTGACGATAACGGCGTTGTACGTGGTCGTGCCGCTGGAGGTCACCTTTGTCACCACCCAGCCATTGGGCGAGATCTGGAAGACGGTCTCGAAATTGCCGGTGCCCGGGTTGTACACCGTGTCGCCGACCGCCACCGCAAACGCGCTGCCCATGGGCAGGAGCAGCATTGAACCCGTGAGCATCCCGAACACGCTCGATCGAGCGGACCGCCGCAGGGCGTCCAGTCCGATTGCGGGCCAAGCGATGACCTTCGTTGCCGCGGTCGAGACCCGAGACCAGATACCAGGCCGACTTGCCGGGCACCGCGAAGGGCCGCACCTCCAGTCCCGAGCGCGCGCCATCGGTCAGCCGCGGCTCGAATGGCTC
>RXJA01000485.1 GCA_003963455.1 Hyphomicrobiales bacterium
CTTCTGCGCGAGCAGCGACATCGAGAAAGGCGGGATCGGCCCGGACGACTGGCCGAAGCTGACGAACATGCCGAGCGGACGCAGGCAATCGAGCGATGCGGGAAAGGTGTCGGCGCCGACGGAATCGTAGACGACGTCGCATTTCTTCCCGCCGGTAAGCGCCGCGACGCCGGCGACGAAATCCTGCTCCTTATAGTTGATGACGTGGTCGAAGCCATGCGCACGCGCAAGCTCGATCTTGTCGGCGGAACTCGCGGTGCCGATCACGGTCGCGCCGAGATGCTTTGCCCATTGGCCGAGGATCAGGCCGACGCCGCCGGCCGCCGCGTGGTAGAGGATCGTGTCGCCGGCCTTCACGGGGAAAGTGCGGCGCAACAGATATTCGGCCGTCATGCCCTTCAGCATCATCGCGGCCGCCTGCTCGTCGCTGATGCCGTCCGGCACTTTGACCACACGATCGGCGGCGATCACCCGTTGCTCGGCATAGGCGCCGACATTGACCGCGTAGGCGATGCGGTCGCCGGGCTTCAGCCAGTCTACGCCGGTGCCGAGCGCCAGCACGACGCCCGCCGCCTCGCCGCCCGGGATCAGCGGAAAACCGCCCGGCGGCGGGTAGAGCCCGGAGCGATAGTAGACGTCGATGAAGTTGAGGCCGATCGCGGTGTGCCGGATCAGGATCTGGCCTTCGCCCGGCTGGCCGGGATCGGCGTCTTCATATGCCAGGACTTCGGGGCCACCATTGGCGTGGATGCGGATTGCCTTGGACATCGCTCAACTCTCTGATGGGATACGAACAGGATCTTCCGCATGATGCCGAAAGATCATGCTCTGACAAAAAGCCAGATCAGGATTTTCTGGCGCCCAGACTGGGAAACATCTGCATGACGCCCCCGATACAGGCGAGATAGAGGCCGGTGATCGTGATGCCGATCTTGGTGAAGTCGCTGACTTGTTCTCCCAGCACGCCGATCTTGTCATAGAAGGCGGCAAGCGCTGCCTGCGCTAGCGCCAGCGCGCCGAAGGCGCACCACAAGAGCGTCATGCCGAGATTGAGCGGCCTCAGCCTCACGACCCGCACCGGATGGATGAAGTTGATCGGCAGGAAAGTCAGGATGCCGGCGACCACCACCACGGCGAAAGACACCCATTGCCCGGGCTCGATGACAAACAGCGTGAACACCACCATGTTCCATACGACAGGGAATCCTTTGAAGAAATTCTCCTTCGTCTTCATGCCGGTGTCGGCATAGTAGATCGCGCTGGAAACGACGATGATGGCCGCCGACAGGAAGGAAAGGTTTTCGCCCATGAAGCCGCGCTGATAGAGCGCGAAGGCCGGAATGAGCACGTAAGTGACGTAGTCGATGATGTTGTCGAGGAGTTCTCCCGACCATGTCGGCAGGATTTCCTTGACCTCAAGCTTCCTGGCAATCGGGCCGTCGATGCCGTCGACGAACAGCGCCAGCCCCAGCCACCAGAACATCGCTGTCCAGCGCTCCTCGCTCGCCGCCACCAGCGACAGGAAGGCGAGGAACGATCCCGACGCGGTAAGCAGATGGACGGAGAACGCGCGCGCCTGCGGCCACGTCACCTTCTTGTTCGGCAGCGGAAGCCGCTCCGCGAACTTCTTCGCCGCCTTCCTGGCCGTTGTGTTCTTGCTCACGGTCCCCGCCAGTCCAGCTTGCAGATTTCGGCCGATCGGCCGGCGAAATTCCAGTTGCGGCCGAAGGCGCGCATCTTGCTCTTGTCGGACTTCGCCACGATGATTTCGGGCGCGATCCAATATTCGGAATTGGTGATCACCGTGTCCTTTTCGCGGTCCTTGCCGGGGATCGGCGTCACCGCGCCGTCGATGATCTTCGGTATCTGGAAGACGCGCGTCTTGTCGCGTATCTCGTAGGTAATCGGCACCTGTTCGACGCCGAGGAATTTTCCGACGAGGATCGACAGCAGCGAGGTGGTGCCGCCGGCCTTGCCGGTGAATATCTTCGTCAACCCCTTCACCGCATAGACCGAGGCGCGCTTGTCGATGAACAGGCCGGCGCTCCAGTTGCCGCGGCTCATATAGCCCGGGATTTCCATTACTAGTCCGAGATTGAGGCCGGAAAGATCGGTCTCGCCCAAATGGCCCGCATCGATGCGGAAGCCGGCCCAGGTCTGGCAGTAGCCTTCCGTCGGAGGATGGCTGCCCAGCGACAGCACGCAGGGACAGAAAACCGTGCAATTGCAGGAGAGCACCAGCTCTCCTTTCATCGCCCAGCTTTGGTCGGTCATCGAATTCTCCCCCTCACGCCGAAACTAATAGCAGGGCAGCCGCCCACACAAGCAGTATCGCACCGGCAACCCGGCTGGCCATCCTGCCGGCGGTCAGTTTTTCGATCAAAGTGAACAAGCCGATCAGCGCCATCCAGAAGACGTTCATGGCGCCCACGGCAAACATCACCAGCATCAGCGCCCAACAGCAGCCGAGGCACCAGACGCCCTGCTCCAGCCCCAGACGGAAGATGCGGCCGGGTTTCGCGCTCCAGTTGGCGAACAGGATCGAGAACGGGTTGCGGCACTTGTCCAGGCACGCCTGTTTCAGGCCGCTGAATTGATAGAGGCCGGCGATGAACAGCGCGACAGCGCCGGCAAGACCGACTGCGGGATCGAGTATTCGGCCCGAATTGGCAAAGGTGTAGACCGCGAGCGTCAACACGGTGAAGCCCACGGATGCGCCGAGCCATGTGGCGAGATATCCGCCGACAAGCACCAGCGGATGGACGGCGGGCTCGCCCTTGATCCTAGCCGTGTCGGCGATTTCGCAATAGGTGCGGATCAACGGCGCCGCCGAAGGCAGCATCGTCGCCACCGCCATCAGAAACCACATCACCACAAGCGCCGGCGCCTGCAGGCCGGCTGGCCCGGCAAGCGGCGCCGGCGCGAGACAAAGAGCGAAGAACCGGTCCAGGAAATCCGGCAAAGGCAGACCCGGCAGCTTTTTCAGCAGCATATCGCCGGGCGCGCCGGCAAGGCGGCTTTCAGCGCCGCGGATCGCCATCGCGCCAAGAAGGAACCACGCAAGGGCGACGCCAATGGCGATCGCAAGCATGACGGCAAGGCGCGGGCTGCGTGCCACGCCCGCCGTCGCTCGGCCGGCGCGGTCGAGATGGCTGAAATCTTGCTCCTGACCGCTCATGGCAATCGAATGGGCTGAATCGCCGCGTTGATCAAGCCGACCGATATGACCTATATCCAGACGATGGCCCAACGGGTCGCTTTTCATCGTGGAAGCCTGGCGTGGAGCACAACGACAAAGCGCGCATTCTGGTTGCCGGTAGCGGTCCGGCCGGCTTGATCGCGGCGCTCGGTTTCGCCGAGGCCGGCTTTGGCGTGACGCTGGTCGGCCCCGACGTCAACAGCGCCGACGGCCGCACCACCGCCCTCATGAATCCGTCTCTCAAAGTCCTCGACCGGCTGGGCGTCCTTACCGAATTGAAGCCGCAGGCCGCGGCGCTCAAGGCGATGCGCATCGTCGACGCCACACGGCGGCTGATCCGAAGCCCGACCGTGACTTTTCGCGCCAGCGAGATCGGCGAGGAGCAGTTCGGGCTAAATATGCCGAACAATGTTCTTGTCCCTGTCCTCGCCAAGGCCGTTTCAGCTCATGGCGGCATCAAATGGCTGAAATCCATCATCGAGTCATGGCGCCTCGACGCCGATCAGGCCCATGCAAGGCTGGCCGATGGCGGCGAAGTCTCCGCGTCCCTGGCGGTCGCCGCCGACGGACGCCTGTCTCCGGCACGGGAGGCTGCCGGCATTCGCGCCTTCGCGCGGCCTTATCCGCAGTCGGCGCTTGTCGTCAATTTCGGCCACCGTAGCGATCACGGCTTCGTTTCGACCGAATTCCACACCGAAACCGGACCATTCACCCAGGTGCCGCTGCCCGGCAGACGCTCGAGCCTCGTCTGGGTGGTCAAGCCGGAGACGGCGCAGGAGCTTGCGGCGCTCGACGATGCAACCCTGTCGGCGCGTATCGAGGAACAGATGCAGTCGATGCTTGGCCGGGTCGCGGTCGAGCCGGGGCGTCAAGTCTATCCTTTGTCGGCGGCTTCGCCCGCCCGCTTCGCGCAAAACCGCGTCGCGCTTGTCGGCGAGGCGGCGCACGTGTTCCCGCCAATCGGTGCTCAGGGGCTCAATCTCGGCATCAGGGACATCGACGATCTGATTGGAATCGCCAGCGAAAATCGGAACGATCCCGGGTCGCGCGGGAGCCTCGCCGCCTATGACACCAGGCGCCGGCCCGACATATGGGCGCGCAGCGGCGCGGTGAACCTGCTCAACGTGTCGCTGCTGTCAGACATGCTTCCGGCACAGCTGGCGCGCAGCGCCGGCCTCAACGCGCTGGGCAGTTTCGCGCCCCTGCGCGCCTTCTTCATGCGCGAAGGGCTGCGGCCGGGCAGCGGTTTTCGCGCCATCGCCGGCGGCTTAAGGAAAGAGGTCGGCCGGTAGGATTCCGTGCCGGATCGCATAGAGCAGAGCAGTCACCGTCACCACAGAAAGACATGTCGTGATCAGCACGCTGGCCGAAGCCCGCTGCACCCACACGTCATATTGCTGGGCGATGACGAAGACATTGGTCGCCGTCGGCAACGCTGCCAGCAGCACGGCGGAAAAGACCCAGGTTGGCGAGAAATTGCCGATCCAGCTCAGCACGACATAGCAAAGCAGCGGATGGACGATGAGCTTCAGCCCGGCGATCAATGCCAGCTCATGCGGCACGCGGTTGAGCGGCCTCAGCGCCAGCGTCACTCCCATGGCGAACAAGGCGCAAGGCGCGGCCGCGCGGGCGAGATAGTCCAGGAAACGATCGACAGGCAGCGGCGGGCGAAACTCGACATAAGCGGCAGCTACGCCAAGGGCCGTCGCGATGATGAAGGGATGCAGCGCGATCTTCCTGACGACGCCGAACGCGAGCTGGAGCGGCGGCGCCTTCTCCTTGCCCGACAACGCCATCATCATCGGCGCGACCGTGAAATGCACGATGTTCTCGAAGCAGAAGATCAACGCCACCGGCACCGCCGCCTGCTCGCCAAACGCCAGCAAGGCAAGGCCCGGTCCCATATAACCGATATTGCCATATGCCGCGGCAAGCGCGGTGATCGTCGCCGGCGCGATACCGCCGCGGGAAACGAAGACCGACCAGGCAAACATCAGTGAGAAGATCGCATAGGTAGCGATGAGCGAACCAAGGATGAAGCTCCATTCCGTCAGCTGCTCGAACGGCGTCTTGGCGAGCAATTGAAAGAACAGGGCCGGCAGCGCGACATAGACGATGAAGATATTCATCCAGCCAAGCGCTTCCAGCGGCTGCCTGGTGATGCGCGCCACCAGGAAACCGGTGAAGATCATGCCGAAGAACGGAAGAACGAGGCCGATGACGTCAGACATTTTTGCTCAGGCGAGAAAACTCCCACGCGGGCTAACCCGTTGCTTCGGACAAGGTCAAGGATTTCGGCTATTGAATTGCCGCGGCGCCTGCGCGAAATAGGCCCCAGCCGAAAGTCGGGGTCGATTTTTGGTCGGGTGACGTGTAAATTCAAGGTCTTAGGCGCCTTGCGCGCAGCCACGAAAGGCGCCTCGGAACCTGAGTGGTGGATGCGATGAAAACGGCCAAGTTCTCGATCGGGCAAGTGGTTCGCCACAGGCTGTTTCCGTTCCGCGGCGTGATCTTCGACGTCGATCCCGAATTCGCCAACACCGAGGAATGGTACGAGGCCATTCCCGCCGACGTGCGACCGCGCAAGGACCAGCCTTTCTACCATCTTCTGGCGGAAAATTCGGAGACCGAATACATCGCCTATGTGTCAGAGCAGAACCTGCTCGAGGACCGCTCGGGCGAGCCGGTGCGGCATCCGCAGATCGGCGAGATGTTCGACAAGCTGCCGGACGGCCGCTACGAGCCCAAGCGTCAGTCGAAGCATTGAAGCAGGGAACCTAGAGTAACAAAAAAGCGGGGCACTTGCCCCGCTTTTTCCGAGAAACGCGCTCTGCGATCAGTTCGCGGTCTTGGCCTTGTCCTGTTCGTCCTTGAGCTTCTTGGCGAAGTCCTGGTTGTTCTTGGCGACGAAGTCCTGCAACTTCTTCTGGCGGTCCTCGATGTCCGACTGCTGCAGCGGCGGGCCGTCATAGGCGCCGCTGAAGCCGGTGAGCGCGATCTTGATCGGGTTCGGCTGGTTCTGGAAATTGATCGACGTCAGCGTGATCCCCTGCCCCTTCTTGAAGGAAGCGACGAGCTGGTCGCTCAGCGGCACTTCCGCCACGCAACGATCCGGGAAGCAGATTACGTAGTCGAGCTTCTGCGCCTTGCCGGTATCGATCTGGAGGGCGATGCCCGGGGGGACGAGGCGGCCGGTCGGAACCGTGACCTGGAAGACCTTGCGGTTCACCTTGCCCTTGAGCTCGATCAG
>RXJA01000627.1 GCA_003963455.1 Hyphomicrobiales bacterium
ATGGGCCAGCGCATCGCGTATGCCCTCCGCCAGCGCCTGGCAGAAGGCGGCGTGCTCACCGAGCAGGGCGAATTCGTCCCGGTGGCGGCCGACATGGCGCGACAGAAGCAGCCGGATCTGGTCGGCGACCAGGGCGGCGGTCTGGCCCGCCTGCATGGCATTGGAAGAGAGGACCAGCGCTTCGGTCAGGAAATCCCGCGCCTCGGCCTCGCCCAGCACGCCGTCCAGCCGGTCGCCGACGCGAAAGTGGTCTGGCGACAGCGCTTCCATGGCGTCGAACACCAGCTGTTCGGCTCCGGCCATGAGCCAGCCCATGTGGCCCGCCTCGCGATGGGCCGCCTCGGTCAGCACCGCGACGGAAAGCGGTTTGGCCACCAGCCGGTTCAGCCGCTTGCGCGCCCGGTTCCAGTCGATCAGGAAGACGATGCGCGCGCCCAAGGCCTCAAGGGCGACGTCCGCCGCCGCAAGATCCGCGCAATCGAAGCGCGCCGTGCCGACGACGTAGTCGGCGCCCGCGTTCAGGCCGGCGCTGCGCCGCGCGCCGACGCCCGACCATTGCGCCCCGATTTCCGACAGGAACTCCTGGAAGAAGGCGAAGCGCCGCTCGTGCAGGTCCGAATAGGTGAGCGTGATCGAAAGGCCCTCCATCTGGATCACCAGCACATGCGCGTCGTTGGTGCCGATGTCGTTCTGGATGAGCAGCCGGGCTCCGTCACGGGTCGCGGCGGTGTCGAGGCCGGGATGGTCGAATTTGAGCTTGCGCGTGCGGTTCAGCCCGCGCATGAACGCGGCGACCCGGGGGCGGTCGTCGGCATCGAGCTGCCAGACATGGGCGCCGTCGACCGTGTCGTCCGACACATCGGCCGCCATCCGGTTCAGGCTCTTGTGCAGATCCATCACCAGAATGTGGAACGTGTCGCTCCCGCCGCGCTTCCCGCCGGTCAGCGCCACCATCTGGGCGTCGTCGAGCACGCCCGCGTCCAACCGGTCCAGCCAATCGCACCAGTGGTCGACCCGCGCGGTCTGCGCCTTGTGATCGGCATCCGCGCTGCCTTCCAGCGGCCTGGCCATCAGGCGGATGTCCTCGCCAAGCAGCTTGCCCAGTCGAGGCAGGTCGGGAAGGTGCAGCTTACCGCCCTCCGACCAGGCCGCCTCCTGCATCTCCAGCATCCAGGGCGCGTTGACATGCGCGGCGGCGTAGTCGCGGCGCAGGTCGACCGGCGGGACCGCGCCGTCGGCGGCATGGGCGGCCGCGGCCTGCAGCGCGGTCAGCGCGAATTTCAGCCGGTCGTTTGCCCCGAGCGCAGCCTTGATCCGGGCCGGCAGGAGCAGTTTCGATTGACCGAGCGCGGCGACGATATCCACCTTTTCCATCTGTCAGCCGTCCGTCCTGCCGTGAAGCTTTGCCGCCTTGTTCATTGCCATTTCACCCTTTCCAGAGTACTTCGAAATTATAAGCCGACTTATGAAAGCATATCGAAGCACTGTCACAATCTTGTCATGATGAATTTACTCCGGGATGGGTGCTTAACCATTGATCCAGCGCAAATCATTCGAAAGAAGATTGTCCTGGCTGCTCCCGAATGCAGCCGCGATGATGGACATCGCCCGGGGCCGATACCCTGCGGGCCGGCCGGCCGGTCGGATTTGCGGATCAGGCTTCCGATACGGCCCCAGGCAGCCGCCGCAATGACGGTTCGCGGAGCGCGAAAGGCTCCGCTGGGCCGCGGTTCACCGTTTCACGCGCGGTCTGGAGATGGACTCTGATCTCAGGTCGAACAGACCTGAATTCACTCGGCTCTAGGCGCCGGCGTCGGCGGGTATGTCGATGCCGAGCAGCGCCTGCAGGCCGAACAGGACGAGCAGCGAGGCAATGAACATGCCGACGAAGACGGCGGTGCCCACGGCGGCGCCCTTGCCGATCGACGCGTTGGTCATGCGCCATGTCAGCAGCGCCGACAGCGCGAACAGAAACAGCGAGACAAGGCTGCTGATCTCGCTGGTGGAGGGCAGGAAGAGCCTGAGCAGCGCCGAGGGCAGCATCAGCCAGGCGATGATCGCCGACGCCCAGTTCGAGGCAACGACATAGTGGACGAAGCGGCCGCCGATGCCGGCGCGCGGCGCGACCAGCGCCAGCGCCACCAGCGGCAGCACCCAGGAGCCGATATCGACGGTCGCCAGCCGGATCAGCATGCCGAGGCGCCCGGCGAAGGCTTCGGGATCGCCGATCTCATTGGCGATCCCGACCCAGCCGACGATCAGCGCGGGTGCGGCCACGACGATGGCGAAGAAGGAATTCCAGAATCCGTCCGCCGACAGGTCGAGCAGGCGCAGGCCGTCGGCCTTGCCGAACATCAGCCGCCAGGCGCCGGCCAGCGAAGCATAGGTTTCGTCCGCCGAAAGCATGGTCACGAAAGGCCCTGTCCGAACCAGTCCTCGATGAAGCGTTCGTAGATTTGCGTCAGCGTCTCGAGGTCGGCGAGCGCGACGCGCTCGTCCACCATATGCATGGTCTTGCCGACCAGCCCAAACTCGACCACCGGGCAGTAATCCTTGATGAAGCGCGCGTCCGACGTACCGCCGGAGGTGGAGAGCGCCGGCGTCCTGCCGACCACGGCGGCTATCGAGCTGCTCAGCGTATCGATCAGCTTGTCGTCGCGGGTGAGGAAGACATGGCTCGGCCGGTCGCGCCAGACGAGCTCGTAGTCGACCGGCGTCTTCTTGCCCGGCCGGTATTTCCTGCGGCCCGCTGCCTGGTCGAGCCGGTTGTGGATCTCGGCCTGGATCGTCTCCGCATCCCAGGTGTCGTTGAAGCGGATGTTGAAAATGGCCGTCGCCCTGGCCGGGATGACGTTGGTCGCCGGGTTGCCGACATCGATCGACGTCACTTCGAGGTTGGTCGGCTGGAAATCCTTCGTGCCCTTGTCGAACACCGGGTGAAGCAGCGCGTCGACCAGGCTGATCAGCCCGCGCACCGGATTGTCGGCAAGCTGCGGGTATGCGGCATGCCCCTGGCGTCCGTTGACGGTCACGCTGCCCGACATCGAGCCGCGCCGGCCAATCTTGATCATGTCGCCCAGTGCGTCCGGGTTGGTCGGCTCGCCGACGATGGAGGCATCCCACTTCTCGCCCTTGGTCGCCGCCCAGTCGAGCAGCTTGGTGGTGCCGTTGATCGCCGGTCCTTCCTCGTCGCCGGTTATCAGCAGCGAGACCGAGCCTTTCGGCCCGCCATTTTTCTCCACATGGCGCGCCACGGCGGCGATGAAGCAGGCGATGCCGCCCTTCATGTCGACGGCGCCCCTTCCATACATCTCGCCATTGGCGATTTCGGCGGCGAAGGGCGGATGCGACCAGGCCGCCTCGTCGCCCACCGGCACCACGTCGGTGTGGCCGGCAAACATCAGATGCGGCCCGTTGCCCGAGCGCCGTGCATAGAGGTTTTCGATGTCCGGCGTGCCGTCTTCCGAGAAGACCGGACGTTCCACCGCGAAGCCGAGCGGCTTCAGCATGTCTTCCAGCGCGGCAAGCGCGCCGCCTTCGGCGGGCGTCACGGAAGGGCAACGGATCAGGGCGGCAAGATTCGCGGCGGGATCGGTCGGCAATGTCATGGGCAAAGCGATAGTCGAAAGCGTTTGTCGTGTCACGGTGGCAGATGATCGCCGGTCATGGCGCCGACAATATGGTTTTCATGGCGTATAGATGCATGTCGCCCAGAAGTGTGCAGCGGTTCTGGGAGAAACGACATGCATCATGGCAAGTCGTGAGCCAAGACGAGGGCGAATGCATGGCCAGCGAAGCAGGGACGATCGCGATTGCCGGCGCGGGCTGCATCGGCTGCTATGTCGGTGGCTGCCTGGCGCTTGCCGGACGCAAGGTTGTTTTCCTCGGCCGTGACCGCGTCGTCGATGCCCTGCGCCAAAGCGGACTTCTCGTCAGCGATCTCGACGGACGCGACCGCCGGCTCGAAGCCCGGGCGATTTCGGCCACCGACGATCCGGTGATCGCGCTGCATGACGCCGATACCATCCTGGTGACGGCGAAGAGCGGCGCGACCGGGGAGATGGCGCGGCTGATCGCCGCCCATGGGCGTTCGGACGCGGTGGTGGTCAGCCTGCAGAACGGCGTCGACAATGCGGACAGGTTGCAGGCCGGCCTCCCTGGCCGGCGGGTGCTGGCCGGCATGGTGATGTTCAACGTCGTCCAGTCCCCGGACGACGAGAGGCCGCTCCGCGTCCATCGCGCCAGCCAGGGCGAGGTGATGATCGGTGACGGCGTCGACGGCCTTGCCGGCCTGCTCGACGTCGACGGGCTCGCCGTCGAGGCGCGCGCCGACATGAAGGCGGTGCAGTGGAGCAAGTTGCTGATGAACCTCAACAATGCGCTGGTGGCGCTCTCCGACCTGCCGCTGGCGAGGCAACTGGCCGACCGGAGCTGGCGCGTGATCCTGGCCGCCCAGATCGGCGAGGCCCTCGCCGCGATGAGGGCGGCGGGCATAGCGCCGGCGCGCATCACCGGCCTGCCACCGTCGCTGCTGCCGACAGTGTTGCGGCTGCCCGACTGGCTGTTCGGCCTTCTGGCGCGCCGCATGCTGGCGATCGACCCGCAAGCGCGCTCGTCGATGTGGGACGACCTGGAACGCGGTCGTACGACCGAGATCGACGAATTGCAGGGCGCCGTCATTCGCCTGGCCAGGCAAACGGGCATCCCGACGCCGATGAACGAACGCGTCGCGGCTCTGGTGCGTCAGGCGGAAGCGGCAAAGCGCGGTCCGCCGGGGCTGGCGGCGGATAAGGTCAGCGGCGGCCCTCGATCAGCGTGATCTTCTGCCAGATCTTGCGCGACAGGTTGGAGCTCAGGTTCTCGATGTCGTTTACCCCGTCGATGACGACGTCGTCATTGACGGACTGCGCGAACAGCGCCGCGATCTTGCCGGCGATCGACAGCATCTCCGAGCAATAGTCGAGATAGCGCGCAAGGTCGGCGGCGTTGGTGATGCGCTGCGGTGAATGGGTGGTCGGCCTGAAATCGGCCGACAGCGCCGCCGGGTCCTTGGTCAGCTGGTGCATGTCGATGACATGGATCAGCGAACGCAGCCCGTGCAGCTGCCGGAAAACCTTCTTGCGCTTGATGCGCTCCTCGGTACGGACCAGCGCGAGCAAGCCGAGCACGGCCAGGATAACTGTGTTGATGGTCGCCTCGATGCCTTGCATCGACTGCACGGCATCGTCGGCGCCCGAGATGCGGTCGAGCGGCAGGATGGTGCCGACGAACAGGAACACCGCAACGCCGGCGATGAAGGCCGCGATGATGACGCCGCGCAGCCACCAGATCGGCGCCTCCAGTTCCCTGGCCGCCTTGGCGAGGTCGCGCGACAGCGACACCAGCTCGGCGGCGACGCCGCGCAGGCCCGCTTGCGGGAAACGCTCGCCGATCCGCTCCTCCAGCCTTTCGGCCGTCTCGATGATCAGTTGCGGATCGAGCGCTCGGTAGCGCATTTCGGCCTCAGGAATCGCCCGGCGCGTTGGTGCGCCTGCCGTAGCGGTTCGGTCCGGGATCGCTGCGGAAACAGGACAGGATAATGAGCAGGATAGGCCCGATGACGAGCGAGATCAGCGCAAAATAGGTCGGCTTGCCGAAATCATGGAAGCGCTTTGCCGTTACCGCGAAGGTGGCCCAGGCCGAGATCAGCAGCACGCCCCAGCATATCATGGCCCAGTTCTGGCTGGCGGTCGTGTTCAGCTCCACCCGGGCGAACTGGTAGAATGGAAAGAACTGGACAAGGACCAGCAGGATCCCGGCCAGCGCATAGGCGGCCGGGCTCAGCCGCCCCGAAAGGCTGAAGAACAGCCAGAGGAATTGCGATCTCTCAGACAACCGCGTCCGCTCCGTCAAAGCATGTCTCCCGAATGTGGGAACCGGTTTCGGAACAAAGACATGCGCAAGATCAAAAACCTAAAGCGTAGGGAGCGAATCTGAAAGATCGCGACGCGCTTTAGGCGGGATCAATCGCGCAGCAATTCGTTGATCGAGGTCTTGGAACGGGTCTTGGCGTCGACGCGCTTGACGATAACGGCGCAGTAGAGGCTCGGACCCGGCTCGCCATTGGGCAGCGGCTTGCCCGGCAGCGACCCGGCGACGACCACCGAGTTCGCCGGCACCTCGCCATAGAACACCTCGCCGCTGGCGCGGTCGACGATCTTGGTCGACTGGCCGATGAACACGCCCATGCCGAGAACGGAGCCTTCGCGCACGATGCAGCCTTCGACCACTTCCGAGCGCGCGCCGATGAAGCAATTGTCCTCGATGATGGTTGGTCCGGCCTGCATCGGCTCCAGCACGCCGCCGATGCCGACGCCGCCGGAAAGATGCACGTTCTTGCCGATCTGGGCGCAGGAGCCGACCGAGGCCCAGGTGTCGACCATGGTGCCCGAATCGACATAGGCGCCGACATTGACGAAGGACGGC
>RXJA01000129.1 GCA_003963455.1 Hyphomicrobiales bacterium
CTTTCTGATCCACTGGTCGATCGCCACGGCGCCGATAATCAGCACGCCGGTGAGCAGCACTTTCCATTGCGGATCGGCGCCCAGCATGTTGAGGCCCATCGAGACGACGCCGACGATCATGGCGCCGAACAGCGTGCCGAGGATCGAGCCGCGGCCGCCGAAGAGCGAGATGCCGCCGATCACCGTCGCGGTGATCGCCTGCAGATTGTAGTCTGTGACGGCGGCGGATGGCGAAATCGAGCCGTTGCGGCCGATCGAGACCCAGGCCGCGAAGGCGGCGATGAGGCCGGCAAGCGTGTAGACCGCCATCAGCACCTTTTTGGTCTGGATGCCGGAGAGCTTGGCCGCTTCCGGATCGTCGCCGACGGCGTAGACGTGGCGCCCCCAGGCCGTGTGGTTGAGCACGTACCAGAGGAGGAGCACCAACAGCACCATGGCGATAACGCCGGCCGTCAGCACGGCGGAACCGACCCTGAAGCTGAGCGCGAAGAAGTGCAGCAGCGGCGCCTGGGCGTCGACATCGGCGTCGCGGATCGTCTCATTGGCCGAATAGATGAAATTCGTGGCCATGACGATGTTCCAGGTGCCGAGCGTGACGATGAAGGGCGGCAGCTTCATATAGGCGACGAGCAGGCCGTTGAGCGCCCCGCAAGCGGCGCCGGCTGCGAGCCCCACAATCACGGCGAGAAGGGTCGGCATGCCGTAAGTGAGGGCGCAGTTGCCCATGATCACAGCCGAGATCACCATGATCACGCCGATCGACAGATCGATGCCGGCGGTCAGAATGACCAGCGTCTGGGCGGCGCCGAGAATACCGACGATGGCGATCTGCTGCAGGATCAGCGTCAGCGTGTAGGATGAAAAGAACCGCCCGCCGATGGCGATGCCGAATATCACGATCGAAAGCACCAGCACGATCAGCGGCACCGCCGCCGGCGTCGAATGCAGGAAATGCTGGGCGCGCTTGACGAACGACTTGCCGTGTTCGTCGAAGGCCGCGACGCTGGTGTCGCTGCCCGAGAGTACTTTCTCGAATTCCTGAATCTGAGACATGTCTCCTCCCGTCTGCGTGGAGCTTTCTCAGTGCTCCACACGCGCCAACGCTATCCGGTCTGTCGCCAGGATTATCAGCGCTTGCGAAAGCGCATCGTCCACCCGATGCGGCCGGGGATCAAGCCCCCGGCCGCAAGGTTTGTCGGCCGGTCAGGCCAGTATCAGCCCCAGCACTTGGCCAGGCCTTCCTTGGTGTCGATCGACTTCACGCCCTTGGCCGGCTTGTCGGTGACGAGGTTGACGCCGGTGTCGAAGAAGGTCTTGCCTTCGGTCGGCTTCGGCTTGGTGCCGTCCTTGGCGTATTTCGCGATCGCCTCGATGCCAAGCGCCGCCATCTGCAGCGGATATTGCTGCGAGGTGGCGCCGATCACGCCTTCGGCCACCGACTTCACGCCCGGGCAGCCGCCGTCGACCGAGACGATCAGCACCTGCTTCTCGAGACCGACTGCCTTGAGCGCCTGGTACGCACCGACGGCGGCCGGCTCATTGATGGTGTGGATGACGTTGATGGTGTTGTCCTTCTGCAGAAGGTTCTCCATCGCCTTGCGGCCGCCTTCCTCGTTGCCATTCGTCACATCGTGGCCGACGATGCGCGGATCGGTTTCGTCGCCGATCTTGTTGGGGTCCTTCACGTCGATGCCATAGCCCATCATGAAGCCCTGGTCGCGCAGCACGTCGACGGTCGGCTGCGAGGGGGTCCGGTCGAGGAAGCCGATCTTGGCGTCCTTGGCCTTGTCGCCGAGCGTGGCGGCGGCCCAGGCGCCGATCAGCTTGCCGGCCTCGAGATTATCGGTCGCGAAAGTGGCGTCGGCGGCATCGATCGGGTCGAGCGGGGTGTCGAGAGCGATCACCAGCAGGCCGGCGTCACGCGCCTTCTTGACGGTCGGCACGATGCCCTTGGTGTCGGAGGCGGTGATCAGGATGCCCTTGGCGCCGTCGGCGATGCAGCTTTCGATCGCCGCCACCTGGCTTTCACTGTCGCCGTCGATCTTGCCGGCATAGGTCTTGAGGTCGACGCCGAGTTCCTTGGCCTTGGCGGTCGCGCCCTCCTTCATCTTCACGAAGAAGGGATTGGTGTCGGTCTTGGTGATCAGGCAGGCGCCGACGCCGGCGGCCGACGCCGACGAAGCGAACGCCATCAGGCCCAAGCCGGCAGCCGCGAACACAGTGGACTTCAGCAGTGATTTCTTGGTCACGATTTTCCTCCCAATGGAACTGTTCCGGACACCGGACACCCGGCGTCTCAAGCGCGTCCAACCATTTCTCCCAGCGTGGACGCCACCTCAAAAAACACCAGTCCGCATCGTCTGTCAATAATTAAATCACTCTTATTTATTATTGACAGGCTTGCGTTGTTCACTCATTCTGAACGAAAAGCATCAAGGGGAAACAGACGGGAGGAACAGGGTGGAGACCGGCATTGCGAGGCACGGTTCGCCCGAGGCTCTGGAGAGCCGGCTGCATCGCGGCACAAACCAGAGCGGCATGCGCGACCACAATGAACGGCTGGTGCTGTCCCTGGTGCGCCAGCATGGCAGCCTGGCCAAATCCGACATCGCGCGCATGACCGGGCTTTCGGCCCAGACGGTGTCGGTGATCATGCGCGAGCTCGAGGAAGACAGGCTGCTCGTGCGCCAGGCGCCGCTGCGCGGCAAGATCGGCCAGCCCTCGATCCCGATGGCGCTCAATCCGGAAGGCGCCTTCTTCATCGGCCTCAAGATCGGCAGACGCTCGGCCGAGCTGGTGCTGATCGACTTTCTCGGCAATGTGCGCGCCATGCTGCAGCACTCCTACCGCTATCCCGCTCCGCGCGAGACCGTCGAGTTCGTCACCAACGGTATCAAGACCATGCGCGGCGAGCTGACGCCGGCGCAGGACAAGCGCATCGCCGGGCTCGGCATCGCCATGCCGTTCGAGCTGTGGAACTGGGCCGACAAGGCCGGCGCGCCACGCGACATCATGGATGAATGGCGCCATCGCGACATCCGCGCCGACATCCAGGCGCAGTGCGAGTTCCCCGTCTACCTGCAGAACGACGCGACTTCGGCCTGCGGCGCCGAGCTCGTCTTCGGCCAGGCGGGCGCGGCGCGCGACTTCGTCTATTTCTACATCGGCGCCTTCGCCGGCGGCGGCATCGTTCTCAACGGCCGCCTCTACAGCGGACCGAAGGGGAACGCAGGCGCGCTCGGATCGATGCCGGTGCCAGGGCCGGACGGCAAGCCGACGCAGCTCATCGACGTCGCCTCGATCGCGATGCTGGAGAAGGCGCTCAATCGGCGCGGGGTCGAGGCGTCGCACCTGTGGACTTCGCCGCAGGACTGGGGCGACATCGGCGCCGAGCTCGACGAGTGGATCGCCAGCGCCTCGCGCGCGCTCGCCTATGCCATCGTCGCGGCCTCGTCCGTCATCGATTTCGAGGCGGCGGTGATCGATGGCTGGATGCCGCTCGATGTGCGGCGCCGGCTCGTCGAGGCAGTCAGGCAAGCCATCTCCGGCATCGACGCCGAGGGATTGAAACTGCCCTTCGTGCGCGAGGGAACGGTCGGCATCCATGCGCGGGCGCTCGGCGGCGCCAGCCTGCCGCTTTCCGAGCGTTTCCTGATCGGACCGAACACGTCCGGGGGCGCCTGAGAATGCTGATCGGCATCCCGTCGCTGCTCGGCCCCCAGTTCCTGGCGACGCTCAGGGCAATGGGCCATGGCGACGAGATAGCGATCGTCGACGGGAATTATCCGGCCGAGGAACAGGCGCGCCGGCTGGTCCGTGCCGATGGCCACCACATCATCCCGGTGCTTGACGCCGTGCTCAGCGTTCTGCCGGTGGACGAGGCGGTGCCGGAGGCGCTGTTCCGCGCCTCGGTGAAGGGCGACCCGGCGCTGGCCGACCCCGTGCATCGCGAGATGGAACAGGTTTGCGCCAGGCGCGCGCCGGGCCACAAGGTGATTGCGCTGGCGGGGGCCGACTTCTATGCACGCGTCAAGGCCGCGCACGCGATCGTGGCGACCAGCGAACCCAGGCTCTTCGCCAACATCATCATCCGCAAGGGCGTGATCCATCCGCCGGAGACCAACACATAATGATCCTTTGCTGTGGCGAAGCCCTGATCGACATGCTGCCGCGCATAACGACGGAAGGCGAAGCCGCCTTCGCGCCCTATGTCGGCGGCGCGGTGTTCAACTCGGCGATCGCGCTCGGCCGGCTCGGCGCGCCGGCGGGCTTCTTCTCCGGCCTCTCCTCCGATCTGTTCGGCGGCCAGTTCCGCGAGGCGCTGGGCGCAAGCAAGGTTAGCTCCACCTATGCGCATACGTCGCCGCGCCCGACGACGCTCGCCTTCGTGCGGCTCACCAACGGCCAGGCGACCTACACTTTCTACGACGAGAACACCGCCGGGCGCATGCTGACCATCGAGGACCTGCCGAAGCTCGGATCCGAGATCGAGGCGATGCTGTTCGGCGCCATCAGCCTGATCTCGGAGCCTGCGGGATCGGCCTATGAGGAATTCATGCGGCGCGAGCACGAAGCCCGCGTGATGATGCTCGATCCCAACATCCGGCCGAACTTCATCCCGGACAAGGCAAAGCATCTGAGGCGCATCCGCGAGATGATGGCGATGGCCGACATCGTCAAGCTCTCGGACGAGGACCTCAAATGGTTCGACGAGGCCGGCTCGCATGAGGATGTGGTGCGCAACTGGCTGGATCGCGGACCGAAGCTGATCGTCGTCACTCATGGCGGCGAAGGCGCCGTCGGCTACAGCAAGGCGCACAAGGTCACGGTCATGCCGCAAAAGGTCAAGGTAGTCGACACGGTCGGCGCCGGTGACACGTTCAACGCCGGCATCCTTGCCTCGCTGCACGAACAGGGCCTGCTCACCAAGGCGGCGATCGGCGATCTTTCCGAGGACGCCATCCGCAAGGCGCTGGAGCTCGGCTCCAGGGCAGCCGCGGTGACCGTCTCGCGGGCCGGCGCCAACCCGCCATGGCGGCACGAAATCGGCTGATCCGGCATCGGAATAGGCGCGAGACCGCCCTCCCCGGCCGATCACTTTATGTTTCCCGACAGCGCAACGGTGCGACAAGAGGGGCCGTGGAAGCCACGCAAAGCGCGGATTTCCGGCTTTTTCAGGCCTTGCGCCGGCAAAAGCGGTAACAGGCTGCGACACATAAGCAATCTGTCCCGGACCCGGGCGGCTTTCTCAGCCGCGCCAAGTCTGGTACCAGCGGGCCGGTTTGTTGGAGCGACGCGCGCCCTTGCGGACGCACGAAGTCCGTTCCGACGCTCTGTGAATCCATTCGAGGCCGACATGCAGTTCATCGATCTTGGCGCGCAGCGCGAACGAATCCGCGACCGGCTGAAGGCCGCGATCGACCATGTCGTCGAGGACGGCCGCTATATCCTCGGGCCGCAGGTCACCGAATTCGAGAACAAGCTCGCGGCCTATGTCGGCGTCAAGCATGTGGTCGCCTGCGCCAACGGCACCGACGCGCTGCTCCTGCCGCTGTTTGCGGCCGGCATCGGTCCGGGCGATGCGGTGTTCGTGCCGAGCTTCACCTTCGCCGCAACGGCGGAAGTGGTGGCGCTCGCCAAGGCCGAGCCGGTCTTCGTCGACGTCGACCGCGATACCTACAACATCGATATCGCCAGCCTCGAGGCGGCAATCGAAATGATCAAGAAGGAAGGAAGGCTGAAGCCGAAGGCGATCATCCCGGTCGACCTGTTCGGGCTCGCCGCCGACTACGACGCGATCATGACGATCGCCAAGCGCGAGAACCTTTTGGTGATCGAGGACGCCGCGCAGTCGATGGGCGGTTCGGCCGACGTCCAGGCGATCGGCGGTTCCGCCGACGCCAAGATGTGCGGCGCCTTCGGCCATGTCGGCTCGACCAGCTTCTATCCGGCCAAGCCGCTTGGCTGCTATGGCGACGGCGGCGCGATGTTCACCAATGACGGCGCGCTGGCCGACAAGCTCCGTTCCTTCGCCTTCCACGGCAAGGGCGAGACGCAATATGACAATGTCCGCGTCGGCATCAATTCGCGCCTCGACACGCTGCAGGCGGCGATCCTGATCGAGAAGCTCGCCATCCTCGAAGAGGAGATGGTGGCCCGGCAGGTGGTTGCCGACCGCTATGCCAAGGGTCTCGGCGACATCGTCAAGGCATCGCGCAATCTCGGCCACGGCCGCTCGGCCTGGGCGCAGTACGCGATCGAGACCCCGAAGCGCGACGGGCTCAAGGCCCATCTCGGCGAAAAGGGCATCCCCTCGGTGATCTACTACGTGAAGCCGCTGCACGAGCAGGTTGCCTACAAGGATTATCCGCGCACGCCGACCGGCCTTGCCGTCTCGGAAACGCTGCCGAAGCAGATCCTCTGCCTGCCGATGCACGCCTATCTCAGCG
>RXJA01000558.1 GCA_003963455.1 Hyphomicrobiales bacterium
GCCGAGCACGTAAGTCAGTCACCGTGTTTCGCTCCTGGCGGCAGCGGGTTTCCCATCACCCGCTGCCGCTTTAACTTGAAGGCATGAATAATGGCTGCCTCTCAAACTTCCAATGAAATCGCGTATAACGGCTCCATGAAGATTCTCGTCATGGAAGACGATCGCGAGGCGGCGGACTACTTGCAGAAAGCCTTCGCCGAGGCGGGCCACACCGCCCATGTCGCCGGTGACGGCGAGACCGGCTTCGCGCTCGCCGATGCCGGCGACTATGACGTGATGGTGGTCGACCGCCTGATGCCGCGCCGCGACGGCCTGTCGGTGATCGCCGCCCTTCGCTCGCGCGGCAATACCACGCCGGTGCTGATCCTGTCCGCGCTGGGCGAGGTTGACGACCGCGTCACCGGCCTGCGCGCCGGCGGCGACGACTATCTCACCAAGCCCTACGCCTTTTCCGAGCTCCTGGCCCGCGTCGAGGTGCTGAACCGCCGCGCCGGCACGCGCGAATCCGAGACCGTCTACCGTGTCGGCGACCTTGAGCTCGACAGGCTGTCGCATTCGGTCAAGCGCGCGGCACGCGAGATCACGCTGCAGCCGCGCGAGTTCCGCCTGCTCGAATATCTGATGCGCCATGCCGGCCAGGTGGTGACGCGCACCATGCTTCTGGAGAATGTCTGGGACTATCATTTCGATCCGCAGACCAACGTCATCGACGTCCATGTCTCGCGCCTGCGCGGCAAGATCGAAAAAGGCTTCGACAAGCCGATCCTGCACACGATCCGCGGCGCCGGCTACATGTTGAAGGGTGGGTAGAGCATGATCCCGAAAAGTGGCAACCGGTTTTCGGAAAAGATCATGCTACAACAAAGGGTTAGATCAGGATGACGATTCAGAAAATCGTCATCCTGATCTAAGAGCCCGTTATGGCATTGTCCTTGCCGGCCATCATGAAGACGACGGCGGCCCGGCTCTCGGCGCTCTATCTTCTGTTGTTCGCGCTCTGCGCGGTGCTGCTGGTCTTCTACATGACGTCGCTGTCGGCGCGCATGCTGACCGCGCAGACGCAGGAGACCATCAACGACGAGGTGCTGGGCCTCGCCCGCGCCTATCAGCGCGGCGGCTTGCCCGTTTTGGTGCGCGTCGTCGAAAACCGCTCCCGCCAGCCCGGCGCCAACCTCTATCTCATCGCCGACGCCAATGGTCAGATCCTGACCGGCAACGTGCAGAGCCTGGAGCCAGGGGTCATCGAGACGGAGGGCTGGACGACGGAGCCCTTTTCCTACCAGCGCTTCGGCGAGGGTGAGCTCGATCGGCTGCGCAGCGGCGCCACGGACCAGCCCGCGCCTCAGGCCGGCGATGGCAACAATCCCCAGTCGACAGGGGAGAAGGGTCACAACGCGATCGCGCTGGTGCTGAGGCTGCCCAACCAGATGATCATGCTGGTCGGCCGCGACCTTGGCGAACCCGAGCGCTTCCGCGCCGTCATCAGCCGCGCGCTGACCCTGGCGCTCGGCATGATGGGCCTCGGCGGCATCCTGATCTGGTTCTTTGTCGGCCGTGCCGCGCTGAAGCGCATCGACAGCGTGTCGGACGCGAGCCGTCGCATCATGGGCGGCGACCTGTCCGGACGGCTGCCGGTTACCGGCGCTGGCGACGAATTCGACCGGTTGTCGGAAAACCTGAATTCGATGCTGGCGAGGATCGCCAGTTTGAACGAGGGGCTGAAGCAGGTCTCGGACAACATCGCGCATGATTTGAAGACGCCGCTGACCAGGCTGCGCAACCGCGCCGAGGCGACGCTCGCCGGCAGGCACAAGACGGAAGACTACCGCCAGGCGCTGGAAGGCACGATTGCGGAATCAGACCAGCTCATCAAGACATTCAACGCCATCCTGATGATCTCGCGCCTGGAGGCCGGCTATTCCTCGGAACAGACCGGTCCCGTCGATCTTGCCGCCACGGTGAGCGATGTCGTCGAGCTCTACGAACCCGTGGCGGAGGAGGCGGGCGTCGCGCTGGAGGCGACCGTGCCCGAGGCCTGCACGATCAACGGCAACCGTGAACTGATCGGCCAGGCTCTGTCCAACATCGTCGACAACGCCATCAAATACTCCACCGGCGCCGCCGAGACGCCGAGAGCGCGTGTGGCGCTGGAGCGCTTCGGAAGCGAGATCAGGCTTACCGTCACCGACAACGGCCACGGCATTCCGGATGATGCCGATCGCGCACGGGCCACCGAGCGCTTCGTGCGTCTGGAGAAGAGCCGCTCGCAGCCGGGCTCGGGCCTCGGCCTCAGCCTCGCCAAGGCGATCATGACTTTCCACAACGGCAGGCTTGATCTTTTGCCCGCCGATCCCGGATTGTCCGTGGTCATGAGTTTCCCGTCGCGGGAGACATATTGATGGCGAGGACAATGGCGAAGAGAACAGCCGAAAGTGAATGGCGGCTTAGACCGACACTGGCGCTCCAGCCTTTGGATGCCGGGCGTGCGCGTCGCGAGCAGTCGGAAATCGCCGATGCAGCCGGGGAAGAGGGGCTTTCCCGCCTCGCGGCATTCCTGGCGGGCGAAGGGCCGCTGCAGGACGTGCTGGCGGCCATCGTCGATCTTTCTCCCTTCCTGCGCGATGTCGCGCGCCGGCGGCCGGCCATTCTCGACACGCTGTTCGACGAGACGATCGAAGCGCGGCTCGGCGCCATCGGCGCAGCGATCGGCGGCGCGGCAAAGGCCGACGACGCCTCCGAGCCGGGCCTGATGATGGCGCTGCGGCAATGGAAGACCGAAGCGCATTTCCTGATCGCGCTGGCCGATCTCTCAGGCGAGGCGGAGACTTCCGCGACGGTGCGCCGCCTCAGCGATCTCGCGGACGCCTGTACAAACGCCGCCGTCGATTTCCTGCTGCTCGACGCGCATCGGCAAGGCAAGCTCAAGCTGCCGAATCCGGCGGAACCGGCCAAGGGTTCGGGCTGGATCCTGCTCGGCATGGGCAAGCTTGGCGCGCATGAGCTGAATTTTTCCTCCGACATCGATCTTGTCGTCTTCTTCGACCCGGAGGCGCCGGCCGTCGTCGATCCGCTTGATGCGACCGAGCTGTTCTCCAGGCTCACCCGTCGCCTCGTGCGCATCCTGCAGGACCGCACCGAGCACGGCTATGTCTTCCGCACCGATCTGAGGCTGCGCCCCGACCCCGGCTCGACGCCGCTGGCGATCCCGGTCGACGCAGCGCTTCGCTATTACGAGGCGCGCGGCCAGAACTGGGAGCGCGCCGCCATGATCAAGGCGCGGCCGGTGGCCGGCGACCTTGCCGCGGGCGCGGCCTTCCTCAAGGAATTGCAGCCCTATGTCTGGCGCAAATATATGGACTACGCGGCGATCGCGGACGTCCATTCAATCAAGCGCCAGATCCATGCCCACAAGGGCCATGGCGAGATCGCCGTGAAGGGCCACAACGTCAAGCTCGGCCGAGGCGGCATCCGCGAGATCGAGTTCTTCGTCCAGACCCAGCAGCTCATCGCCGGCGGCCGCTTCCCGGAACTGCGTGGCCGCGAGACGGTGCCGATGCTCGCGGCGCTCGCCGCGCGCGGCTGGATCACCGCCGATGCGCGCGATGCGCTCACGCGCCAATACTGGTTCCTGCGCCGTGTCGAGCACGCCATCCAGATGGTGGCCGACGAGCAGACGCATACCCTGCCGGAAGAAGACGAGGAGCTTGAACGCATCGCCCTGATGCTTGGCTTTGCCGGCAGGGTGGACTTCACGCAGGCCTTCCGCGCCTCGCTGCAGCAGGTCGAGCGCCATTATGCGGCGCTGTTCGAGACAGCGCCCGAACTGTCGGCCGGCGTCGGCAACCTGGTCTTCACCGGCGATGTCGACGATCCCGACACGCTGCAGACCTTGCACCGGCTCGGCTTCCAGCGCCCAAGCGACATCTGCCGCGTCATCCGCGGCTGGCATTTCGGTCGCTACCGCGTCACCCAGTCGGCGGAGGCCCGCGAGCGGCTCACCGAACTGACGCCTGCGTTGCTCAAGGCCTTCGGTCAGACGCGGCGCGCCGACGAGGCGCTGATGCGTTTCGACGAGTTCCTCGCCGGCCTGCCGGCGGGCATCCAGCTTTTCTCGCTGCTGCAGTCGAACCCGGCGCTGCTCAAGCTGATGGCGACGATCATGGGGGCGGCGCCGCGGCTCGCCGCCATCATCACGCGCCGCCCGCATGTCTTCGACGGCCTGCTCGACCCGGCGCTGCTGACCGAACTGCCCGACCGGGCCTATCTGTCGGCGCGCCTTGCCGCCTTCATCGAGGGCGACCGCGCTTACGAGGATGTCCTCGACCGCCTGCGCATCTTCGCCTCCGAGCAGAAATTCCTGATCGGCGTGCGCCTGCTGGCCGGCTCGATCGACCCGGCGCGCGCGGGGCGCGCCTTTTCCGATCTCGCCGACCTCACCATCGAGGCGGCGCTTCAGGCGGTGATCGCCGAATTCGCGCTGCGCCATGGCAGGATCGCCGGGGGCAGGGTGGCCCTGCTCGGCATGGGCAAGCTTGGCAGCCGCGAACTCACCGCGGGCTCGGACGTCGACCTTATCCTGCTCTACGACCACGATGCCGATGCCGAGGATTCCGACGGCGAAAAGCCGCTGGCGCCTTCGCACTACTACACCCGCATGACGCAGCGCCTGATCGCGGCCGTCTCGGCGCCGACGGCCGAAGGCGTACTCTATGAATTGGACTTGCGCCTGCGCCCTTCCGGCAACAAGGGGCCCGTCGCCACCCATATCGACGCGTTCAAGAAGTATCAGCGCCAGGATGCCTGGATCTGGGAGCACATGGCGCTGTCCAGGGCGCGTGCCGTTGGTGGCGATGCCGAACTCTGCGCAGAGCTCGAAGACGAGGTGGCGGCGGTGCTGGCGCAGCCGCGTGATGCCGCCAAGGTGAAAGCCGAGGCCTCGGACATGCGGGCGCTGATCGAGAAGGAGAAGCCGCCGCGTGATCACTGGGACATCAAGCTGATCCCGGGCGGTCTCATCGATCTCGAGTTCATCGCCCAGGTCGCGGTCATCACCGGCAATGTGGAGCTCGGCGGCAGGGTGACGGCGACGGCCGAGGTCCTGGCGCGGCTCGCGCCACGGTTCGCGGCCTCCGATGTCAGGGAAGAGCTTTGCGAGGCCTACCGGCTCTATCTGGCGCTGACCCAGATGATCAGGCTCTGCCTCATCGGCGAGTTCCAGCGTGACGATGTCCCGCCGGGGCTTTCGGATCTGCTTCTGGCGGTCACCGACCTGCCGGATTTCGGTGTGCTGGAAGCACACCTCAAGGAGACGTCGCGGAAGGTCAGGAAGGATTTTGACCATCTGCTCCGTACGGGGCGGCCATCATCGATTGCGCGTCCCGATCGCATCGGGGGTGACGATGCAACAGGAGAAGACCCATGAGAAAATCCACCAAGCTTGCCCTTGCCTTCGTGGCGCTCGCCGGTGCCGTCGGCAGCACGGCCTATGCCGAAGGCAGCGCCGGCGGTGAGCGCACGCAGGACGGCATGACGGCGCGAGTAAGCAAGGCAATGGAAGGTGCCGAAGGCGCCATCGGCTTCGACCAGTTTTCCACCGTCATGGATGAGCGTTTGAAGCGACTGGCTTCCAACAACGGCGGCAGGCTTACCGTCGCGGATATAGCCGAAGCCCTGGAGACGTCGCGCTACGGCTAAGCCGCCGCCTTCACCGTTGCCGGCGCCTTCTTCAGCGGGATGCGCACCGACACGATGGTGCCGACGCCCTCGGTCGAGCGGATCTTCAAGGCGCCGCCCTGCAGCTCGGCCAGCGAGCGCGAGATGGCGAGACCGAGGCCCGAGCCGGTGTGGTTCTTGGAGAACTGGTTCTGCACCTGCTCGAAGGGCCGGCCGAGCTTGCTCAGCGCCTGCTTTGGGATGCCGCAGCCATTGTCCTCGATGGTGAGCAGCAGGGCGCCGGAGGTATTGCGCGCCCTGACGGTGATCTTGCCGCCCTGTCCGGTGAACTTCACGGCGTTGGAGAGCAGGTTGATGGCGATCTGCTTGATCGCGCGGCGGTCGGCGTAGAGCCGCATCGAATCGGCGATGCGCGTTTCGACATTGATCGACTTTTCCGCCGCCTGCAGCGAGATCACCCGCACGGTTTCCTTGATCAGCGGGCAGAGGTCGATCTCCTCGCGATCGAGCGAGAACTGGCCCGCTTCGATCTTCGACATGTCGAGGATGTCGTTGATGACGCCGAGCAGGTATTTGCCGCTGCCGTTGATGTCGGTCGCGTATTCCTCGTAGCGCTCGGAGCCGAGCGGCCCGAACAGGCCCTGCTGCATCAGCTCTGAGAAGCCGATGATGGCGTTGAGCGGCGTGCGCAGCTCGTGCGACATGTTGGCGAGGAACTCGGACT
>RXJA01000472.1 GCA_003963455.1 Hyphomicrobiales bacterium
CCTTGAGGCCGACCATATGGGCGAGCGTGCCGCCGATCATGCCCGAGCCGATGAGCGCTATCTTGTTGCGTGCCATGTGAGGATGTTTTCCCTTGTCTGTGACGGTACCGTGACGGGGCCGGGGAGGCCGAAAGGCTGCGGAAAGCCGCGAGATTTCGCCGCACCCAATAGCGCCGGCCAAACTGGAATTCAACCGATTATTTTCTATCCAATGTTTTCAATCGGTTAGATGTATCGGGATTTACGTAAACGTCAAAGTTCTTGAGCCGACTGACGAGAATTTACACAATGAACGTGGAAATCAGAAGGCTTCATCCCGGCGATGACGCCCTTGTGAACCAACGGCCTGCCGTCCGACGTTTGCTGGGCGGCGCGACAGAAAGTTACGAAGCGAGATCAGGCCTGCGCCTGCCGTGCTTCGCGCGCCGCCCCGTCTTCCCGCCGCTCCGCCCAGCCGTCCAGCCAGTCGCGGCTCTGCATTTCGACCAGGCGCGAGGCGGTGCGCTCGAATTCGAACACTTCCGTGCCGCGCCTGGCCGTGTAGAGCCCTTGCGGAGGCGCCGCGGCGCTCATCACCAACCGCATGCGGTGGTCGTAGAGCGTATCGATGAGGAGGATAAAACGCTTGGCCTCGTTGCGCTTGCCTTCGCCCAGCACCGGCACATGGTCGATGAAGATCGTCGAGAAACGGCCGGCAATCGCCAGATAGTCGCGCGCGCCGAGCGGCTTTTCGCAAAGGTCGGCAAAGGAAAAGCGCGCCGCGTCGCCTGCCGCGCGCGGCACGACGAGCTGGCGGCCTTTCAGCGTCAGCGTCACCTCGCCCGTCGGCCGGCCATGTGTCATCGCCGTCCAGGCGTCGTCCAGCGCGCGCTTGGCCGCGGCATCGTCCGGCGTGACATAAACCGGCTGGCGGTCCAGCTTCTCCTGGCGGTAGTCCTTCTCCGCATCGAGCGTCATCACCGCGGCGTTGCGCTCCAGCAGCGAGATGAACGGCAGGAAGAGCTGGCGGTTCAGCCCGTCGCGATAGAGGTTCTCCGGCGCCACGTTGGAGGTCGCGACCAGCACCACGCCGTTGGCGAACAGCGCCGAGAACAGCCGCGACAGGATCATCGCGTCGGCGATGTCGGTGACGGAGAACTCGTCGAAGCACAGCACCCAGGCTTCGTCGGCAAGCGCCCGGGCCACCGGCGGGATCGGGTCGTCTTCCTTGACCGAGCCTTCCTTGCGCGCCTGCCGGTGCTTCTGGATGCGGTCCTGCACATCGGCCATGAAGTCGTTGAAATGCACCCGGCGCTTGCGCCGGACCGGCAACAGCTCGAAGAACATGTCCATCAGCATGGTCTTGCCGCGACCGACGCTGCCGTGGATGTAGAGTCCCTTGACCGGGGTGCGCGGCTGCCGCTTGGCCGCGAACAGCCAGCCGAGCGCGCTCGATTTATGCGCCAGCCTCTTGGCGGAGATCTCGTCGATCAGCCGGTCGAGCGCGGCGACGATGCGCTCCTGGGCCGGATCGCGCTCGACAGCGCCGCTCTGGACGAGATGGTCGTAGCGCTGCCTGACGGTCACATGGGTCTGGAGGCCGTCGCGCAGATGCATGGATCACGTCATTTATATCGAGCAGAATGCTCTAAGGAAGGCGCCAAGGGTGCGCTGAGATTCAGGTCAGGCCGAGCCGAGAATGGTGGGTTCCGAGAACCGGAGCGGAGCGTACCTGAAGTACGTGAGCACCGGAAGCACAGGAAGCCGCCATTCGCAGGCCGGCATCACCTGAATATCGGCGTACCCTTACCTTGTAAGCGAGATAGGCTGCCCATTGGAAGTCTGGCCGTCGAACTTTTCGCCGCCTGACGAATAGAGCCGGGCCAGCGTGCCGCCATTTTCATCGTAGAGCGTCAGCTGCTTGCCGGCGACGTTCCACGACTTGATGCCGTCGATCGGAGCGGGGCAGTGCAGCGGACCGGCGCGGTATCCGGCGCCGAACTTGGTCTGCGGCGTCGCAACCTTGCAGCTCTGCCCGGAGACATTGACGTTCCACACGCCGGCAACGCTGGCCGCTGTGAGATCGGCGGCGCCGGCGGGCGCGGTACCGTCCGGCGGCAGCGAGGCGACCTGCGTGTTCTTCGGCGCGGTCGGGAACTGCGACGGATCGGTGGTGCCGGGCGCGGCCGGCGGCGGCAACTGATTCTGCGTCACCGTGCCGGACGGCGCCGGTGTCAGCGGCGCCGGCTGCTGGTCGTCCATCGACGAGAAGCGCGAGGTCGAGCAGCCGCTGGCCACCAGCGCGGCCAGCGATACAGCCACAAGGCCACTCTTCGAGAAGAGGTGGGGCCGCGAAAAGGGGCGGGTCATCGAAAAATTCATCAAAACCTCCGTCGGATCCGGCCGGGGGGAGCCGTCCGCGTAATCTCTCGCTTCCACCAAGATGGCGAAGGTGGCAGAATTTCAACCCGATATGGTTAAAATAGGGTTTTCGAACCGATTGTTGCAAATTTATCGCAGCGCGCGTCGAGCAGGTCGGCACAAACCGCACACGGCCATCTAGGTTATTGAAATACCTGCATTATATCCGCGCGCTCGGTACGAACACATAACCGTCCGGGCCGACGATATAGCATTCGCGCAGACCGTGCGGCTTGTCGATCGAGCCGGCAAGCACGACGTGGCCGAGCGCCGCCGCCTTTTTCTCGACCGCATCCGGATCGGCGCCATAGAGGCGCAGTTCGATCCCGGCCCCGCGCGTTTCGGCGCCTGAGACGACGCCGGTCATCGGATTGTCGAGATAGGAATGGTCGGCATGCAGCATGAAAATCGAGCCCAGAAGCTCGATCGCCGCGAAATCCTCATCGGCGTGGATGATCCTGGCGCCAAGCACGTCGCGGCAGAAAGCCTCCATCGCCGCCATGTCGGTGACCAGAAGGTTGACGCCGACCCCATGCGGCAGCGAACGGCCGAAATCCTCGGCCTTCATCCACGGTGTCCTGGTTCGCTTCATGACCATGATGATCGCCCCTTGCTGCCGATCCTAGATGAACCGGGTTCCGCCCATTGGCATTCGCCAGCAAAATGCTTGCGCCAGGCGGGCGCGTCCTTATCTCAGAAAAGGGACCGAACAGCAGGAAACTCAATGGCCGCGACAAGGAGAACCGCCAACCGCTACTACAGCGGCCCGCCCAGCGATCATTTCGACGGCGCCTTGTTCTTCAATCCCGGCGGCAAGCCGCCGGGGCGCTTCAGCGATCTCCTCAAATGGCAATTCGGCGGCGGACGGTCGAAATGGCCCGCGGCCGTTCCAAGCCCTCACCCGCGGGCGAAGCCGGTGGATCGCGTGGATGGCGGCGCCCTCAGGCTCACAATGGTCGGCCACGCCTCATTGCTTATCCAAACCGCCGGACTGAACATCCTGACCGATCCGGTCTGGTCCGAGCGCGCCTCGCCCTTCGCCTTTGCCGGCCCGAGAAGGGTCAATGCGCCGGGCATTGCCTTTGCCGATCTGCCGCCGATCGATTTGGTCCTCATCAGCCACAATCACTACGACCATCTCGACCTCGCCACGCTGAAGCGGCTGAGGGAAAGCCACGATGCGCGGGTCATCACGCCGCTCGGCAACGATGCCGTCATCAACCGTGCGGTGCCCGGCATGCGGCTCAGCGTGCATGATTGGGGTGACAGGATCGATCTCGGGACGGCGGCCATCCATGTCGAGCCGGCGCATCACTGGTCGGCGCGCGGCGGGCGCGACCGCCGCATGGCGCTATGGGCGGGCTTCGTCGTCGAAACGGCGGGCGGCAACATCTATTTCGCCGGCGACACCGGTTTCCACGACGGCATCAACTACCGGCTGATGGCGCAAAAGCATGGCGGCTTCCGCCTCGCCATCCTGCCGATCGGCGCCTATGAGCCGCGCTGGTTCATGGCGCCGCAGCACCAGAACCCGGAGGAAGCCGTGCAGGGCATGAAGCTCAGCAACGCCGCCTTCGCCGCCGGATGCCATTGGGGAACCTTCCATCTCACCGACGAACCGGTCGACGAGCCGGCGCTAAGACTCGCCGAGGCGCTGGAGGCGCAAGGCATCCCGCAAGCTCGATTTCGGGCGATGCGTCCCGGCGAAGTATGGGACCTTCCCGTCTCCGGCTAAGGAACCCAACCCCCCGCGATTGCGTTGGTCACGCAACGCAATTCGGCTTGGAGCCCTTCCATGATCAAGTGGATCATCATCCTTCTCATCGTCGCCGCCGCCGCGAGCCTGCTCGGCATGCCGGCGCTGGCCGGAGCCGCGGCAACCGGCGCGCGCGTCCTCATCGGCATCGTGCTCGTCATCTTCCTGCTGATCGTGCTCGGCGTCTTCGCGGTAACTTGAGCGCGAACTTACTTGGTCGTCGCGGCGCGACCTCCAGTCGTCGCCCGCGCGGCGTCTTCGCCGTCGCGGCGCGGCCCCGCGCCTTCATCGCGGCCAAAGCCGCGCCGGACTGGTAATTCCCGCCCGTTTCCGCCATATAGCGCCAAACAGGCACGGAACGACCGGGTAAATGGCAGGCACCGCCCCCTTCGCCAAGATGAACGGCATCGGCAACGAGATCATCGTCGCCGACATGCGCGGCCGTGCCGACAAGGTGACGGCGGCCGCGGCGATCGCGCTCAATACCGACGCCGCGACCAAGTTCGACCAGATCATGGCGATCCATGACGCCCGCACGCCGGGCACCGCTTATTACATCGACATCCTGAATTCCGACGGCACCAGCGCGCAGGCCTGCGGCAACGGCACCCGCTGCGTCGTGCAGGCTCTGGCCGCCGAGACCGGCCAGAAGAGCTTCACGTTCGAGACCCGGGCCGGCATCCTGAATGCGCAGGAGCATGCCGACGGCATGATCTCGGTCGACATGGGCAAGCCGCGTTTCGGCTGGCAGGAGATCCCGCTGGCGGAAGAATTCCGCGATACGCGCATGATCGAGCTGCAGATCGGCCCGATCGACGCGCCGGTGCTGCATTCGCCCTCGGTCGTGTCGATGGGCAATCCGCACGCCATCTTCTGGGTCGACAACGACGTCTGGTCCTACGAGCTCGACCGCTTCGGCCCGCTGCTCGAGAACCATCCGATCTTCCCCGAGCGCGCCAACATCACCATCGCCCAGGTGACGTCGCCGCGGACGATGATCATCCGCACCTGGGAGCGCGGCGCCGGCCTCACCAAGGCCTGCGGCTCGGCCGCCTGCGCCGCCGTGGTGGCGGCTGCCCGCACCAGGCGCACCGGCCGCAACGTCTCGCTGCTGACGCCGGGCGGCGGCGAGCTCAATGTCGAGTGGCGCGACGACGACCATGTCATCCTGACCGGACCGGCCGAATGGGAATTCTCCGGCAGCTTCGATCCCTCGACCGGCGCCTGGGTCCGCGACACCGAAAGCGCCGCCTGATGTCCGCCCTTGAAAAAGGCGCGATGGCCAAAGGGATCGACGTCGTCACCTTCGGCTGCCGCCTCAACACCTATGAATCGGAAGTGATGCGCCGCGAGGCCGAAAGCGCTGGCCTCGGCGCGCTCCAGGGCGGCGCCGTCATCTTCAACACCTGTGCCGTCACCGCGGAAGCGGTGCGCCAGGCCAAGCAGGCGATCCGCAAGGCGCGCCGCGAGAACCCTTCGGCGCGCATCATCGTCACCGGCTGCGCGGCGCAGACCGAACCGCAGAACTTCGCCGCCATGGACGAGGTCGACCTCGTGCTCGGCAATGAGGAGAAGCTCAAGGCCAACTCCTACCGCGCGCTGCCCGATTTCGGCGTCAACGACACCGAGAAGGCACGCGTCAACGACATCTTCTCGGTGCGCGAGACGGCAGGCCACATGGTCGACGCCATCGAGGGCCGGGCGCGCGCCTTCGTCCAGGTGCAGAACGGCTGCGACCATCGCTGCACCTTCTGCATCATCCCCTACGGCCGCGGCAATTCGCGCTCGGTGCCGATGGGCGCCGTGGTCGAGCAGGTCAAGCGCCTGGCCGGCAATGGCTTTGCCGAGATCGTGCTCTCCGGCGTCGACATGACGAGTTTTGGGGCCGACCTGCCGGGCGCGCCGAAGCTTGGAAAACTGGTGAAGACCATCCTCAAGCAAGTGCCCGACGTGAAGCGGCTGCGGCTGTCCTCGATCGATTCCATCGAGGCGGACGAAGACCTGCTCGACGCCGTCGCCACCGAACCCAGGCTGATGCCGCATCTGCATCTGTCCCTCCAATCGGGCGACGACATGATCCTGAAGCGCATGAAGCGTCGTCATCTGCGCGACCAGTCGATCCGCTTCTGCGAGGACGTGCGCAAGCTGCGCCCCGGCATCGTCTTCGGCGCCGACATCATCGCCGGCTTCCCGA
>RXJA01000612.1 GCA_003963455.1 Hyphomicrobiales bacterium
AGGCTTCTACTACTGGTTTCCGAAGATGACCGGCTACATGTACAATGAAAGGATGGGCAAGCTGCATTTCTGGCTGATGTTCATCGGCGTGAACCTTGTCTTCTTCCCGCAGCATTTTCTCGGCATGGCCGGCATGCCACGCCGCACCGCCGACTACCCCGACGCTTTCGCCGGCTGGAATTTCGTAGCGTCGATCGGGTCGTACATCTCGACCGCGGGGCTTGTCGTCTTCTTCATCACGGTCGCGGAGGCATTCGCCCGCAAACGTCAAGCTGCCGCCAATCCATGGGGCGAAGGGGCCACCACGCTTGAATGGCAGCTGCCTTCGCCGCCGCCCTTCCATCAGTGGGAAAAGCTGCCGCGCATTCACTAACATTCGTCTCCGTCACTTGGGCACATTGTTGGGAGAACGTCATGAACGAAACCACCGATCCAAACAGCCAGATCCTGCTCGTGGCAATCATCGCGTTTTATTGGGCAATCCTGAGCACGTGGGGCCAACTTCTTCCGGGCTCAGGCAACGGCAAGGCCAAGCGGGACGAGGCGCCGACAGAGCAGCCGACGGGCAATATCGAGAACGCATCCTCCGCGGACACACCCTTGGGCGCGATTCGAGAGATCGACCCGAATTTCGACCTCGCCGCGTTTCTGGCCGGAGCCAGGACTGCCTATGAGATTATCCTGCGGGCCTACGCGGACGGCGACATCCAAACGTTGAAGCGTCTTGTCGCACCAGAAGTGCTCGATACCTTCGAGCGAGCCATTGCCAGACGCCAGGATCGCAAGGAGACGCTGCAGCTCACCTTGATCGGCACGCAGGAAGCAAAGGTCGTCGGCGCTCTCCAAGTGAATGGTACTGCTGAGATCGCCGTTCGCTTCGCTTCCGAAGTGGTCAGCGTCACACGCTCGGCCGACGATGCGATGGTCGCCGGCGATCCGCAGCAGATCGTCGAGGTGATCGACAGCTGGACGTTTGCCTGTGATATCCGGTCAACGAGGCGGAATTGGATGTTGATCGCCACCGAGGGCGAATAGCAGGTCAGTGGTCTTTGGGGGGCCCGACAGCCGCGTCAGGGTTGGGTCGGCTGTCAATCTCAAGCGCTGGGCGGCATGAGCGAGTTTGTCAGCCTTTGGAGATGCGCATCCACTAGTCGTGCGTCATGATCAATTCGACATCATCCGATTCAGTCGATTATTTTGAAGCAGCGAGCGGTCGCTCGCCGAAGATCGATTCCTTGAGCCTGCTATGGCCGTAAGCGCCGGATATGATCAAATCCGCATGCATAGCGTCGGCCACATCGGCGATCGCTCCGCCATCGGATTTCCGGAAACACTTCGGCCATCGCCTTTACGCCGAGAAAGGAAAGTGAGGCAATGACATCGTTCAGCCTGCTCCAGCTTTCGTCGGTCGCGTCATTGTCGATCGAAATGACAGGCATCTCCTAAGCCAATTGCAAAAAGAGCATGGCATCAGCGACCGCGCGCCTGGCTTCACGCGTGTCCTTCCATCCGACAAGAACCTTGTTGGTGCGAAATTTTCCTGGTTGGTTGAAGCAACACATACAGGTCGTCCGGCCTGAAGAATCAGGTTGCCGATATCGGTGGAACGATGGAACATTGCCAGAAGACGCTCCCTCGAGCGACTTTGTCACGATGAGAGCGGCGACGCGTGACGCGCCAATCAGCAAGCGGGTCGGATTGCCCACAGCCCCGCGCCATTCGGTATCAACTGTCGCGCCGGCAAGGCCTTCGAACTCCGCTCGCAGTTTCTCAAGCCATCGCTCGATGTTCTTGCGCTGACGCACCATGCCATGCTCTCTCCCTCGAACGCCACCCTTGCTTCCATCGCGAGGGGCGGCGGGACATCGGCAGCCGAGAGACCGATGAGGCGCGCGTCGAAGCGCTGGGCCAGATCGACTGCGAGCTTGATAACCGGAACGACGATACCGTCGATGTCGAGATTGAGAACGATCGACTTGTAGTTCATGGATTGTCTTTCCAGGATCTAAGACTAGCGCCGGCGAAGAGAGTGCCAGCCATCCTGCCGCCACGCGTGGCTTCGCGACGTAGCGGTCCCTCAGGTCCGGCCACGGCTTTTCGAAGTTCGATAGCCAATGATCAAACGGCGCGCCCGCTGGCGCGATCGCAAGGCCCCTCGCTTACTCAAACATGATCCGAGCGGTTCCTCTTTTTGCGATCAACATTCTCCGAGCCTCCTGGATCCGCTCGGCCTGTTGCTTGGTATAGGGACCCATCGGCCGGGTCGTTTCATCGCCCCGACGAACCCGGCAGTACCAGCGGCCACTGTCGGAAAAGATTTCAACCGAAGTCGGTGCCTCGTTAGCCGACTGCTTGACGATCTCGTCAACGAACTTCACGATTTTTGATTGATGCTGGACGGGTGCAGAAATGCGCAAACCGCTGGTGACGCCAAGTTCCTGCTGCACTGTCGACATTTCGAACTCCTTTCAATCACAACCAAATTCCGCTTCGCTTTTTAGACCACGCTCTTCTCGGATTGGAGTGCGAGGGAGTGCTTGTCAGCTTGCCATTTGGCTTTCCATTTCCACCTCGGACTTCAGACTTTCGATGTCACGGAAAATGGAAGCGACGGCCAGCGTGCGCCCCTGGCGTTTGAAGCGCAGCAAGCAGTCCTTGGCGGCAATGTCACCGTCGACCGCGATCTCGTCCCATTGCCCCGCATGGCCGACATAGTTGATGGGAACGTCGTAATGCTGGCTCCAGAAGAACGGCACCGCCACGAATTTCTCGCGATGTCCGAGCATGTTGAGCGCCGCCGTCTGCCCCTGTCTCTCGGCAACCGCCCAATGCTCGACGCGAATGTTCTCGCCACTGTGGGGATCTGGCCATCGCGCAATGTCGCCGGCGGCGAATATCCCTGGCTCGCTCGTTTCCAAAAGGGCATCCACGACGATGCCGCGGTCAACGACCAGCCCCGCCCTCTCGGCAAGTGCGGTCCTCGGCCGCACGCCGATGCCGACAACGACGAAATCCGCCGCCAATGTACCGCCACTGCTAAGTTTCACCTTCCTGCCGTCGATGCTGGTCGCAGTGTTCTCAAGATGGAATACGACCCCATTCTCCTCATGGAGAGCGCGTATGAAGTCGCCCATCTGCGGACCCAGCACCCGTTCCATCGGCCGTTTTTCCGGTGCCACGACATGAACTTCGATATTGCGTGCGCGCAGCGCCGCAGCAACCTCGAGCCCGATGAAACTGGCACCAAGCACGACTGCGCGACCTGCCGTGGCGGCCAGCTTGATGATCGCCTTGCAATCTGCGAACGAGCGCAAAGTCTGAACGTGCGGCAGGTCAGCACCGGGGATGGTCAGGCGTACGGGTTCGGCTCCCGTTGCAATCAGCAACCTGTGATAGGGAAGCCTTCCTTCATCAGCGAGAACCACCTCGCGGGAACGCAGGTCGATGTCGACGGCTTTTGTATTGAGACGCAGGTCGATGTCGTTCTTTGAATAGAATTTCTGCCCACGGAGCGGGATCCAGTCCTCCGGCGCTTTTCCCGCAAGGTAGTCCTTGGAAAGGTTCGGCCGGTCGACGGGCACCGATTGGTCGTCGCTAAGTATGACGACGCTGCCTTGGAACGCCCGCCTCCGCAGCATCTCGGCCGCCGCGAAACCCGCCGCGCCGCCGCCTACGATAACGATTTTCTCAGAAATCTTGCCGGAGCCTACGGAGCGTGGTTGAGGAGCCTTCCGTTTCAACTTCTCGCTGACGAATATACGGCCATCCCGCCGTTCGACGGCCCAGCATGCAAGAGGATTGAAGGCGGGGGCGCGCAACGCTTCGCCCGTTCGCAGATCGAAGCACGCGTGATGCCAAGGGCAGCGGACGGTAGCGTCCGCCACCAGGCCGTCGACGAGCGGCCCGCCATAATGCGTGCATGTCGCGCTGACTGCGAACACCTCGGTTCCGCGACGCACCAGCAGCACCTGGTCGTCGCCACATCTGCCGACCAGCTTGCCGCCGTCGGGAAGGTCGGCAGGCGCGATACCTTGCTTCAAATCCGGTCCAGTCAGGGTACTTTGGTCTTGGGCCATTGCCTTCTCCCTTGGCGCTCAGGAATCGGAAACGCCTTTTGCGGTCGAGAAGCCGGAACTCCTTAGTCACAGCATTAGAATTCAACGACAGTTTCTCGCCACTTAAGACATCACGCAAACGAATTTAATCGGCAGTTGCGAGCAATTTTTATGATACGTGCCGTCGGGTGGTGTGCACTTACAGGATTGCCTGCCCCGTCTTGCTCCAGTCGGCGAGAAAGGACTCCAATCCCTTGTCGGTGAGCGGATGTTTGGCGAGATTTCTAAGCACTCCTGGCGGAATGGTCGCGATATCGGCGCCTGCCATCGCCGCCTGTTTGACATGGAGGGCGTACTCGAATTCGGTGAAGGCAGCCCGACTAATCGCCGAAGGCAAGACTGGCAGCAAGCGCGTAGCCTACATGGCCTTTGCCGCCACTGAGTTGATGCCGTTCGCCGTATCACGCTACCGACATCTTTATCCACATATCGATGTCAACCTCCGCTATATCCGGACTCAAGGCCAGAAACTTGCACTCGCGCATGACGAAGTCGATGTCGGTTACATGATCGGCCCGTTCGACCACGCCGATTTCCACACCCTCCTTCTCTCTGCCGACCCGCTCTATGTGCTCGCTCCAGGGAACCACCGCTTTACACGGCTGCACGAGGTGCGGCCGACAGATCTGGTCGAAGACGACATTATTCTAGGCGACATGATCGAGTGGGAGGCCTATCGGTGGCGGCTCGATGACATGTTTTCTGCCGAAGGGGTGCCGCTCAGGATCAAGCTTGAAGCTTCCAACACGCTGGCCCTGCTTAGTCTTGTCGCGGCGGGGCTTGGCATCACGATCTACCCCGAAAGCTTAATCAACTCTCTCGGGCGCAATGTGGAAATCCGACCGGTCTTTCATCAGGATTTCCGTATTCAGACTGTGCTGGTGTGGAAGCGTGCTAACCGTGCCAAATCTGCACGAAACTTCGTCGAGGTTGCGAAGCACCTTCCGGCGCTCGGCTGATCGCCGTCGGACCTTTCCCACGAGTTGCCCCAA
Source organism: Hyphomicrobiales bacterium (assembly GCA_003963455.1). Taxonomy (GTDB): domain Bacteria; phylum Pseudomonadota; class Alphaproteobacteria; order Rhizobiales; family Rhizobiaceae; genus Mesorhizobium. The sequence continues at coordinate 5,108 of RXJA01000612.1, forward strand.
GTCGATGGCGCAAAAGCCCCACGCGAGGTGCTAAGGCTATATCCGCGCCCTCGGACGCGCGACGCGCCCCCGAGAGCCCAGTGCCAGCGAGGTCTGAACGACGCTTTCCCGCATGACATCGGCCGATCGTCGGCGATCGCTCGATGGGCCGCCACCCTGTCTTGTCCGCGAAGCTTCGGGATGCCGCGAACGAGGTGCGATTAGCGTCTGTAATTGTCCGATATCGACTTCTAATTTCCCGTACCTTGGCCGCTTCCCTAGTGTCCGTAGCGACGCTTGATCATCCCTTTTTCGCGGTACGGAGGCCATAATGAACGTTTATGCCAAGGGCATGCCCAACGAGTTGCTACGGTTACAGAACATGCACAATGGCGAGAAGGTTGTCCCGACCTTCAGCGACGCCGAAATGGCGCGCCGCCAGGACGGCTTGCGCAAGATCCTGGCTGAGCTCAGGCTCGACGGCGCCATCCTCACCTCCTACCACAACATCTGTTATTTCTCGGATTTCCTCTACTGCTACTTTGGCCGCCGCTACGCCTTCGTGGTGACGGACAAGAAAGCGGTTTCCATTTCCGCAGGCATCGATGCGGGCCAGCCCTGGCGCCGGACATTCGGCGACAACATCACCTATACCGACTGGCAGCGCGACAACTATTTCTACGCGCTCCAGCAACAGTTGCCGGGCGCAAGGCGGCTTGGCATTGAGTTCGACCATGTCAATCTCGACTTCCGCAATCTGCTGCAGGATGCCTTCCCGGGTGTTGAATTCGTCGATATTGGCGCGCCGTCCATGTGGCTGCGCACCATCAAATCGTCAGAGGAAATCGCTCTGATCAAGGAAGGCGCCCACACTGCCGATATCGGCGGCGAAGCCATCCGCAACGCAATCCGCGAGGGCGTTCCCGAATACGAGGTAGCACTGGCTGGCACACAGACCATGGTCCGCCACATCGCCAAGACCTTCCCCCATGCCGAGCTGATGGACACGTGGGTTTGGTTCCAGTCCGGCGTCAACACGGACGGCGCCCACAATCCGGTGACGTCCCGCAAGCTGGCGAAGGGCGACATTCTTTCGCTGAACTGTTTTCCGATGATCTCCGGCTACTACACCGCGCTGGAACGCACGCTGTTCCTCGATCATGCCAGCGACGAGCACCTGCGCATTTGGGAAATCAACTGCAAGGTGCACCGACGCGGGTTGGAGCTGTTGCGTCCGGGCGCGCGTTGCGGCGACGTGGCGACG
>RXJA01000428.1 GCA_003963455.1 Hyphomicrobiales bacterium
CGCGGTCAGCTTCCTGCCCAAGATCAAGATCGAGGTCGCGGTCGGCGCCGACATGGTCGACAAGGCCGTCGAAGCCATCACCTCGGCCGCCAAGACCGGGCAGATCGGCGACGGCAAGATCTTCGTCTTCGGCATCGACCAGGCGGTGCGCATCCGCACCGGCGAAACAGACACCGACGCGCTCTGAGCGGCGACCATCCATTCCAACGGAGAGTTCAATGAATATTCCTTCCACCTTGAAGACGACGGGACGGGCGGCCGCTTCGCTCGCTCTCGTAGCGCTCAGCACGGCCGCCGCCTTCGCGCAGGAGGCTGCCCCCGCGGCGGCGCCCGCCGCCGCAGCCGCGCCAACCCCGGTCCTCGACACCGGCAACACCGCCTGGATGCTGACCTCGACGGCGCTGGTGCTGATGATGACCATCCCGGGCCTGGCGCTGTTCTACGGCGGCATGGTGCGCAAGAAGAACGTGCTCGCCACCATCATGCAGAGCTTCGCCATCACCTGCCTGGTGACGGTGCTGTGGTTCATGTTCGGCTATTCGCTCGCCTTCTCCGACGGCGGCGGCATGAACGCCTATCTCGGCGGCTTCTCGAAATTCTTCCACCACGGCATCACGGTCTCGACCCTGTGGCTGCCTGGTGTCTCGAACATTCCTGAATTCGTCTTCTCGATGTTCCAGATGACCTTCGCCATCATCACGCCGGCGCTGATCGCCGGCGCCTTCGCCGAGCGCATGAAGTTCTCGGCGTTGCTGCTCTTCATGGCCCTGTGGCTGATCTGCGTCTATGCGCCGATCGCGCATTGGGTATGGGGCGGCGGCTTCCTTGGTTCGGCCGGCGTCCTCGACTTCGCCGGCGGCACGGTCGTCCACATCAATGCCGGTGTCGCGGGCCTGGTCTGCGCGCTGGTGCTCGGCAAGCGCGAAGGTTACGGCACCACCAACATGGCGCCGCACAACCTCGTCTATTCGGTCATCGGCGCATCGCTGCTGTGGGTCGGCTGGTTCGGCTTCAACGCCGGTTCGGAACTGGCGGCCGACGGCCTCGCGGGCGCCGCGATGATGAACACGCAGGTCGCCACCGCCGCCGCGGCGCTGGCCTGGATGTTCGCCGAATGGATCGTCGCCAAGAAGCCGTCCGTGCTCGGCATCATCTCGGGCGCCGTCGCCGGCCTCGTCGCGGTGACGCCGGCTTCCGGCTTCGTCAACCCGACCGGCGCCTTCATCGTCGGCATTATCGCCGGCGTCGTCTGCTACCTGTCGGCGGTCAAGCTCAAGCATGCGCTCGGCTATGACGACTCGCTCGATGCCTTCGGCGTGCACGGTGTCGGCGGCATCGTCGGCGCCCTGCTCACCGGCGCGCTCGCCGATCCGGCCATCAACGCGCTCGGCAAGGACGCTTCGGTCGGCAAGCAGCTCTACGGCATCGTCTTCACCATCCTGTGGACGGCGATCGCCACCTTCGTGATCCTCTACATCGTCAAGGCTCTGGTCGGCCTGCGTCCGTCCACCCAGGAAGAGGTCGAGGGTCTCGACGTCACCCAGCACGGCGAAGTGGTGCCGTAAGGTCCACTTTGCCAAGGGCCGGCGGATCCTCCTCCCGCCGGCCCGGATTTCACCTCGCAAGATCCCGTCGTGACGCTCCCGAAAGGGGCTCACGCCTTGAGGCCCGGAAGCCATTCCGGGCCTCTTTTTTCGCCTGACAACGGCACGCGGCGTTTCGATCACATTCACTTGATCACGGCAGCTTGAAACATCAGTCCTTCAGAATCCGTACTGGGGTAGCGAGCGTCATCAAGGCGTCCGCCAAACAAGAGGGAAGGAACCACGTGATGAACATCAAGAATATCTTGCTGGGAACAATGGCTCTTTCGATGATCAGCGGCGTTGCACTTGCCGGTGCTCTCGATGAGCCGGACAACATGGCCCCGTTCTTCACCGATGCCGGCATGAAAACCATGAAGCCCGAGGCCGATTTCAAGGCGGCCTGGGCCTCGATGCCGAAGGACAAGCAGGACACCATGATGAAGGAATGCCAGGACGCGGCGATGAGCAAGCCTCACGCCGAATTCTGCGCCAACCTGATGATGTATGCCGGTCACAAGTGACAGCGTGGGTCGGGCCCGGAAGGGCCCGATCGTTTCGCCGTTTCAGGCAAAAGGTGGCGGGCCGCAAGGCCTGCCATCTTCGTTTGCGACGGAGCCAGGTAAAGGTCCATGGTTAATGCGGCCTTAACCTTCCCCCCGATAGTCTGGCGTTCGAATCTGCCGGAGTGCGCCATGCGCCCGGCCAGGCAACGATCACGGGGAAGAGCATGCGTTCAGGCGCCTCAGCACCGCTCGCGCTGACCGATACGGGGCACGGCATCCAGGCATTCGCGCGGCGCCAGGTCGGGCGGCTGGTCGGCGCCGGGCTGTTCCTGTTCACCGCGTTCGGCGTGGCCGCCTTGGCCACCTGGAACGTCGCCGATCCGAGCTTCTCGCACGCCACCAGCAATGTCGTCACCAACGCCATGGGCTATGCCGGCGCGGTGTTCTCCGACCTTGCCATGCAGTTTTTCGGCCTTGCCGCCGTTGCGGGCCTGGTGCCGGCGGTGATCTGGGGTTTCCTTCTGTTTTCCGCGCGCGGCGTCGACAAAATGCCGAAGCGCGGCTTTGCCTGGTTCGGCTTCGCGATTACCGCCGCGGCCATCGCCGGCTGCGTGACGCCGCCCAACACCTGGCCGCTGCCGACCGGCCTCGGCGGCGTCTTCGGCGATATGGTGCTGAAGATCCCCGGCATCGCGGTCGGCGGCTACCCGAAGGGCCTTTTCGCCAGCATCATCGCGGTCATCCTCGCCGCTCCCGCCCTGTGGCTGTTCGCCTACGGCTCGGCGCTGATCGCGCGCAAGAACGGCTTTGCCGTGATGGAGCGCGCCGCCCGGCCCGATCCGCGCGAGCAGGACGACATGCTATTCGAGGAGGATGAGGACGAAGGCGACGAAGGGATACTGGCGCTCGGCGCCGTCACCCATTGGTGGCTGTCGTTCCGCGCCTTCCTGCACCGCCGCGCCGCGCGGCGCAGGCAGGAGCGCGACGAGTTCGAACCGCCGATGGAGCCCAAGGCCAGTGCCTGGCGGCGCGCCGCCGAGCGGGTCGAATCGGCCGAGTTCGCCGAAAGCCGGATGAGCCCGGGCGGCCGCGCCCGCGTCGAGCCGGAATTCTTCGCCGCCATGGTCAACGACCGCACCGCCTCGGTCGATCCGGCCGACCAGGATATTTTCGACGACGATCAGGACGAAGACGTCGACCTCGACGACTTCGACGACGAAGCGCCTGTCCAGCGGCGCGCCGCGCCGACGGCCAAGGTGCAGAATTTCCGCTCCGATGCAGCGACCCGCGTCGCGGCGCCGGCCGCGCGCCCCGTGCCGGGCGCCCGTGTCCAGCGCGAGGCGCAGACTTCGCTGATCGGGTCCGACACGTTCGAGATGCCGTCGCTGCATTTCCTGTCAGAGCCGAAGAACGTCGCCAAGGACCCAAGCCTGTCGAAGGACGCGCTGGAGCAGAACGCGCGCCTGCTCGAAGGCGTGCTGGAGGATTTCGGCGTCAAGGGCGAGATCATCCATGTCCGCCCCGGCCCGGTCGTGACCCTTTACGAGCTAGAGCCGGCCCCGGGCATCAAATCCTCGCGCGTCATCGGCCTGTCGGACGACATCGCCCGCTCGATGAGCGCGATCGCCTGCCGCGTCGCCGTCGTGCCCGGCCGCAACGCCATCGGCATCGAGCTGCCGAACGCCAAGCGCGAGACGGTCTATCTCAGGGAGATCATGGCCAGCCGCGACTTCGAGACGACCAAGGCCAAGCTGGCGCTCGCGCTCGGCAAGACCATCAATGGCGAGGCCGTCATCGTCGACATCGCCAAGATGCCGCACGTGCTGGTCGCCGGCACCACCGGCTCGGGCAAGTCGGTCGCCATCAACACCATGATCCTGTCGCTGCTCTACCGGCTGACGCCGCAGGAGTGCCGGCTGATCATGATCGATCCGAAGATGCTCGAACTCTCCGTCTATGACGGCATCCCGCATCTGCTCACGCCCGTCGTCACCGATCCGAAGAAGGCGGTCGTCGCGCTGAAATGGACGGTGCGCGAGATGGAGGACCGCTACCGCAAGATGTCCAAGGTCGGCGTGCGCAACATCGACGGCTTCAACGCGCGCGTCCAACAGGCCGAGAAGAAGGGCGAAAAGATCTCGCGCACGGTGCAGACCGGCTTCGACCGCCAGACCGGCGAGGCGATCTACGAGACCGAGGATCTCGATCTCGAGCCGATGCCCTATATCGTGGTCATCATCGACGAGATGGCCGACCTGATGATGGTGGCCGGCAAGGATATCGAAGGCGCGGTGCAGCGCCTGGCGCAGATGGCGCGCGCGGCGGGCATCCATGTCATCATGGCGACTCAACGCCCCTCGGTCGACGTCATCACCGGCACCATCAAGGCCAACTTCCCGACCCGCATCTCCTTCCAGGTGACGTCGAAGATCGACAGCCGAACCATCCTGGGCGAGCAGGGCGCCGAGCAACTGCTCGGCATGGGCGACATGCTCTACATGGCCGGCGGCGGCCGCATCCAGCGCGTCCACGGTCCATTCGTCTCCGACGACGAGGTCGAGAGGATCGTCGCGCATCTCAAGCTGCAGGGCGTGCCGGAATATCTCGACGCCATCACGGAGGACGACGAGGAAGACGACGAGGACGGTCCGTCGGGCAAGGGTGGCTCCGGCGGCGGTGGTGGCGGCAATTTCGAGGATTCCGACGATCCTTACGACCAGGCGGTGGCGGTGGTGCTGCGCGACGGCAAGGCTTCGACCAGCTACATCCAGCGCCGGCTGGGCATCGGCTACAACCGCGCCGCCTCGATCATCGAGAAGATGGAAAAGGAAGGCATTGTCGGCCCGGCCAACCACGCCGGCAAACGCGAAATCCTGGTACCGACGGAAGAGGACAAGTTCTAGGGTTTATCGATATTCAGGTGAGGCCGGCCTGCAAATGGCGGCTCGGCCTGACCTGAATCTCGACAAATCCCTGGCCCGGCGGAATGCCAACCGGGTCAGTTGGCAACCGGAAATCGTCTGGCGCGTTTGTGCGAGGACCCGTAGCGCACCCGCCAAACTTAAGCCCTAGTGGGAGTCCAGAGACTGCGACGACACGAATCACAGAAAGTGACCGGCATGAAGACCCAGACAGAATTCGCCATCAACCGCCGCCAACTGCTCGGCCTTGGCTTGGTGCTTGGCGGAGCCGCCGCTCTCAACCTCGTGCCGGGCTACCAGCTCGTGGCCGCGGCGCAGGCCGCCGTGCCGCCGGCGGCGCAGAAGATCGCCGACCATTTCTCCTCGGTGAGGTCGATGAGCGGCGAGTTCGTCCAGTTCGGTCCAAAAGGCGAGCAGACCGGCGGCAAGTTCTTCCTCGAGCGCCCGGGCAAGATCCGCTTCAATTATGACGGTTCCTCGAACTTCCGCGTGGTCTCCGACGGCAGGTCGGTGGTGATCCTGAACAAGAAGCTCAACACCTCCGACCTCTACCCGCTGTCGAAGACGCCGCTTAAACTGCTGCTCGACGACCGCATCGATCTCTCCGGCGGGCGCGTCAAGGCCGTCAAGGAAGAGGACGACCTCACGACGATCAAGCTTTCCGACAAGTCGGTGTTCGGCAATGCGATGATCACCATGATGTTCGACCCGAAAACCTATGACCTGCGGCAATGGACGATCACCGACGCTCAAGGCAAGGACACGACGGTGATGATCTTCAACACCAAGGAAGGCGTCAGCTTCCCGGCCGATACGTTCGCGATCGACTACACGGCGAACAGAGAGCTGAATACGAAGACCCGGTAAAACTGCCAACTTGGCGGGCCGGTCAGTAGCTTCGTCATCCTAAGGCAAAGCGACGCGGAGCGGAGCGGAGACCCTAGGATTCATGCCGTTGCGCTTGCCGAAGAACGATGCGGGGCAGAAGAACGTCGTCCTGTGCCGGCGCTCGGTGCCGAAGTCTGCACCGTTGCAGCGCTCGCACGTCACCGCATGGATTCCAGGGTCTGCGCGCTTCGCTTCGCTCCTTGCTCCGCCCTGGAATTACGAAGTTGAGAAGGCTTTGGCCAATCTCGAAGGCTTGCGACATGCTTCGGCTTGTCTTCGCCCGCGCTCACTGGCAGTAGTTCGGCGACCTTAGCGCCCGGACCTCGCCGCATGCCCTTCACCATTGCCACTTGGAACATCAACTCCGTGCGCCTGCGCATACCGATCGTCGAGCGGCTGCTGAAGGAGCACGCGCCGGACGTGCTTTGCCTGCAGGAAACCAAGGTCCCCGACGAGCTCTTCCCGGAAAAAGCCTTCCGCAAGGCGGGTTACGAGCACATCCTGTTCCACGGCCAGAAGGGCTATCACGGCGTCGCCACCGTCGCTCGCCGGCCGATCGAACTGGTCGAAAAGCGGCGGTTCTGCGAGATCGAGGACAGCCGGCATCTGTCGGTCAGGGTCCAGGCGGGCGGGAAGTCGGTGCTGGTGCATAATTTCTACGTGCCGGCCGGCGGCGACGAGCCGGATCCCGAGATCAACCGCAAATTCAGGCACAAGCTCGATTTCGTCCAGGAGATGAACGCCATGCCGGCGAGCCAGGACGAATCGTCCGCCTCGATCCTGGTCGGCGACCTGAACATCGCGCCGCAGGAGCATGACGTCTGG
>RXJA01000319.1 GCA_003963455.1 Hyphomicrobiales bacterium
CCGACCTCATCGCCGCCGCCGACGACATCGCCGGCATCAAGAGCCACACCGGCCGCAACAAGCCGAGCGTGATTACTTGAGGGTGATGATGTGCGGTTGCCCCTTCTCCCCTTGTGGGAGAAGGTGTCGCCGAAGGCGACGGATGAGGGGTGCTCCAGCTTGGCGCAAACCGGCGTCGGCATCGCCGGCGCCTCATTTCTTCCAACACCCCTCATCCGTCTCGGCGCTGCGCGCCGATCCACCTTCTCCCACAGGGGGAGAAAGGAAGGCGCGCGCATGACCCTCGGCGCCATCATTACCCCCGAAGGAATCCGCTTCGCCGTCTGGTCGTCATCGGCCGAGCGTCTCTGGGTCTCGATCTTCGACGACGCCGGCGCGCGCGAACTCCATCGGCTGGAACTCAACCCGGAAGGCCGGGGCGTGCATGCGCTCCTTGTCCCCAACCTCGCTGAGGGCGCCCGCTACGGCTTTCGCGCCGACGGCGACTATGCGCCCGATAACGGCCTGTGGTTCGACCCGGACAAGCTGCTCGCCGATCCCTATGCCGTCGAGATCGACCGGCCATACCAATATCACTGGCGGCTCACCGCCAAACGCAACGAAGGCGCCGACACCGCGGCATTGATGCCAAAGTCGGTGGTGGTCGCGTTGCCGGAGCCAGTGCTGCCCCAGCCACCGCTCTTCCAACCCGGCGGCCTGATCTACGAACTCAATGTCCGCTCCTTCACCAGGCTCCATCCGGATGTGCCTGAAGCGCAGCGCGGCACCATCGCAGCGCTCGCCCATCCGGCGATCATCGATCATCTGAAACGCCTCGGTGTCTCCGCCATCGAACTGATGCCGATCACGGCCTCGATCGACGAGCGGCATCTGCCGCCGCTGGGGCTGAGCAACGCCTGGGGCTACAACCCCGTCACCTTCATGGCGCTCGATCCGCGCCTGGCGCCGGGCGGCCTCAAGGAGTTGCGCGATACGGTCGCCGCGCTGCGCAAGGCCGGCGTCGGCACCATCCTCGACCTCGTCTTCAACCATACCGGCGAGAGCGACCGGCTCGGGCCGACGCTGTCGCTGCGCGGGCTCGATGCCCAAGCCTACTTCAGCCATCAGCAGGACGGCCGGCTGGTCAACGACACCGGCACCGGCAACACCGTCGCCTGCGATCATCCGGTGGTGCGCGAGATGGTGCTCGACACGCTGCGCCATTTCGTGCGCCATGCCGGCGTCGACGGCTTCCGCTTCGATCTGGCGCCGGTGCTCGGACGTGTCGACGGGGCATTCGATCCGGACGCGCCGCTGCTTCAGGCCATCGCCGGCGATCCCGTGCTCGCCGACCGCGTGCTGATCGCCGAGCCCTGGGACATCGGTCCGAACGGCTACCAGCTCGGCCATTTCCGCCCGCCCTATCTGGAGTGGAACGACCGCTACCGCGACGATGTCAGGCGCTTCTGGCGCGGCGATACCGGCGCGATCGGCGCCCTGGCCACCCGGCTGGCCGGCTCCTCCGATGTCTTCGGCCGGGACGGCCAGCCGACGAGCCGCAGCGTCAATTTCATCGCCGCGCATGACGGCATGACGCTGGCCGACATCGTCGCCTATGGGGAGAAGCACAACGAGGTCAATGGCGAGCAGAACCGCGACGGCCATAACGACAATCTGTCGTGGAACAACGGCGCCGAGGGCGAAACGCACGACGACGCGATCGCCAAGGCCCGCTCCAGCGATCAGCGCGCGTTGCTCGCCACGCTGTTTGCCTCGCGCGGCACCATCATGCTGACCGCCGGCGACGAATTCGGCCGGACGCAGAAGGGCAACAACAACGCCTATGCGCAGGACAACGCCATCACCTGGCTCGACTGGGGCGGCCGCGACCAGGCGCTGGAGCAATACACTGCGTCGCTCGCCGCGCTGCGCCGCGCCTTTCCGGCGTTCACGCATACACACTTCCTGATCGGCGAGCCCGCCCATGGGTCGGAGATCCCAGACGTGGCCTGGCTGACGGAAGCCAGCACGCCGCTTGGCGAGTCCGACTGGAACGATCCCGGCCGACATCGCCTCGTCATGATGCTCGGCGATAGCGAGGACGTGCGCCTGGCGGTCATGATCAATGGCGATCGCCGGCAATGTGTCTTCTCCTTGCCGGCGCGAGATGGATTTGAGTGGCGCCCGGCGATCGAGACGCAGCCGGTCGATCTTGCACGGCCGCTGCCTGGCCGCAGCGTCAATTTCATGATCGAGCGTCGGGCGAAGAAGGTCCGTGCAAGGAAAGGTTCGTGATGGCTGGCGACAATCCCGGACAAGAAGCCGAATGGTGGCGGGGTTGCGTCATCTATCAGGTCTATCCGCGCTCCTTCCAGGACACGACGGGCAACGGCAGCGGCGATCTCAAGGGCATCACATCGCGCCTCGCCCATGTCGCCTCGCTCGGCGTCGACGCGGTCTGGCTCTCCCCCTTCTTCAAGTCGCCGATGGCCGACATGGGTTATGACGTGTCCGACTATCGCGACGTCGATCCGATGTTCGGCACGCTGGAGGATTTCGACGCGCTGGTCGCCGAGGCGCATCGGCTCGGCATGAGGCTCATCATCGACCAGGTGATCTCCCATTCTTCCGACAAGCATGAATGGTTCGTCGAAAGCCGCGCCAGCCGAGACAATGCCAAGGCCGACTGGTATGTCTGGGCCGACGCCAGGCCGGACGGCAACGCGCCCAACAACTGGCTGTCCGTCTTCGGCGGCCCGTCCTGGGAGTGGGACGCCACCCGCCGGCAATATTATATGCACAATTTCCTCGCCGCTCAGCCGGATTTGAACTTCCACAATCCGGAGGTCCAGGACGCGCTTTTGGACACGGTGCGCTTCTGGCTGGAGCGCGGCGTCGACGGCTTCCGGCTGGACACCGTCAACTACTATGTCCACGACCGCTGGCTGCGCGACAACCCGCCGCTCGCCGCGAGCGTCGCCGGCACCAACGATGCCACCAGCACCTATGCCTTCCAGGAGCATGTTTTCGACAAGACGCGTCCCGAAAACCTCGCCTTCCTGACACGCTTCCGCGCGCTGCTCGACGAATATCCCGACCGCGCCGCGGTCGGCGAGGTTGGCGACGAGGAGCGTTCGCTACAAACGCTCGCCGCCTATGTGTCCGGCGGCGACAAATTGCAGATGTGCTACACTTTCGACCTGCTTGGCCCGCAATTTTCAGCCGCCCATGTGCGCGGCTGTGTCGAGGCGTTCGAGACGACCGCCCCGGACGGCTGGGTCTGCTGGGCCTTCTCCAACCATGACGTCGTGCGCCATGTCAGCCGCTGGATGCGGCCCGGCGAGAGTTCCGACGCGATGGCGAAGTTCTCGATCGCGCTGCTCGCCTGCCTGCGCGGCTCGATCTGCCTCTACCAGGGCGAGGAACTGGGGCTGGAGGAGGCTGAACTCGCCTATGAAGACCTGCGCGATCCGGTCGGTATCCGCTTCTGGCCGGGCGTGAAGGGCAGGGACGGCTGCCGCACGCCGATGGTTTGGCAGGCGGACGCCGAGAATGCCGGCTTTTCGACGGCCAAGCCCTGGCTTCCGGTGCCGCAGGCGCATCGCGCGCGTGCGGTCGACATCCAGGACGGCGAGGGCGGTTCCGTGCTCGCGGCCTATCGTTCGATCCTCGCCCTGCGCAGGCGCCATCCGGCGCTGATCGCCGGCTCGATCCGTTTTCTCGGGGCCGAGGGCGATATGCTGGCCTTCATCCGCCGGCGCGAAGACGAGAAATTGCTGTGCGTCTTCAACTTCGCCACGGAGCCGGCGAAATGGGAGTTGCCGGCGGAGGTCAGGGATGTCGAGATAACGGCTCTTGCCGTCGATGTCGCCGGTGTTCTTGGCGGTGTTCTCGAAGAGACCGCGCTGGCGCTGCCGCCTCTGGGGAGCTTCGTCGGAAGGATTGGCTGACGACGGCCTACTGGACGAGCACCGAGCGCCCGCAGGTCGCGCCGGTCACGCGCACATCGGCCTCGCCGACATGGACGCCAAGTGCCCCAAGCACATTGTAGACCAGGTCGTCGACCGGCGCGGTCACGCCGTTGAGCAGCGTCGTCACCGCCGGCTTCACCGCGCCGAGCAGGGCGGTCACGTCGAGGCCGAGCCCCAGCGCGTTGACCGACAGCGACAGGTTGTTGATCAGCGACGTGGTCAGCGACTGCGTCAGGTTCTTCGTCGACACCGTCTTGATCGTCTTGTTTGCAATGTCGGTGGCGCTGTAGGTCAGCGTGGTCGGCGCCATATTGGTGATCGAAAAGGCCGACGATCCTTTGATCTGCAGCAGGTTGAGGTTGATCAGCAACAGCTTGAGGCTGACATCCGCGATATCCGCGTCGGAGAAGGATTGCGGCTTGGTGAAGTCGGCGAAGCCGCTGGCGCTGCTGTTGGCCAGATGAGCCTCGACGACACCCGGCTGCGCGGCGAGCGAAACTTTGATGCTGGAGGGGCCGGTCGGACAGCTGATATCGGTCAGCTTGGCTTCCGCATAGGCGACCTCGACATTGAGGGGCAGGTTGACGGCAAGCAGATTGATGCCGCCGCCGAGATTGGAACTGCCGACGGTCACGCTGGCATTGAGCTTGATGCGCGTCTGCGCCGTGCGCACCACGGTGCCTGCTTCCCCCACGGCCAGCCAGGGCGAGTTCTGCATGGGCTCGCCGATGGCTATGTTGAGCGTCGTCGAGGCCAGCCCCGGTACGGTCGCGCCGAGATTGACCGCGACCTGGTTCGTGCCGTTGGCAAGGGCCGCCGCCGCCGTCACCATGCTGAGCGCGCTGGCATCGACCGACAGCCCGGCCGGTTGTTGTCCAAGGCCCAGGCTGCCCACCGAACCAAGGTCGACGAGAGTGCTGAGCGGAATCTTGACGGTGGTGGTGGCGCTGGAGGCCAGGGTCTGCAGCGCGATCTTGGCGGTGCGGTCTAGTCCCGGCACGTTGGCCATGGCGGTAACGATCTGCCCGACCGTTGCCTTCGAGGCGAGCACGTCCGAATAGGAAACGCCGGTCAGCCTGAGCTGCACGGCAAGTTGGTCGACGAAGGAGAGCACGTCGACATCGGCTGAAATCAGCGAATTGTAATCCATCACGCTGAGCGAAATGTTGCCGCCGAGAAGGCCGCCGATAAGCGCGTTGAGGATGCCGCCATTGAGGCTGGCAAGCCGCGAGCCGATCGAAAATGCCGCCTGCGGTTGCGCGCTGGCGATTGCCGTCGTGCCTATAGTGGGCGGCGGCATGATCGAGCCGGCGAAATAGAGCGTGCCCAGCTTCTTCAGCGACACCTGCACGGCATTGTAGGGAAGCTTGCCCGCCTCGAAGCGGCTGCCGGCGGCGATGGTGCTCACGCCGGTGTAGCGCCCCGGTGTGACCTGGACGACGGCCTTGGTGCCGGTCGGCGCCAAATTGGTGCCCTGCTGCTGCACGGCGACCGAGGTGATGCCGTTGTCGGCGAGCGTCGTCAGCGCCGCCTGCTGGGCTTTGGTGATGTTAGAGGCCGCGGCGATGGCGGCAAGGTCGACGATCGACTGCGCGGCGCGGCGTTCGTTGTAAAGCGCGCCTTCATCGACCGCGAAGGCGGTCAGCGCCAGCGCCACCGGCGTGCACAGCGCCGTCATGATGGCGAAATTGGCGCTCCGGTCGGCGAGCAGCCGCCGCGTCGTCGCCATCAATCCCCCCTTTGCGCGCATCATATGCCTCCGACACGGATCGTCGATTGCCTCTGGATCGTGGTGCCTGGCAGCGGCAGCGTCTTGAACAGGTTCCAGATCGGCAGGTTGCGCGCGTCGTAGCTGACCGAGACGACGAATTGGCTGCCGTCGGCGGTGCTGTCCCGCGCGCTGACGGTCAGCTTGTTGGGATCGACGAACGGATAGCCGGAGACGTCATGGGTGATGAAATCGGTAACCAGCGCCTGCCGTTCGGTCTGGTTGAGGCCGGCAATCGCCGTTCGCGCCGCGTCGGCGGCGATCTGCTGCACGGAGTGGCTGGCGCCGAAATAAATCCCATATGCAACCAGGCCGAGCAGAAGCAGGATGAAGATCGGCGCCAGCATCGCGAATTCGATCGCCGACGTGCCTGTCGAGTCTGCCCGGAAAGAAGACCAAGAAACTGGGAATTTTCGGTTTTTCTGCATGGCCCGGAGAATGCCAAACCCTGCCTGCAAAAACAGAAAACGCCTCGAACAACCGGCGGGTGTGCCAAGTTGAAGACAAGCTGTAAGCTTTAGATTTCGCTGTTTTAGCGTGGTGACGTTCACTTTGCGTCAAGCAGGCAGTGGTTGAAATAAGATTTCGCTCTGTCTAGTCTCCTGTCACCAGCTGCCGGAAGGGACCGGCGGCACGCCTGAAAGGGGCTGTTTCAACGGTTCCGGGGCGCCAACACTTAAAAAAGGCGCGGCTGAGGGGTCGCGCCGACAGGGAGAACTTCATGCTGAAAAACATGCTGAAGGCGACGGTGTTCGCCACCACCATGGCTCTGGCCACGGGCTCCTTTTACACGCATGCTTTTGCCGAAGTGGTCTACAACCGCGGCAGCGCCGCCGAGCCGGAATCGGTCGATCCGCACAAGACCTCGACCGTCTACGAAGCCAACATCCTGCGCGACCTGTTCCAGGGACTGGTGATGCAGGACGAGAAAGCCAATCTCATCCCGGGTGCCGCCGAAAGCTGGACCGTCTCGGACGATGGCACCGTCTACACCTTCAAGCTGCGCAAGGACGGCATGTGGTCCGACGGCACGCCGGTCACCGCTGAGGATTTCGTCTTTGCGTTCCACCGCCTGGAAGACCCGGCAACCGGCGCGGAATACGCCTCGATGCTCTATCCCGTGAAGGGGGCGGAGGATTTCAACACCAAGAAAGGCAAGGCCGAGGACATGGGCGTGAAGGCGATCGACGCCACTACGCTGGAAGTCACCCTCAAGGCGCCGACGCCCTACTTCCTGGAAATGTTGACCCACCAGGCAACCTATCCGGTCAACAAGGCTTCCATGGACAAGCTCGGCGCCGACTGGATCAAGCCGGGCAAGCTCGTCTCCAACGGCGCCTACACGCTCGCCGAGTGGGTGCCCAACGACCATCTCAAGCTGGTCAAGAACCCGAAATTCTGGGATGCCGCCAGCGTCAAGATCGACACCGTCAACTACATCCCGACCGAGGACCGTTCCTCGGCCATGAAGCGCTTCGAGGCCGGCGAGCTCGACAGCTATGACGATCTGCCGACCGAGCAATTGGCCGACCTCAAGACCAAGTTCGGCGACCAGATCAAGGTCGGCCCGTATCTCGGCACCTATTACTATGCCATCAAGACCGACAAGGAGCCGTGGAACAATGTCGAGTTGCGCAACGCCATCTCGATGGCGATCGACCGCGACTTCCTGGCCGAGAAGGTCTGGCAGAACTCCATGCTGCCCGGCTATTCGATGGTGCCTCCGGGCATCGAGGGCTACACGCCCGCGATGGCCAAATACGCCGACATGTCGCAGATCGACCGCGAGGACGAGGCCAAGAAGATCCTGGAAAAGCTCGGCTACACGCCCGAGCATCCGCTGAAGATGGAGATCCGCTACAACACCTCGGAGAACCACAAGAACACGGCGGTCGCGATCCAGGAACAACTGAAGCCGCTCGGTGTCGAGGTGACGCTGCTCAACACCGACACCAAGACCCACTACGGATTCCTCGAGCAGAAGGGCAACTATGACGTCGCGCGCGCCGGATGGATCGCCGACTACAAGGATCCGGAAACCTTCCTCGGCATCTCGCGCAAGGCGAGCGGCAACAATTACTCGGACTACGACAGCCCGGCATTCGAGGCCGCGATGGACAAGGCGGCCGCCGCCGGCGGCAAGCCCGAGGATCGCATGAAGGACCTGTCGGACGCCGAGCGCGTCCTCATCGACGATGTCGGCCAGATCCCGCTGCTCTATTACAGCTACCACGACATCGTGTCCTCGAAGTTGCATGGCTTCACGGACAATGTCATGGACGTCCATCCGTCCCGCTTCATCTCCAAGGACTGACAAAGCCTTGGCCGGACACCGCCGCCCGAGACGGGCGGCGGCGTTCGGTCTGCCGTCGTATCGGGCCGAAAGTCTGGTTGGATTTTCAGCTTGCCCGGTGCGAAGATCAGAGATGCCAGCGCGCCACGGTCTCGTCTGGAGAGCTGTCGCCCTGGCTGAAGCGGGGCGCCGATGCTGCGTTATGTCTTCCGGCGGCTGTTGACCGCCATCCCCACGCTATTCGTCATCGTGACGGTGGCGTTCTTCCTGATCCGCGTCGCGCCTGGCGGCCCGTTCAACCAGGAAAGGGGCTTGAGCCCCGAGATCAAGGCCAATCTCGAAGCCCAGTTCGGCCTCAACGATCCGCTCTGGCTGCAATATGTCCACTATCTCGGCAATCTCCTGCGCGGCAATTTCGGCCCGAGCTACAATTTGCCGGACTTCACCGTCACCGAGCTCTTCGCCAAGGGCTTGCCCATCTCGATCCAGATCGGCACCTCGGCCCTTGTGCTGGCGCTGCTGCTTGGGAGCATCCTCGGCACCATCGCGGCCCTCAACCAGAACAAGCTGGCCGATTATTCGGTGATTGCTCTGGCCACCGCCGGCAGCACCATCCCGACCTTCGTCATCGCGCCGGTGATACAGCTCGTCTTCGGCCTCTCCTGGAAGCTCTTGCCGATCGGCGGCTGGGGCGACGGCGCCTTTATCAACAAGGTCGGTCCGGTGCTGACGCTGGCCTTGCCGCAGATCGCCATCGTCGCCCGCCTGATGCGCGGCTCGATGATCGAGAGCCTGCGCTCGCACCATATCCGCACCGCCCGCGCGCTCGGTCTCTCCGACTGGTCGGTGGTGGTCAAGCACGCCTTGCGCGGCGCCATCCTGCCGATCGTCTCCTTCACCGGCCCGGCGGCGGCCGCACTCTTGACCGGCTCCATCATCGTCGAGACGATTTTTTCCATTCCGGGCGTCGGCCGCTACTTCGTCGATGCCGCGCTCAACCGCGACTACACGCTGGTCATGGGAACCGTGGTTGTGATCGCGCTCTTTACCATCGTCTTCAACCTGATCGTCGATCTGCTCTACGCGGTGGTCGACCCGAGGGTGCGCTATGACTGACATCGCCGCCACCGCCGCCCCCGAGGCCGTCGTCGGCCGCTCGCTGTGGGGCAACGCCTGGGCGCGGCTGAAGCGCAACCGCGCCGCCATGTTCAGCCTCTATTACCTGGCCTTCATCGCCGTCATCAGCATTTGCGGCCCGTGGTTCGTTCCGCATGAATACACGACCATCTATGGCGACTATGTGCGCATGCCGCCGAGTCTCTCGGCCTATCCGAAGCCCGATATGATTCAGACCGCGCTCACCGACGCCACCAAGCGCATGCGCGTGGACGTCAAGGAATGGCATCAGGAGGGCAACCGCGTCACCGTCACCGTCACCTCGACCAAGCCGATCGACGACCGCAATATCCGCTATCTCGACCGCTCCGACGCCTTCGACGACACCAGGATCGAGAACAAGTCGCCCGACGGGATGGAAGTGACGATGAGCTCCGCCATCAAGCGGCAATATTTCCTGTTCGGCACCGACAACACAGGACGCGATCTCTTGTCCCGCACGCTGATGGCCGGGCGCATCTCCCTGGCCATCGGCCTGCTTGCCGGCGTCGTCGCCGGCGTCATCGGCGTCATTTATGGCGCGACGGCGGGCTTCGCCGGCGGCCGGGTCGACGAGGTGATGATGCGCATCGTCGACGTGCTCTATTCGCTGCCCTTCATCTTCTTCGTCATCATGCTGGTCGTGTTCTTCGGCCGCAACTTCGTGCTGATGTTCCTGGCTGTCGGCGCGGTGCTGTGGCTCGACATGGCGCGCATCGTGCGCGGCCAGGCGCTGTCGATCCGCAGGCAGGAATATGTCCAGGCGGCGGAAGCCATGGGGGTCGGCCAGCGCGGCATCCTTCTGCGCCATGTCATTCCAAACCTCCTCGGTCCGGTGGTCATCTACATGACGCTCCTGGTGCCGCAGGTCATCATCCTGGAGAGCTTCCTTTCCTTCCTCGGCCTCGGCGTCCAGGAGCCGATGACGAGTTGGGGCGTGCTGATCTCGGTCGGCGCCAAGAACATCGGCTACGCCAACTGGCTGCTTCTGTTCCCCGCCTTCTTCCTCGTCTCGACGCTGTTCGCCCTGAATTTCGTCGGCGACGGCCTGCGCGACGCGCTCGACCCGAAAGACCGCTAGAGTTGGGGACCGCTGAAATGACCGCTCCCGAAACCATCTTCAGCGTCAAGGACCTGCGCGTCCGCTTCCAGACCCTCGACGGCACGGTCGAGGCGGTGAAGGGCATCAACATCAACGTCAGGGCCGGCGAGACAGTCGCGGTCGTCGGTGAATCCGGGTCAGGCAAGAGCCAGACGATGATGGCGGCGATGAACCTCTTGTCGTCCAATGGCGAGGCGAGCGGCCGTGTCGACTATCGTGGCAGCAACCTTCTCACGATGACCAAGGGCGAGCTCAACAAGGTGCGCGGCCGCAAGATCAGCATGATCTTCCAGGAACCGATGACCTCGCTTGACCCGCTCTACACCATCGGCAACCAATTGATGGAACCGATCCGCCGGCATCGAGGGCTCTCCGCTGCCGCCGCGCGGGAACAAGCGCTGAAGCTATTGAGGCTGGTGCATATCCCCGATCCCGAGCGGCGCATGAAATCCTATCCGCATGAAATGTCGGGCGGCCAGCGCCAGCGCGTCATGATCGCCATGGCTCTCGCCAATGATCCCGACATCCTGATCGCCGACGAGCCGACGACGGCGCTCGACGTCACCATCCAGGCGCAGATCCTGACGCTGCTCGCCGAACTGCAGCGCAAGCTCGGCATGGCCATCGTCTTCATCACCCACGACCTCGGCATCGTGCGCCGCTTCGCCGACCGCGTCTATGTCATGCGCCAAGGCGAGGTGGTGGAGGAGGGTGAGGCGGAGGCGCTCTTCGCCAACCCGCAGCACGCCTATACGAAAATGTTGCTCGCGGCCGAGCCAACGGGCGCCAAGGCCGCGCCGCCGGCCAATTCTCCGGTGCTGCTCGAGGGGCGCAACGTCGAGGTCGTGTTCAAGATCGGCGGCGGCTTCCTCGGCGGCGAGCCGCTGATGCTGCGCGCGGTGGACAAGATCTCGATCCGCCTGAAACGTAACCAGACGATCGGCATCGTCGGCGAGTCGGGTTCAGGCAAGTCGACGCTCGGCCGCGCGCTGCTCAGGCTCTTGCCCAGCGACGGCGTCATCCGCTTCGGCGACCGCGACATCTCCGAGGCCGACCGCCAGGCAATGCGACCGCTCAGGCGCGAATTGCAGCTTGTCTTCCAGGATCCGTTCGGCTCGCTGTCGCCGCGCATGACCGTCGGCCAGGTGATCACCGAGGGTCTTCTGGTGCATGAGCCCTCGCTGACCGGCAGGCAGCGCGACCAGCGCGCCGTCGAGGCGCTGCGCGAGGTCGGCCTCGATCCCAACGCGCGCAACCGCTACCCGCACGAATTCTCCGGCGGCCAGCGCCAGCGCATCGCCATTGCCCGCGCCATGATCCTGAAGCCGAAGGTGGTGGTGCTGGACGAGCCGACCTCGGCCCTCGACCGCTCCGTGCAGAAGCAGATCGTCGAGCTGCTGCGCAAGCTGCAGGCCGACCACGAACTTTCCTATCTCTTCATCAGCCACGACCTCGCGGTGGTGCGCGCCATGGCCGACTACATAATCGTCATGAAGCAGGGAAAGATCGTCGAGGAAGGTCCGACAAAGGAAATCTTCGACAATCCGCGCGAGGCCTACACCCAGACGCTGATGAACGCGGCGATCGATTCGACACGGTTCCGCATCAGCGCCTGAAGCCGGGCGAGCCCGACTGGCACCGGCTCACGGCGCGGAGGGGCACCTTTGCTTGCGCGTCGCGACGATCGCCTGCTGCTGTTGCTGCAGCCGTTCGATCCGGGCGGTTTCGCGATTGGCAACCGCGGTCTTCACGCGTTCGCCGCCAAGCAGCCAGTTCGGCACGCTGGTATTGGCGACCTTGCCGCGGGCGATTGCGGTGCGCGAAATATCGGTGGCGGTATCGCCGACCGCATTGTTGAGCTCGGCGCAATTCATCTTCTCGTATTTCGCCGGACTGACCGATGCGGTGGCCGAGCAGCCTGCGCCTGCAAGAAAGACACCGATCAAGGCAGACGGTAAGAGCGTCCTCGGCGTGAATGTCATGATCTTATCCGGTCTTGCCGCTTCAATGGTCCAGCACCTCTCAAAATAGGGTAGGGCAATCATTAGGCCAAAGTGAGTGTCCGTTGTCGAGCACCCAGGACGACTAACCCGCGGCCCCATCGGTGAGGGCGGCGCCGTTCCCGACCGGTTGCAGCCTGTCCACGCGCGGCCCCAATCCGCTCATTCCCGTCCGGCGTCGAGTATGAGCGGTCCTTCCGTCTCCAGGCGAACGCGTCCCCGGCCGATCCGAACGATCCTGATCGGAGCCTGCTTTTCCTCGAGCCGGCGACGCAGGAGCAACAGCCGGGTTTCGAGATTGTCCTTTATCTCCGGCATCCGCGCTCCGGCCGCGAGCCGCATTTCCCGGTTTGTGAACTCGCTTCGGCCCTCGCTCAGGTGCCATTCGAGCATCAGGCGCAGCAGCGTGCCGGCTACGCCCTTCACGATATAGGTGCCGTCGACGAACACGCTGTCGTCGAAGCGGTGATGGGCGACGCGGATCTCCCGCCCGGTGGCGGCCGGTTCTGGGGTCGCCTGCCTCGGTTCGGCCGCCGCTGCCTCCCGCTCGCTTGCTCGCAGGGCGCTGGCAGCCTGTCCCGCAAGGATTTCGAGGACTGCCTCGTCGTCCTCACGAAAGGCCAGCCGCTCCTCGCTCTCGACGAAGAGCACCCCGGTCACCGTGCCACCGGCGGCCAGGGGAACGGCGATCTGGCTCATCGCCGTGCGCAATTGCGGGAAGGCGATGCTGCGCGAGGTGTTTTCCGTGGCCTCCGCCTCCAGGCCGATCGCTTCGCCGAACCGGCGCACACGGCTCATGTCGTTGACCTTGATCGTCCGACCGCTCGTCGCGGCGGCCCCGATCAGCCCCTCGCTGCCGGCGATCTCCGATCCCAGTCCCGAGCGCTCGTAGCCGATGCTGCCGGTGGTGATCAGGCAAGCGCGGTGGCTGTCGCGGATGAGAACGAGCGCGTTGCCATAGCCGAGCACACGCTGGACGCCGTCGAGCAGGCTGTCGATGATCTCGTCCGCCTCCGCCTGCCGCTCGATGACCTTGACCGCCTCCGAAAGGGCGGGAAGGCTGACGGGCGCGCGGCCGGCTGCGGCTGCGGTATCCACCGGCGAGGGGACTTTTTCAATGTCATGCACGCGGAAGATATCGGCGCTCCGAAGCCGCATGACCTCCGACATGCCGATCTGCGCGCTGCTCGCCTTCAGCTGGAGCGCGATCCTGTCAAAGAGCGGGCCGACATCGACCGAGCGCACGAAGCCGATGTCGAGCAGGAACTGATCACCCGTGATGCCGTCGACGAGGATCAGCGTGACCTTGGGATTGGCCCGCACATTCGCCGCCGTCTTGGCGAAGAACTGATTGGAGAGCGCGACATGCTCCTCGTCGACCCGCGCCACATGGGAGAGGTAGGATACATTCGGCATGCCGTCGGCCGAGGCGGTGGCTATGATGGAGGGAATGACGCCCTCGAAACAGGCGGAAAGGTCGGAAAGGCGCAGGCTCATCAGGATCTCGCGCCGGCCAGCATGCCGGCGAGCGGGCCGGGTGTCTGGACATAGGTTTCGCTGACTTCGAGCCGGGCGACGCGCGCCTCGCGGGCGGTCAGCCATGGCGCGATGAGCCGCCGGGATACGCCGAGGGACTCGAGCTCGTTCGTGGCCGCCGTCATGAAGCGCTCGGCGCGATCGAGGTCGAGCGCCTCCGTGTCCCGCATGGTTGCGGCCCCCTTGAGCTGGAAGCTGACATAATCCGAAGGGCTGACGAAGGTAGCGGCGATCCGCCCTGTCTGCCGGATGCAGGGTTCGAGCCGCGGCCATTGCCAGGCGGAAAAGATGACCTCGATCATCCCGCGGTCTTCCATGAGATGGAAGCCGACGCCGCGCCCCGCGGATGGCCGCCCGGCCGCGTCGGCCGCGGCGATGATGCACATCAGCGGCTGCCTGAAGAATTCGAGAAGCTTGTCGTCGAGCCGCACCGCCGTCCCTATCGCCTGTCCCGTGCCTATCGCCTGTCCCAAGTCTGCTTAGCAAACTTTTAGGATATCCGGCCCGCCTTGCACATTCATTTAGGAACGCCCGCTTTGCCGAGGCGCTAAGGAGGCGCCGCAACGGCTGGACGGTCTGGAGAACGAGCAACGCCCATATCTGGTGGATGATGCACGCCGCCAATGCGTGCCTGCCGCTGCAAGTCGACGGATCACGCGGCAAGCCGCTTTGAAACATAGCATCGAGAAACTCAACAACGGTTCATCGAAAGGAGACCGAAGGATGACGCACGCGCCTTCAAACGAAAACGGAATGACCATGACAGCGGCTCAGTTGGACGCCTATCTCGCGAGGATGGGCGTGGAGCGGCCGGCCTCCACCGACATCCACAGCCTGTCGAAACTGCACCGCGCCCATCTCATGACCTTCACCTGGGAGGCGCTGGATGCCTTCATGGGATGGCCGTCCTCGGTCGCCCCGGCATCCGCCTTCTCCAAGATGGTGGAAGGCAGGCGCGGCGGCTGGTGCTACGAGATGAACGGCCTCTTCGGCGCGGCGCTGGCGGCGCTAGGCTTCCGGGTAGCGCGTCTTTGCGGCGGTGTTAACCGGGAAATGCTGGGCGACATCGCCATCGGCAACCACCTGACCCTGCGGGTCGATCTCGATCGGCCCTATCTCGCGGAAGTCGGCGTGGCCGACGCCATCTTCGAGCCGGTGCCGCTTGCCGTCGGGCCGATCAGCCAGCGCGGTTTCGACTTTTCGATCATGCCGGCCGAGGGCGGCTGGCTGCGCTTCAACAATCATGCGCGCGGCATCGCCAAAAGCTTCGATTTCCGGCCCGATCACAGCGACGAGGCCGCCATGGTCGCGACGCATGGCTGGCTGATGCGGGACCCAGGCTCGCCGTTCACGAATGCGCTCGCGGTGCTGCGGCACACGGCGGACGGCTATGTCGCCCTGCAGAACGATGTTTTGCGCCGCGTGACGGCGGGCAGCTTCAGCGAGGAGCGCATCACGAGCGCCGATCATCTCGCCGACACGTTCAAAACCGTTTTCGACATCGACGTTCCCCGGTCCGGAAGCGTCTGGGAAAAGATCCAGGCCATTGGCCGCGACAAGGCCGCCTGAACCGGCGTCCCTTTCCATATCAAGCACTCAAGGAAACACCCATGCTTCGCATAACTGCGTTCTCGATCGGTCTTGCATTGAGCACGACCTTCGCCGTCGCCGCCGCCAGTGATCCGGCGCCCGGCGGCGCCTACAAGACCGACCCCTCGCATTCGAGTTTCAACTGGTCGTTCAACCACTCCGGCCTGTCCCACTACACCGCGCGCTTCACCAAGGTTGATGCGCGGCTCGACTGGAAGCCCGAAAAGCCGGAGGCATCCACGCTTTCGGTCACGATCGATCCGCTTTCGGTTCGCACCGACTACCCCTGGCCGGAAAAGGTCGACTTCGACGCGGAGATCGGCGGCCACGAGACGTTTCTGGCCGCCAAGCCGATCACCTTCGTCTCGAAGACCATTAGCGTTACGGGCCAGAAGACCGGCACGGTCGAAGGCCTGCTCACCTTTCGCGGCGAGACGCATCCCGTGACCCTCGACGTCACGTTCAACGGCTCGATGGCCGAGCATCCGATGATGGGCGTTCCCAAGATCGGCTTCTCGGCGACCGGCAGCATCCGGCGCAGTGAGTGGGGACTGGACTTCGCGATTCCCGAACTCGGCGACGAAGTCACCTTCGCCATCGAAACCCAGATGGTCCCCGCCGACTACCAGTTCCAGTAACCGGCGAAGGGAAGCACATTCGACGCTCACCCGACCAGGAACATCGATCGAATGCCGCATCGCGAGGCGGCGTGAGCATCGCCGGAACGGAAAAAAGCTCACATGAGCCGTGAGCCGGTTTCACGATCGGCTCACGCTTCGCACTTGTTCCAATAGCCAAACGGCGCAAACCGTTGCACCACAAGGGAAATCGGGGGATTTGCGGGAAACTTCGGACTGGTCGGAGTGGCAGGATTTGAACCTGCGACCCCCTCGTCCCGAACGAGGTGCGCTACCAGACTGCGCTACACTCCGTGACCAGACGGCGGGCTTATAGCCGCCGCTTTCCGATCCTGCAAGCGGCAATGGCAGCACTTCTGTTGCATTTCGCCGGCTTTCCTCGCGCCGGTCGGGACGGCGGCGGATCGAGGCGGTTCGAGAAAGGGCGACTTCAGCCTTGTGTGACCAGCCATGACGCCGCTAGAACGGGTCCCCGGCCGCCTGGAGTTCCGAATCTTGCCTCAGCGCATCGTCAGTTTCGTCATGAGCGGCGGCGTCGGCTCGCGGCTCTGGCCGCTGTCGCGCGAGGACAACCCCAAGCAGTTCCACGATCTTTCCGGTGACGGCTCAATGCTGGTCAAGACCCTGCGCCGGCTGGCGGCAAGGCCGGAGGGCGAGACCCCGATATTTCTCATCGCTTCCGAACGCCATGCCGAGCGCGTCCATGCCGACCTTGCCGGCCTCGATCTCGCCGGTGGCGGCCCGCTGTTCGAGCCGACCGGACGCAACACCGCGGCGGCGGTGGCGCTCGCCAGCCTGCGCACGCTCTCCGAATATGGCGACGAGCTTGTGCTGGTGGTGCCGTCGGATCACGAGATTTCGACGTCTGGTCAGTTCTGGCAAAGCATAGAGGCGGGCGCGGCCGCGGCGAATGCCGGCCGGCTCGTGGTGTTCGGCCTGAAGCCGACTCAGCCCGAGACCGGCTATGGCTATATCGAGGTCGGGGCGGACAGGGACGGCGTGTTCGATGTCTCGCGCTTCGTCGAGAAGCCCGATCTCGCCACCGCGCAGGCCTATGTCGAGGCCGGAAATTTCTACTGGAACACCGGCATCTTCCTGTTCCGCGCCGGCGCCATGCGCGATGCCTTCGCCGCCTTCGAGCCAGGGATCTGGCAGGCGACGGAGGCGGCCTACGAGGCGGCGACCAGCGATCTTTCGGGCCTCTATATGCCGATGGAGCTTTACGCGGCCATCCCCTCGACCTCGATCGATTACGCCATCATGGAGCGCGCGAAGGACATCGCCATGGTGCCGGCCGGCTTCCGCTGGAACGACCTCGGCTCCTGGCAGTCGCTGCTCGACGTCGGCCCGTCCGACAACCACGGCAACGTCATCATCGGCGATGTCGTCGCCATCGATTGCGAGAACTCGTATATCCGCGGCGACGGCCGCCTGCTTTCGGCGATCGGCATGAAGGATGTCGCTATCGTTTCGACGGCCGACGCCACCTTCGTCGCGCCGGTCAGCCACAGCCAGCACGTCAAGAAGATCGTCGAGCAACTGGAGAAATCCGGCCGGCTGGAGACCAGGTTCACGCCGGCGCATGACCGCGTCATCGAGAGCGGCGCCTGGCGGCGGCGCGTGCGCCATTGGCTGTTCGAGGAGACGCTGCCGCTGTGGTCGACGGTCGGCGTCGACGAGCGCCATGGCGGCTTCCACGAGGCGCTTGGCTTCGACGCCACGCCCTTGAAGAAACTCAAGCGCATGCGCACGCAGGCGCGGCAGGTCTATGCCTTCGCGGTCGCCAAGGAGCGCGGCTGGGATGGTCCGGCCGACAGGCTGATCGCCCACGGCATCGACTTCATCGCGGGCCAGGGCCGCACCGGGCGGGGCGGCTGGGTGCGCACGCTCAACATCGACGGTTCGGTGGCCGATCCGGTCGAGGACGCCTACGACCATTCCTGCGTGCTTCTGGCGCTGGCGCACGCCCATATGTCGGGCCATCCCGACGCGTTGCGGCTCGGCGAGGAGACGTTTGCCTTCCTCGACGCGCATCTGGAAGATGCCCGCATGACCGGCTTTCTGGAAACCTCCGACGGCGCGGACGAGCGGCGTTCGAATCCGCACATGCACTTTCTGGAGGCTTTTCTCGCCTGGCATCAGGCGACGGGCGAGCGCGCCTATCTGCGCCGCGCTGCGCGCATCATCGACCTTTTCCGCAGTCATTTCTTCGACGCGGAAAGCTGGACGCTGGGCGAATATTTCGATGAAGGCTGGAAGCCGGCGGCCGGCGAGAAGGGGAACTGGACCGAGCCTGGCCATCATTTCGAATGGGCTTCGCTGCTGGTCGATTTCGCCGCGCGCAGCGGTCAGAGCGAACTCACCGCCTTCGCCCGCAAGCTCTATGCCTCGGCCATCGCCAACGGCCTCAACCGCGCCACCGGCCTCGCTTATGGCGCGGTCTCGCGCCAGGGGCTGCCGCTGGACACGGTCTCGCGTGGCTGGCCGCAGGCCGAGGCGATCAAGGCTGCCATCGCGCTCGACGGGTCGGGCGGCCCGGACCTCAAGCCCGAGATCGAGGCGCGCGTCGGCCGCCTGTTCCGCTGGCACATCGATCCGGCGCCGCTCGGCCTGTGGATCGATCGCATCGACGAGCGCGGCCGCTCACTGGCGAGCGAGGTGCCGGCGAGCATCTTCTACCATCTGGTCTATGCGCTGACGCAGTATCTGGACGGGACGGCGGGCAAGGGGTGAGCCTGCACCGGCGTGGCCGGCATCGCTCACCGGCCCGGCGACAATCAGAACCCGGCCGCGCCAGCGCGGCGTGTTCGAGGGACGTGCGGCGTGGCGAGGATATCGTCTTACAGGCCCGAAACCCGCGTCGACAGGTCGGGGCGCTCGAACACCGCAGGTTGGAGTTCGGTGCCGAGCCCCGGTCCCTCCATCGGCAGCACATGGCCGTCCACGACTTGCGGCAGTTCGGTGACCAGTTCCTGGTACCAGCCGGTATAGAAGGCGCGCACCGATTCCTGGATCAGCGTGTTGGGCTGAGAAAAGGACGAATGAACAGCGGCTACATAGGCGACCGGCCCCGTGCAGTCATGAGGGGCGTAGGGGCGGTGATAGGTATCGGCGAGCGACGCGATCTTGCGCCCTTCGGTGAGCCCGCCTGTCCACACCAGGTCGGTCATGACGACGCCGATGGCGCCAGCCTCCAGCATGTCCTTGTAAGGGAAACGCGACCCGAGCGTCTCGGACGCGCAGATGGGCACCGAGGTGTGGGCGGCAAGTTCTGAAAGCGCAGAGGTCGAATTCATGCGGATCGGGTCCTCGTACCAGGTCGGCTGGAAGGCCTCGAGCTCGCGCGCGATGCGTTTGACGGTGGGCAGGTTCCACAGGCAGTGGAATTCCACCATGATCTGCATGCGGTCGCCGACCCGTTTGCGGATCTTCTCGAAGGGGGACAGGGCGGTGCGTAACTGTTCCGCTGTGATGAAACGGCCGTCATTCTCGATGGCGGGAGGGTCGAACGGCCATATCTTCATGGCCGAAATGCCGTTCTCCAGCAGGTTCTCGGCCAGCGCCCCGGCATCGGTCATGAAGGCGACGAGATCCTCGTAGGGTCCATCGGAGGCTCCCAGGTTCCAAGTGTCCACCGGCTTGATGCGGTTCGAGCGCACATAGCCGTAGCCCGCGCAGGTATTGTAGACAGGAACGCGCTTGTGGCAGGCGCCGCCCAGCATCTGATGGACCGGCAGGCCGCAGACCTTGCCGAATATGTCCCAGAGTGCCAGGTCGATCGCCGAGGCCGCCCTGTATTCCGCGCCGGTGGAGGACTGCGCCAGCGGCAGATTGACCAGTTCGCGCGACAGCGCCTCGATGTGGAGGGGATCGCGGCCGAGCAGCCGGTGGGACAGGACATCGTGGATATGGGCTTCGACGGAACCGGCGCCGTAGAAGGTCTCGCCGAGCCCGGTGATGCCTGCGTCGGTCTCCACGTGAACCCACAGCACGTTGGCGAATTCCTGTAGCCGGAAGGTGCGTATCGCGTTGATCTTCATGGACTTTCGGCTCCGTCGGATACCACCGTGCTTGGGCGGCATGCAGGTGAGATGAAATGCCGGGACGGCCAGGGGCGAGGCCCGGCGCTCCTTGGCTCATTCGAGGTCCGGATCGAAGCTGATCTGGACTTTTGTCGCCTTCGACTTGTCGTTCGCCATTTCGAATGCTTCCAGCGCCTGGTCGAGCGGAAAAACGGCGCTGAGCAGCGGCCTTACGTCGACGCGACGGCTGTTGATGAGGGCGACGGCTTCCTCGAACTCCTCGTCGAAACGGAAACTGCCGCGAAGGTCGACCTCGCGCGTCACGACCAAGTTGACGGGAAGCGGGACGTCGCCTCCAAGGCCGAGCTGCACCAGAATGCCGCGCGGGCGCAGGTGAGGGAGCGCGCCGCGCAGGGCGGATGCGCTCCCCGAAGCTTCGAAATGGACATGGAACGCGCCGCCATGCCTGACAAGGCCGGCAAGTCCCTCGGGTTCTTCCGCCACGTTCAGGACATGGTCCGCCCCAAGCTTGTGCGCCAGGGCGAGGGCCGAGGCATGGATATCGGTGGCGATGATTTCGGCCGCGCCGGCATTGCGGACGGCCATGATGGTCAGGATTCCGATCGGACCGCAGCCGGTGACCAGCACCCGGCGACCGTCCAGCGGCCCCGCGCGTCGGACCGCGTGCAGGCACACGGCAAGCGGTTCGGCGACAGCGGCCTCGCCCAGCGAAACATCGTCGGCGACCGGAAAGATCTGATCGCGGCCGATGCAGAGCATCTCACGGAATCCCCCCTGGACATGTGGAAAGCGCATTGCGCTGCCCATGAAGCGCATATTTATGCAATGATTGCGCAGGCCGGCGCGGCAATTCTCGCAATGACCGCAAGGCTGGCTGGGATTGATCGCCACGCGGGTGCCCACCGCAATGTCGGAGACATCGGCCCCCACAGCCGCGACGGTGCCGGCGATCTCGTGGCCGAGGATCATCGGTTCGCGCAGGCGGATCGACTCGGTGCCGCCGTGGTTGAAGTAGTGCAGGTCCGAACCACAGATCCCGCCCGTCGATATCCGCACCCGTACCTCGCCGGGGCCGGGCTGGACATCGGCGATCTCCTCGATGCGAAGGTCCCTTGGAGCATGTACGACCACACCGCGCATAATGGCTTTCCGGTACTGTTGGCTAAAGGACGGCAAGCATGCCGCCGTCGACATAGATGATCTGCCCGTTGACGTAGTCCGAGGCGGGCGAGGCAAGGAAGATCGCGGTTCCGACGAGATCCTTCGGCAGGCCCCAGCGGCCCGAAGGTGTGCGGCCTTTGACCCAGGCATCGAATTTGGCGTCGGACGTCAACGCCTTGTTCATTTCGGTGTCGATGTAGCCAGGACCGATCGCATTGGCCTGGATGCCATGGGCGGCCCATTCGGCGGCCATCGAGCGGGTGAGCATCTTGATGCCGCCTTTCGCCGCCGTATACGGAGCGACGGTGGCACGCGCGACCTCGCTGGTCAGCGACCCGATGTTGATGATCTTGCCGCCGCTGCCGCGCGCAATCATGCGGCGGGCTGCTTCGCGCCCCACGATGAAAGCGCTGGTGAGATTGGTCTCCAGGACCCGCCGCCAGTCGGCGCTTTCCAATTCCAGCATCGGCCGGCGAAACTGGACGCCGGCATTGTTGACAAGGATATCGACGGCCATGCCTGCTTCGTCGAGCTTCCTGAATGCGGTCTTGACCGCATCCTCGTCGCATACGTCGAACGCGCTGAGATGGACCTGTGGTGCGAATTCGCCAAAGCCTCCGGCCGCCTCAGTGAGCTTGTTGGCGTCGCGCCCGTTCAAGACAACTTTGGCGCCGGCTTCCGCAAGGCCGTGGGCCATGGCGAGACCGAGCCCGCCGGAAGAACCGGTAACCAGCGCGGTTTTGCCTGAGAGGTCGAAATAGGACGATACGCTCATGTTTTGATCTGTCGTGATGGGGAGGCGTTCAAGCCAGGCGCGGGTCGAGGTGCATTTGTCTGGCTTGGCTCAAATGACGCCGGCGTTCAAAAGGGCGCGGACGGTGAGGTCGAAATGGTCCGCCATCGCCTTTTCGGCCGCCTTGGCGTCACCCCGCCGAATGGCGTCGGCGATTACGCCGTGGCCTTCGATGCTGTCCATGCGCTCGGCGTCGGTAGGACGGGCCGCCCAGCCGATGGCCCAGTTCTGGCGCGTGACCGGCGCGAAGGAGCTGACCAGCAAGGCGAAAAGTGGGTTGCGCGACGCGCGCGCCACCGCGGCATGGAAGGAGATGTCGAGCTCCATGACGTTGCCGGTCTCCGCAAAACTCCGTTTCATCCCTTCCGCGATCCCGCATATCTCGTCGGCTTCCTGTTCGGTGCGCCTGAGGGAGGCAAGCACCGCCGTCCTCAGCTCGATCGTGCGGCGCACGTCGAATATCTGCTGGACGGAAAGCTGGTTGGTGTAGACGCAATGGTCGATCATCCGGCCGATGGCGGAGCCGTCGGCCGGCGCCACACGCGCGCGCCGGCCGTTGCCGACATCGATCAGCCGAAGCGCCGCCAGGCTTCTGAACGCCTCGCGCGCCACCGCCCGCGACGCTCCGGCTTCGACGGCGAAGGCCGATTCGCTGGGCAGCGGAGAGCCGGGCGCGAGCGCGTTGGCGCGAATATGTTCGACCACCCTGTCTGCAACGGTATCAACGAGCGACTGCGGAGCGTCGTCACGTTCGGTCATGTTCGTCATCGCCGTCATTTCACTCCTTATCGTTCCAACCTGTATGATAGGTCAAGCAATATTTGTACGAAATTCAACGTGTACCTGTTTACATACGTGACTTGAGCGTGATACAGCCCATGCCACTTTTGGAGGAAGCATCGTGCACGGCTCGATGACAACAGGGAAGTCCGCGCCATGAGTCAGGCGCTCGGGATGGTGCGCCGCTACCCGGTCTGGGCCGCGGTCATCCTGCTTTACGCGGTGGCAGGGTTCTTCTCGCCCGCCATGCTGAAGCCCGAGCAGATTCTGAACATCCTTCAGGTCACGGCCTTCCTGGGGCTCGTCGCGTCCGGCCAGACGCTCGCCTTGCTCGTCGGCGGCATCGACCTTTCAGTCGCTGGTGTCGTGACGATGACCAACATCCTGGCCACCAGTATCATGATGGGCCAGAACGATCGCATTGCGTGGGCCATCGCCTGTTGCGTGTCGCTCGGCCTGGCGGTCGGCATCATCAACGGCATTCTCGTCGCTGTTGTCCGGGTTGCCCCGATCATCGCGACGCTCGCCATGAACGCGATCCTGTTCGGGGCGGCGCTGGTCTACACCGGCGGCGCTCCCTTCGGTTCCTCCGCGCCGGCTTTCAACACGATCGGCCAGGGCTCGTTGTTCGGCTTTCCCGCAAGCGCGCTCTGCTGGCTCGCTGTATCCGTGGCGCTGGCCTGGGCGATGCGGCGCACCACGCTCGGACGCTGGATATATGCGGTCGGGGCCAACGAAACGGCGGCGCGATTCATGGGTGTGCCGACGCGCGCCGTTCTCATTCTCGCCTACTCGCTGTCGGCTGTTTTGACCGTGCTCGGCGGACTTCTGCTCACGGCCTATATCGGCAATCCGAGCCTCGGTATCGGCAACCAGTTCCTGCTGACCTCCGTGGTCGCGGTCGTCGTTGGCGGCACCGCGCTGACGGGAGGCATCGGCAGTGTGCTCGCGACAGTGGCCGGGGCGCTATTCGTCACGGAACTCAACAGCTTCACCAACATCGCCCAGGTTTCCACTGGCGCCCAGTACGTCATCCAGGGCGTGCTCATTGCCCTGAGCGTGATCGTCTATCGGCTGATCGGCGTGGAGGCCGACGCCCGGTAGATTCAACGAAGAAGGAGGAACAGGAATGAACAGTCATACCCTTGATCGCCGTAGATTTATGATGCTGGGCGCGGGTGCCGCGATCGGCTCACTCGCATTCGCCAGGTCGGCAATGGCCGACGTGATCAGCAATGCCAAGATCGAAGCTTCCCCCGAGATGGCCAAGGGCGTCCAGAAATCGGGCAAGATGCGCATCGGATTCTCGAACGGGTTCTCGGGCAACACCTGGCGGACGCAGAACTTGGCCTCGATGCAGAGCGAGGCGGCGGCCAACAAGGATAAATACGATCTGATCACGGTCGATGGCCAAGGCGATATCACCAAGCAGGTCAACGACATCGAGGATCTGATCGCGCAGAATGTGGATGCACTTCTGGTCATCCCGAACTCCGGAACGGCCGTCGTTCCCGCGCTCAGGAAGGCCACAAAGGCCGGCATCATGACCATTCCCTTCAACCTGCCGGTCGAAGGCGACAACTGGACCGCCTTCATCGGCACCGATCCGAAGAAGAAGGGGGCCACGACGGGCAAGTTCCTCAACGACGCGTTGGGCGGCAAGGGCAAGATCGTCGCCCTCGGTGGCCTTCCGGGCAATTCCTATACCGCCGATTGCTGGGCGGGGGCGCAGACCCAGTTCGAACCCGGCATCGAAGTGCTCGCTTTCAAGGACGCCTCATGGCAGGAGGACAAGGCCAAGGTGGTCATGGCCGACCTCATAGCCGCCTACCCGGAGATCGACGGCATCTGGTGCGACGGCGGTCAGGACGCCGCTGGTGCGCTCAAGGCTCTGATGGCTGCGAACCGTCCTCTCGTCCCGGCCACCGGGGACGACTATAACGGGCTTTTCAAGCTGTACGATGCCCAGAAGGCGGCAAATCCCAAGTTCAAGATCGGCTGCGTGTCCGAACCGTCCTGGGAAGGTGTCGTCGCGCTGCGTACCGCTATGAAGCTGCTCTCGGGACAGGACGTGCCCAAACGTCAGACCATAAGCCCCGTCCTGATGGACGACAGCAACTACACCCAGTTCATAAAGAAGGACCTGCCGGACGGCGTGTTCGTCGACACGCTGCTGACGGACGATGAGTTGAAGAAGCTCTTCAGCTAGAGCAATTCCAGCCGGCCGCCTCCGTGAGAAGGCGGCCGGCCTCTGCCGGAAAGACACGGAATGCAGCACACCTTGGCAGTCGGGACGGAAAGCTACGCGCTCGAACTGAAGGGCATCGAGAAGAGCTTTTTCGGCGTCAAGGCCCTCAAGGGGGCCTCCTTCGCATGTCGCCCTGGCGAGGTCCACACGCTGATCGGAGAGAATGGCGCGGGCAAGTCGACGCTGATGCGCGTCATCGCCGGTATCTGGAAGCCCGATGCCGGATCCATCATCGTCAAGGGCAGCGAGGTTCGCATAGCGGGGCCGCGTCATTCCCAGGATCTCGGCATCGCCATGGTCTACCAGGACACGCGTCTGGTTCCGGATCTGGACGTGGCACAGAACATCTGGCTCGGACGCGAGCCAGGCGGCTCCATAACGGTCGATCGCAAGGCCATGGAGGAGGGTTCGCGCTCCATCCTCGACAGGCTTGGTGTCAGCTTGCCGCTGCGTCGCCTGGTCAGGGATCTTGACGTCGCCGAACGCCAGATTGTCGAGATCGCGCGGGCGCTGACGGGTAATCCTTCGGTCTTGATTCTCGACGAACCGACGTCTGCGCTCGACGCGTCCGAGGTCGAACGCCTGTTCTCCATCGTGTCCGAACTCAAGCGGCAGGGCACTGCGGTCATCTTTATTTCACATCGCCTGCCGGAGGTTTTCGCGATCTCCGACCGTATTACAGTGCTCAAGGACGGCGAGGTCGTGGGCACGGTCGATCGCGACGCGGTGGACCACGAAAAGCTCGTGGCGATGATGGTCGGGCGGGATCTGGCTCTCGCTTTCCCTCCGCGCGCGCAATCGATGGGCGCGCAGCGTCTGAAGGTCGAAGCGCTTTCGAGCCCCAGTCTCTTCAGCGATGTCTCGTTTACAGTAAGCGCCGGAGAGATCGTCGGCTTCGGCGGCATCCAGGGCAATGGCCAGGCGGATGTCGTGCGCGCCCTTTTCGGGCTGGCTGGCGCCTCCGGCTCCGTGACGCTCGACGGTAGCCCGGCGCTCTTCAAGTCGCCCGCGCGTGCCATCAAGGCCGGCTTCCTTTACATTCCCGGCGACAGGCATCGCGAGGGAGTGTTCATGCCGCATTCCATCCGCGAGAACCTGTCGGTCCCGCATCTGACGACCTGGGCGGGCCTGGGCCGTATTCCGGCGGCGCGGGAAGGGCAGGAGACACGCGATGCGATGTCGCGTTTCGCGATCAAGGCCCAGTCGGGCGAGCAGATCGTGCGGACCCTCTCGGGCGGCAACCAGCAGAAGGTGGTGCTCGGCCGCTGGACGATCGGTGATCCCAAAGTCTATGTCTTCGAGGATCCGACGCGCGGCGTGGACGTCGCAACCAAGCTTGAGATCTACCGGCGCATCCGTGCGCTGGCTGATGCCGGCGCGGCCGTCATCCTGGTCGCCTCGGACCTCCTGGAACTGATAGGGTTGAGCGACCGCATCCTCGTCTTCTCCAAGGGGCGGATCGTCGACGAGGTTGCCGGCGCCGAAGCGACGGAGGAACGGATCGTCGGCAGCGCGGTCGAGGCCGGGCAGGCGCATGCCGGGCAGCAGCCTCCGGAGCCCCGGATCGCCGCGTCCGCCTCCAGCAACGCCGCAAGCGCGGCGCGCTTCGGTTCAGGTCTGCTTTCCCGATACATGGGTCCCTTGCTGTTGCTGGTTCTTATCGCCCTGCTGGGCCTGGCAACGACCCGTTACTCCGACTTCTTCCTGACTTCGCGCAACCTGTCGAACATCGCCTCGCAAGTCGCGCCGCTCGCCCTCGTCGCGCTTGGGCAGTACAGCGTGATCGTGCTCGGCGGCATCGACCTGTCCGTAGGACCGCTGATCAGCCTTGTGACAGCCATGGCTTCCTTCCTGGCCGCCGCCGAAGGCGGTGCCGGTATCATCGAAGCCACCGGCGCCGCGTTGGCGGCCGGCATCGCCACCGGCCTGGTCAACGCGTTCATGATCGTCCGGCTCAAGATACCCGACCTCGTCGCGACGCTTGCCACCTATTCGGTCGTCTTCGGCCTCGCGCTGATCGTGCGGCCCAGTCCCGGTGGGCTGGTGAGCGATGATTTCCTCGACTTCTTCGAAACCTCGCTCGGTCCGGTGCCGCTCGCGGCGCTGGTAATCGTGGTCCTCTACGCGGTCTTTGAATATCTGCTGCTGCGCGGGCGTCTGGGCCAGCGCCTTTATGCGGTGGGATCGAGCACCGAGGCCAGTCTGGCCGTGGGTATCCGCGCGTCCCGGATCCGCACCGCGGCTTATGTCTTCTGTGGCGTCTGCGCCGCCCTTGCGGGCCTTATCGTCACCGCCCGTATCGGCAGCGGCGATCCGCAGGCCGGATCGAACTTCACGCTCGCATCCGTTACCGCCGTCGTGGTGGGCGGCGTCTCGGTGTTCGGCGGGCGTGGCACCGCGATCGGAGTGCTTTTCGGGGCAGTGGCGGTCGGCGTAATGCAGAATGCCCTCAATCTGATGCAGGTTTCCGCCTACTACCAGTACATCTGGACCGGCGGCCTCACCCTGCTCGCCGTCGCAGGCTATTCGCTCAGGCTTTCGAACAAGAGGAATCGGTCATGACCGAGGCGACACCGGGACCGGAGGTCCGCTGCGTCGTCGACTGCGCCAACACGCTGGGTGAGGTGCCAGTGTGGGACGTTGCCGAGCAGGCGCTCTACTGGGTGGACATCGAAGGATGCCTGCTGCAGCGATTTCATCCCGCGTCCGGGAAGACCCGGACGTGGCGACTGTCCGAGCGCGTCGCCTCGCTGGCGCTGCGCCAGGCAGGGGGCATCGTGCTGGCGCTCGCTTCGGGTTTTGCCTTCTTCGACCCCGATACGGGCGCCATCGAGCGGCTGGCCGCGCCGGAGGTGGACAAGCCGGGCAACCGCTTCAACGACGGGAAATGCGACCGGCGCGGCCGATTCTGGGCCGGGACGATGGACGATTCGCTCAAGAACCGCACCGGCGGCCTCTACCGTCTCGATCCCGATCTTTCCTGCACGAAGATGGAGGACTGCGTCGGCATCTCCAACAGCCTCGCCTGGAGTCCGGATGACCGGACGTTCTATTTCGCGGACACGCTCATCCGCACGATCTTCGCCTACGACTTCGAGCTGGACAGCGGGGCGATCGCAAATCGTCGCGTGTTCACGGACTGCGCCGGTCAGCCGGGGAATCCCGACGGCTCGACGATCGACGCGGAAGGCTTCCTGTGGAACGCGCAATGGGACGGCTGGCGCCTGGTGCGTTACGCGCCGGACGGGCGCGTCGACCGCATCGTGCCGCTGCCCGTTCAGAAACCGACAAGCTGCATGTTCGGCGGCCCCGACCTCTCGACGCTCTACGTCACATCCGCCGTGTGGGACCTGTCGCCCGAAGCGTTGAAGCGGCAGCCTCATGCCGGCGGTGTTCTTGCTCTCGATGTCGGCGTGCGCGGTCTGCCCGAGCCGCGTTTCGCCGGCTGAACCAGTCTTTCTCCATCCTTCCACCTGGGGTCACGGCCTTGAAGATCACCACCATAACGACCCGCATCGTCAACGCAGAGATGCGCAACTGGGTATTCGTCAAGGTCGAGACGGACCAGCCTGGTCTTTTCGGCTGGGGCGAGGCGACGCTGGAGTGGAAGACGCGCGCCGTGGCAGGCGCGATCGAGGATCTCTCGCCGTTGATGATCGGGCGCGACCCGCGCGATATCGAGCAGGCCGTGAGGGTGATGAAGAAGCACAGTTTCTGGCGCCTCGGCGTGATCGGCATGAGCGCGATCTCCGGCATCGAGATGGCGCTGTGGGACATTATGGGGAAGGAACTGGGCGTACCGGTGTGGCGCCTTCTGGGTGGCAAGGTTCGCGACAAGGTGCTGGTCTACACCCATCTCGGCCTTGGCGACATGCGCGCCGTGTACGAGACACTGGAGGAGGCGCCGCTGGTAGAGCGTGCGGGCGAGGTGATGGAGAAGGGATATCGCGCCTTCAAGGCGGTCTTCATTCCCTATACGAACTACCACGCGCCGCTTCCCGAGGTCGACAAGGTGGCGCGCATGATGGAGGCGATGCGCAAGGCGACCGGCAATGCGGTCGAGATCATGGTCGACTTCCACGGCCGCCCGGCGAGCGCGGCTGCCTCGATTGCTTACATCGACGCGCTGGCGCCCGGCCGCCCGATGTTCGTGGAGGAACCCGTGCCCCCAGGTGAGACCTCCGCGCTGAAGGCGGTGGCGCTACGCGCAACGGTGCCGCTGGCGACTGGGGAGCGTCTCGTCGACCGCCCGGAATTCGTCGACCTGCTAAATGCTCGCGCGGTCGATATCATACAACCGGATATCTGCCATTGCGGAGGGCTCGGTGAAGCCAAGAAGATCGCCGCGATGGCCGAGGCGTTTTCGGTAGGGGTCGCGCCGCACAATCCGCTGGGCCCCATCGCCGGCGCGGCCGCCCTGCATTTCGCGGTTTCGACGCCGAACCACGTCATCCAGGAAGAGATGGTCGGCGCGGTGCCCTGGTATTTCGACGTGGTGCAGGGGCCGATCCGGCGCGTCGACGGCTTTTGGCAAGTTCCCGAAGCGCCGGGTCTCGGAATTGAAGTGGATGAGACCGAATGCGCAAGGCATCCATTCGCGCCCGAAGTCATGCATACCCGCCATGCCGTGCTTGAAGACGGAACCATTGTCGATTGGTAATTTCTTCAATGCCGCCATCGTCGGAATCTAGCTAAGGACGGCTGAGTGCCGGGCCGCGGCGCACAGAGGTTATTGACAGGTCGGCATCGCCAGTCCGCCTGCGACAAGCTTCCCTGTTTCGCGATGGGCTACGGCGTTGGGCCGGGCGCACTCTCGCGGACGATCAGCGATAGCATCGCGACGACCGGCGGCGCCGCGAACGACCAGACGCCGATCTGTACATGGAGTAGCGCGGCCGTTCCGCATCCGAGGGCGAAGACGGCCACCATGCCCGACATCCGCGCGAGGCGCGACCGCGACGCGGCTGTGTCCTCGGCGGACGAGCCATGGATCAGGTCCGCCAGGTCAAGCATGATCTGGGTCGTGGTGCCCGTCATCAGCGTCGAAGGGGGCAGGCTGGCGAGATGGACGCGATGCGCCGCGTTCTGCACGGCCATGGCGGAGACCAATGTCATCCCCGTGACGATGGCGGCCCAATGGTCGCCATCCGGGAATGGTCCCAGCCGAACCGCCAGGACGGCGGCTGCTGCCAGCAATATGAGCTTGATCGTCAGCAACGAGCGAAAAACCGGAAGCCGTCCGCTTCTAAGCGCATGCGACAATAACCGGCTGAGGACGACCACCACGCAGAAAACCGGCAGCGCAAGCAGTTTCGAGAGCGCCCCCGACGTGCCGAGCGCCAGGGAGGCGCCGAGCGTCACGAAGTTGCCGGTGACATGCGCGGTGAACAGCCCCTGGAGCGCGAGGAAACCCATCGTGTCGACATAGCCGCCGTTGAAGCCGAGCAGCAGCGGCAGCACGGCGGTTCGCTTGTCCCTGGCTTCGCCCGCCATCTCAGTCTCCTTTGCCTTCGTCGCCGCCGGAGAGGTTACGGCAAACCGGGGCAAGGAGAACAGCGCGATGATCCGCCGGGGCGGATCCCAACATCAATAAGGCGCCGCCACGTCCCCCATTTCGACATAGACCGCCTTGAGCTGCGAATAATGCGCCAGCGCGGCAAGCGAATTCTCGCGGCCGATGCCGGACTGCTTGACGCCGCCGAAGGGCATTTCCACGGGCGTGAGATTGTAGGCGTTGATCCAGCAGGTGCCGGCCTGCAGCTCGGCGATCACCCGATGCGCGCGCGGCAGGTCGCGCGTGAACACGCCGGCCGCCAGGCCGAATTCGGTGTCGTTGGCGCGCTCGATCACCTCGTCCTCGCTGTCGAATTTCAGGACGCTCATCACCGGTCCGAAAATCTCCTCGCGCGCGATCCGCATGGCATCGGTGACGCCAGTGAACACCGTCGGCTCGATGAAGAAGCCGCCCTCGAAACCCTGCAGCGACGGCACGTTGCCGCCGCAGGCGAGCGTCGCGCCATCCTGCTGACCAGCGGTGATATAGGAGACGACCTTCTCCTGCTGCAGCCTGTTGACCAGCGGCCCCATCTGCGTGTCCGGGTCGAGCGGATCGCCGATGCGGATCTTCTTGGTGCGCTCGACAAGCCGCTCGACGAAACGGTCATGCAGGCCCTTCTGCACGAAGACGCGAGTGCCGTTGGAGCAGATCTGCCCGGTCGAGTAGAAATTGCCGAGCATGGCGCCACCTATGGCGTTCTCGAGATCGGCGTCGTCGAAGACGATGAGCGGCGACTTGCCGCCGAGTTCCATCGTCGCGTGCTTCATCTTGGAGCCGGCGAGCGACATCACCTTGCGGCCGGTCGGCACCGAGCCGGTCACCGAGATCTTGGCCACGACATCGTGGCCAACGAGACCCGCGCCGACATCGCCATAGCCCTGGACGACGTTGAACAGCCCGTCGGGCAAGCCGGCCTCCGAGTAGATCTCGGCCAGCGCCAGGGCCGACAGCGGCGTGTTCTCGGATGGCTTGAACACCATGGCGTTGCCCATGGCCAAGGCCGGCGCCGACTTCCAGCCGGCGATCTGGATCGGATAGTTCCAGGCGCCGATGCCGACACAGACGCCAAGCGGCTCCCGCCGCGTGTAGGCGAAGGGTCCGCCGAGATCGATCATCTCGCCGTTGAAGGCGGCAACCGCTCCGGCGAAATATTCCAGGCAATCGGCGGCCGAAGGCGCGTCCGCCACCAGCGTCTCCTGGATCGCCTTGCCGGTGTCCAGCGTCTCGATGCGGGCGAGATCGGCATTGCGCGCGCGAAGGATGTCGGCCGCGCGGCGCAGGATGCGTCCGCGCTCGACAGGCTTCAGCCGTGCCCAGGCCGGCTGGGCGGCGCGGGCCGCCTCGATCGCCAGTTCCAGAACATTCGGCGTGGCCGAATGCAGCGTGGCGATGGTCTCGCCGGTCGCCGGATAGATCACCGGCAGCGGCACGCCGCCCTCATCCTCGATATAACGGCCGTTGACATAATGCGATGCCGTAGGTTGGGCGCGCATGGCTTTCTCCAAGTCTGTTCGCCGAGCGGGCGGTCTGCCCGACAATGCCCTATCGGTCCGCCACCTGCCAGCGCGGATTGATCCAGGGTTCCTGGTTGGAGGGCGCCAGCGGCGTGCGGCCGAGGATATGGTCCGAGGCCTTCTCGCCGGTCATGATCGAGGGCGCGTTGAGATTGCCGTTGGTCACACGCGGGAAGATCGAGGAGTCGGCGACGCGCAGGCCCTCGACACCGATCACCCGGCATTGCGGATCGACGACGGCCGTTAGGTCGTCGGCGCGGCCCATCCGGCAGGTGCCGCAGGGATGGTAGGCGCTCTCGGCATGGTCGCGGATGAAGGCGTCGAGCTCATCATCCGACTGCACATGGCTGCCCGGCGAGATCTCCTTGCCGCGAAAGCCGTCGAAAGCCTTCTGGCCAAAAATCTCGCGCGTCAGCCGGATGCAGTGGCGGAACTCGCTCCAGTCGTCGGGATGCGACATGTAGTTGAAGCGGATCACCGGCTTCGTCTTCGGGTCGGGCGAGCGCAGCGTCACCGACCCGCGCGACTTCGAGCGCATCGGTCCGACATGCGCCTGGAAGCCATGCGACTTCGCCGCCGACTTGCCGTCATAGCGCACGGCCGCCGGGATGAAATGGTACTGGATATCCGGGTAGTCGACTCCGGCCCGCGAACGCACGAAGGCCGCCGCCTCGAAATGGTTGGTGGCGCCGAGGCCGGTCTTGAAGAACAGCCACTGCGCGCCGATCAATGCCTTGGAGAAAGGATTGAGCACGGAGTTCAGCGTGATCGGCTTTGTCGATTCCTGCTGGATGTAGAGCTCCAGATGATCCTGCAGATTGGCGCCGACGCCCGGCCGGTCGGCGATCACCTGGATACCGCTTTCCTTGAGATGCGCGCCCGGGCCGATGCCGGACAGCATCAGGATCTTCGGCGAATTGATCGACGACGCCGCGACGATCACCTCACGCCGCGCCTTAACGACCTGAATCTGTTTGTCAGCTTCGATCTCGACGCCGACGGCGCGTTGATTCTCGATCACCACGCGCCGGGCGAAGCCTTTGACCAGGCTGACATTCTTGCGTTTGAGAGCCGGCTTCAGATATGCGTTCGCCGCCGACCAGCGGCGACCGCCGAGGATCGTCTGCTCCATCGGCCCAAAACCTTCCTGCTTCGAGCCGTTATAGTCGTCGGTGAGCTCGAAACCGGCCTGTCGGCCCGCCTCGACGAAGGCGCCGTAGAGCGGATTCTTCCGCGTGCCGCGCTGCACATGCAGCGGTCCGCCGTGACCGCGCCAGCCGTTCTCACCGCCGTCGGAATCCTCCATGCGCTTGAAATAGGGGAGCACGTCCGCAAAGCCCCAGCCGGCGGCGCCTTGTTCGGCCCAGTGGTCGAAGTCATGCGCATGTCCACGCACATAGACCATGCCATTGATCGAGGATGAGCCGCCGATCACCTTGCCGCGCGGCGTGGCCAGCACGCGGCCGCCGAGATGCGGCTCGGGCTCGCTGGCGAAGCCCCAGTCGTAAAGGCTCATGTTGAGCGGGATCGACAGCGCCGACGGCATCTGGATCAGCGGCCCCATATCGGTGCCGCCGAACTCGATGACGATCACCGAGTGCTTGCCGTCTTCCGACAGGCGATAGGCCATGGCCGAGCCGGCGGAGCCGGAGCCGATGATGACGAAATCCGCTTCAAGCATTGTTCATATGCGCCATAAAATCGGC
>RXJA01000048.1 GCA_003963455.1 Hyphomicrobiales bacterium
GGCTGACCGAGGCCGGCCATGTCTGCGATCTGCTGCGCAACGGTCATGACGGCCTCTTCGCCGCGACCCGCAACGCCTATGACGTGATCGTGGCCGACCGCATGGTTCCCGGCCTCGACGGCCTGTCGATGATCAAGGCGGTGCGCGCCGCCGGCATCCATACGCCGGCTATCTTCCTGACCTCGATCGGCGGTGTCGACGACCGGGTCGAGGGCCTGGAAGCGGGCGGCGACGACTATCTGGTCAGGCCCTTCGCCTTTTCCGAGCTGCTTGCCCGCATCCATGCGCTCGGCCGCCGGCCGGCGGCCCAGGAGCAGAAGACGGCGCTGCGCGTCGCCGACCTCGAAATGGACCTGATCCAGCGCCGCGTGACCAGGCAGGGCCAGCCGATCGACCTGCAGCCGCGCGAGTTCAGCCTGCTCGAGGTGCTGATGCGCGGCGAGGGCCGCGTCATCACCCGCACCATGCTGCTCGAACGCGTCTGGGATTTTCATTTCGACCCCAAGACCAGCGTCGTCGAGACGCATATCAGCCGGCTCAGGGCCAAGGTCGACAGGCCCTTCGACGTGCCGCTGATCCACACCGTGCGCAACACCGGCTACAGCCTGCATGTTCCGGCCTGACTTGTCGTTCGCGGTTGCGGGACAGCCGGCGGCGATCGCGAGCGCATGAGCGGGCCGCGCCCCAGCCTCGTGCGCAGCACGCCGTTCCGGCTGGCCCTGACCTTTGCATTCCTGTTCGTGCTTGCCTTCATCCTCTCCGGCGCGATCGTCTATCAGTTGATGAGCAACGATCTCTCGAGGCGGCTGGATGAGTCGATCAAGGAAACCTATTCAGTCATCGCGGTGACCTATGCCAAGAGCGATCGGGAAGACCTGATCTCCACCATCAACGACCATGTGCAG
This sequence comes from Hyphomicrobiales bacterium, assembly GCA_003963455.1. GTDB lineage: Bacteria > Pseudomonadota > Alphaproteobacteria > Rhizobiales > Rhizobiaceae > Mesorhizobium. Next base: position 906 of record RXJA01000048.1, read on the forward strand.
CTGGATACCGACAAGGACCAGCTCTTCTCGCTGACGGATCAGAACGGCAACCGCCTGGCCGGCAATTTCACCGCTTCCGATCTCCCCGACGGCTTTTCCATGTTTGCCGCGCGGCTGCCCGGCGTGCCGCCCGACACCATGTACCGGGCCTATACGGGCGAGGTCGGCGACACCACCCTGACGGTCGCCTTCTCGCTTTCGGAGACCGAGGAACTGGAAACCATCGTGCTGATGAGCTTCGGCTGGGGAACGCTCTTCATCACCGGCCTCGCGATCGCCGGCGGCGCGCTGCTGGCCTCGCGCGTCCAGCGGCGCCTCGACGGCATCGCCAGCACCATGGTCGACGTCTCGCACGGACGGCTCGACGCGCGCATTCCGTTGATCGGCAACGGCGACGATATCGACGCCGTCTCGGCCCAGGTGAATGCGGCGCTCGAGCGCCTGTCGGCCTTGGTCGACGGCATGCGCGAAGTGAGCGCCAACATCGCGCATGATCTCAAGACGCCGCTCAACCGGCTGCAGATGATCCTGGAATCCGCCGCCGACAAGACGGCGTCCGGCGAGGACGTCTCCATCGAGCTGACCGACGCCCGCGCCGAGAGCCAGCAGATCAACAGCACCTTCGACGCGCTTCTTCGCATCGCTCAGATCGAAGCCGGCGCCCGCAAGGCCCGCTTCGTCGACCTCGATGTCGGGCCGATCGTCGAGACCATCGGAGACGTCTATGCCGACGTCGCGGAGGACGACGGCAAGTCGCTGTCGACGACCGTCGTTCCGGATACGAAATGGTACATTCACGGCGACCGCGACCTGCTGATGCAGATGCTCGCCAATTTGGTCGAGAACGCGCTCAGGCATTGCCCGCCGGGCACCGCGATCGGGCTTTCGGTGACCAGGGAAGGCAGCCAAATTCTCATCCATGTCCGCGACAATGGTCCGGGCATTCCTGCCGGGGAACGCGAAAAAGTGTTCCGCCGGCTCTACCGGCTGGATACGAGCCGCACGACGCCGGGCAGCGGGTTGGGCTTGAGCCTGGTCAAGGCGGTAGCCGACCTGCATGGCGCCGCAATAACGCTTGAGGATTGCAATCCGGGTCTCGGCGTGACCGTCAGCTTTCCGGCCGTGCGAGGTCCAGCGGGCTGAGTCCAGGCGCACCCCGGCAAATGCCCGGAACAGGACATGGCGCCGGTCTTCTTCAAACGCCGGACGGCCCTGATCCATCCACCCTCCCGGCGGTCGGCTTACCGGGGCCGCCAGGTGATGGCGGAGTTGGTCGCATAGTTCCAGGCCGCGCCGACCGCGGCGGCCGCCAGACCCGCCACCCACCAGCGTGACGGATTTGTGTAGAGCAGGCTCGACACGCCGACGCCGGCCACCACGCCGAAGCCGCACAGGGCCGCGAACATGCCGAGGCCGGTCAGGAAGCGCCAGCCGCGCCGGCGCAGGTCCCGATAGGTGAAGGCGTTGTTGAGGGAGTAGTTGAAGGCCATGGCGGTGAACATCGCGGTCGTCTGGGCAATGGCGAAGGGCAGGCCTCGCGACAGAAGCGCATGCAGGGCCGCCAGATGGACGACGACGCCGGCGGATCCGACCAGGCCGAAGGCGAGAAACCGCGTCGAGACGAGGTCTCCCGACGCCTTGGCGATCAGCAGCCCGATATATTCGGCCACGACCATGGAATCGAGTTTGCTCTGCCCGTGAAGGCGCGGACCGAACACATAGGGAATTTCCCTGATCCGCATGGCCGGCGAGGACGCGACGATGTCCAGCAGGATCTTGAAGCCTTGGCGTGACAGGCGAGGCGCGACCGCGTCGACGACCTCGCGGCGGGCCATGAAGAACCCGCTCATCGGATCGTTGATCGGCGTCTTCAGGAGCAATTGCGCAAGGCGGGTCGCCAGCCTGCTGCCGCTCGCGCGCAGCCGCGTCATCGCGCCGTCCGCGCTCTCGTCCTCCTGGTAGCGGCTGGCGATCACCATGTCGGCCTCGCCGCTACGCACGATCTCGAACATCGCGGACAGGCGCGTCTCGTCATGCTGGAGATCGCCGTCCATGACCGCGACGATCGGCGCCGAGCTCGACAGGATGCCTTCCAGGCAGGCGCCGGCGAGGCCGCGGCGGGCAATGCGCCTGATCGCGCGGACGCGATAGTCGATCGCCGCGATATCGCGTACCGCCGCTATCGTCCCGTCCTTCGAATCATCGTCGACGAAGACGACTTCCCATTCGATACGCGCAAGCGCCTCGCGCAGCCTGGCGACCAGCAACCCGATATTGGCGCGCTCGTTCAGCGTCGGAACGACGATGGTGAGCTCGGCGCTCCCGCGTGGGGCAACGGCATCCCGGTGGACCGGATCGGCGGCGAGCGGCATCGCGGTTGTGGCATGGTTCATGGCAGGGCGCCGCCTGTACCGGTCGACGTTTGGCCTGGGGGCGGCGTGTGCGTCATGTCCGCTCGTTTGACAGGCAGTATCAGTATGTCGAAGACCGGAAATCCGGCGACGCGCTGCGTCACGTGCCAGGCCGGGCCGCTCGCGACGAACAGGCCAGCGAGGCTGTCGCGATAGCCCTTTTCGCTGGCGGCCTCGTTGGCGGAATCGAGCGCCGCGATGAGGAACCCCGCGCTGCTTCCGTTCAGCCGGTCATCGTCCATGAACTGGAAATGGCGGGGATCGCCCGGCAGCACCTGGATCGGAAAGGCAGGACCGATCGCCGCGCCGATACGCGCCGCCTGCATCCAGTTCGACGCCACCACGAAGGTGTCGCGAGCCCTGCCCTGGCTGCCTCCGGCCTTGCCGCTCAGGGTCGACCAGTCGACGATCTGCCAATTGATGTCGAATTTCGGCGCCCGGTCGAAGAAAGGCCGGGTAAAGGCGCCGGTCCTGGCCTGCACGGCGAATCCGATCGCCAACAAGGGAACCGTGATGGCGGGGACAGCGAGGGATGTGTTGAGCCAGCCGGAATGGCGACGCGAGAAATCGCGGCACCACTGGCCGGCGAGCGGAAACGCGAAGAGAAACCCGCTCATCGACCAGTGCGGAAGCGAATGTGCGCTGAGCAGCGCGATCAGGTCGAAGAAGACCACCTGCGGGGCCGCGATCAGCAGGAAGAAGCGATCGGCCGGCGACGCGCCCGGCCGTGCCGCGCGCCACAGGCAGGCCATGGCGACCAGCCAGACCGTCGGCCAGAGATAGGCCACCTGGCCGAGCAGGGTGAGCCCGAGATTGGCCGGATGCAGGAGGTGGCCTTCGGTCGCCATGCCCCGGCCGGACTGGAACGCCAGAGAGACCCAGTCGTGGCGCATGTTCCACAGCATGACGGGCACGAGGCCGAGCGCCGCGACGATGGCCGCCAGCCAAGGGCCCGGCATGCGCAGTTGGGCACGGCCCGACCTCGTCAGGACCAGGATCGTCAAGGCGGAAATCGCGAACAGGCCGGCCTGGTATTTCGACATCAGCGCCAGGCCAAGCGCCAGGCCGGCCCCGATCCAGCGCAGCAGGCCATGCCGCGTTTCGCCGCCGAGAAGCATCGGCGCCGCCAGCCAGGCGCTGGCGAGCAGGAAGAAGTTTAGCGGTCCGTCCGGGACGACGAAGTGGCCGGCCGAGATCAGGAAGAACGGCGCCACGCTGTAGCAGGCGACAGCCCAGAAGGCGGCGGCGGCGCCGTAGGCCAGCCTGGTCAGGTCGAACAGGAGCAGCGCCGACAGCGAGCCGAGCAGCACATAGGGAAGCCTTACGGCGAAACGGCATTCGCAGCCGGTGACGTCCGCCATCAGCCGTGCGAGGGCGAAGCCCAGGGGCGGATGATCGAAATAGGACAGCGAATGGCTGCGCGACACCACCACCGCGTAAGCCTCGTCTATCGACAGGGGAATGACCGCGGCAAGCCCGAGCCGCAGCACGAGGAATGCCGCGATCAGCAACATCGTCCGGGAAGCCGGGGACGTCCCGAGGTAGCCCGACGGCCCCGTGGAAGCCTTGTCGGCAGCGCTGCCTGCCCACGACTGAACGGCTTGCATCGTAGTTACCGGACCGCACTCATGTGAGTGGCGAGCGCCGAAGCGACAATGCAACGAGCGAGAGCCCGCGTCCGGGCACACGTGACCGGGTGAGGATGATCACCGGAACGCAACATCTGGGAAGGCCCCCTTCGAGCGCGGCTGGCTTTCGGCCTGCGGGAATATTAGCCGCGGCTGTTCGAGGGCGACTGTGCCTTCTCAACTATACTGGTGGTTTGCCGGGCCCTTACAAATCCGTAAACCGGAGGGGGCCCATCGCCGGGCGGGCGGGTGTCCGTGTCCGGGCTCACCGATCGATCCTTGTAGACAGGATGATCGACGACGAGGTCCGCTCGACGCCGTCCATCGCCCCGATCTTGTCGAGCAGCGCGTCGAGATCGCGGATCGACGGCGCGTCGACGATGACGATCATGTCGAAATTGCCGCTCACCGAATGGACTGTGCGGACCGGCGGCATGGCCTCCAGACTGCGCACCACCTTGTCGGCGAGTTTCGGCGTGACGGTGAGCAGCACATGCGCCTTGACAAGCCCCTGCTCATAGTCGCGCGACAGCCTGACCCCGTAGCCGGTGATGATGCCGCGCTGCTCCAGCCGCTCGATCCGGCTCTGCACCGTCGTGCGCGACACGCCGAGCTGGCGCGCGAGCTCGGCGGTCGAGGCCCGCGCGTCGGCGCGCAGCAGGGTGACCAGGGCCTGTTCGGCCTTCGTGAGCATTTCGACGAATTCCTTCGGCGGATCGCCTAAAATCAGGCTTCACTTTGTCAGATTCCACACTTCCTTTCGACAGGCAAGCTGCGATGATTTGCGCCAATCGAACGAATTGGCCCGGATCAGGATTGCAGGGGAATTGATCATGAAGAACATCGTAGTCGTCGGCGCCGGCAAGATCGGCTCGACCATCGCCGAAATGCTGAGCGCCACGGGCGACTACCGCGTCACGCTCGTCGACCGCTCGGCCGCCCAGCTTGCGGCGGGCGAATTGCCGGCCGGCGTCGCCACGCAGGAGCTCGACATCGCCGCCACGGTTGAGCTCGAGAAAGTGCTCGCCGGCAAGTTCGCCGTGCTGAGCGCCGCGCCCTTCCACCTCACCACCCGCATCGCCGAGGCCGCGGCCGCCACCGGCGTGCATTATCTCGACCTCACCGAGGACGTCGTCTCGACCCGGCGCGTGAAAGAGCTGGCGCGGGACGCCAGAAGCGCCTTCATTCCGCAATGCGGCCTGGCGCCGGGCTTCATCTCGATCGTCGCCAACGACCTCGCCAGCCGCTTCGACACGCTGGAAAGCGTGCGCATGCGCGTCGGCGCGCTGCCGCAATATCCGTCCAACGCGCTGAACTACAACCTCACCT
>RXJA01000593.1 GCA_003963455.1 Hyphomicrobiales bacterium
GCTTCGATTCCGGCACCCGCACCTTCGGCTCCGACAGCTTCAGCCGGTAGTTGATGTCCTTCTCGCCGCGCGCGATCTCGTCGCGCGTCAGCTGGCCGGTGATGATCGGGTCCATGCCCTTGATGCCCTGCGCCGACTCGCCGTCGGCGATGGCCTTGACCTCCAGCGGATGCAGCCCGCAGAATTGGGCGATCTGCTCGAAGGAGAGCGCGGTGTTGTCGACCAGCCAGACGGCGGTCGCCTTGGGCATCAGCAGCGTATTGGCCATAACAAAAATCCTTCTCGTTCGCCCGCGTTCCCGCGCGGGCGGTGGTTTAGAGCCACCAAAATGGGAAATTCGCGGCCTGTATAAACGCTCCCTCGAATTTTCGCAATGTTTTTGGGAAAGGGTTGATTCAGAGCCCTAAAAGACAAAACCCGCTGGACAAGGTCCAGCGGGCTTGGAACCGGAAACAAAGCAAGCGTCTCGACGGCTCTGGCTTGCCTATCGCGGCCCGGCCTTGCGGTCGGGCTGCCTCTGATTACACCGCCTGGCGGGCAATGCGCTCGATGTCGGCGCGGTTGATGCCGAGGTCGCTCAGCTGGCGGGCATTGAGCTTGTTCAACTCGCGCACGGTCTCGTTGTACATGCGCCACTTACGGAAAGCACGGATCGGGTTCATGATGGTTTCTCCAGTCGTTTTGTCAAATCGTTTGATGCCACCTAAATAGGCACGCCTGCCCATAATTTGAACGGACGCTTTTGCATGGCCGCAATGCGTTTGGTGCAATGCAGCATTAACGATGCGTTCAGCTTGTAACCGGGGACACGCGGGGGCCTAAGGATGGGTCGAGATTCAGGTCAGGCCGAGCCGAAAACAGATGAGTCCGAGAACCGGAGCGGAGCGTACTTAAAGTACGCGAGCACCGGAAGCGCAGGACTCGGCTGTTTGCAGGCCGGCCTCACCTGAAAATCGGTCCATCCTAGCCGACGTCGAGGACGATCTTGCCGATATGCTCGCCCTCTTCCATCCGCTCATGCGCCCGCCAGGCCTCCGTCAGTGGAAAGATCATGTCCATGACGGGAGCCACCTTACGGGTGCCGAGTAGCGGCCACACCTGGGCTTCGAGCGCGGTTGCAATGGCCGCCTTGAACTCGACGGTGCGCGGGCGAAGCGTCGAGCCGGTATGCGTCAGCCGCTTGACCATGATCTTGGAGAAGTCGGCGCTCGCGACAGCGCCCGCCTGCACCGCGATCTGGACGATGCGCCCCTCGACGGCCGCCGCATCGTAGTTGCGCCCGACATAATCGCCGCCGACCATGTCGAGGATGACGTCGGCGCCCTTGCCGCCGGTCGCATCCTTGACCTGGGCGACGAAATCCTCCTCGCGGTAATTGATGGCCCGATCGGCGCCGAGCTTCAGGCAGGCGTCGCACTTTTCCTTGCTGCCGGCAGTGGTGATCACATAGGCGCCGAATGCCGATGCGAGCTGGATGGCGGTGGTGCCGATGCCGGACGAGCCGCCATGGACAAGCAGCGTCTCGCCCTTCTTGAGGCCGCCGCGCTCGAACACGTTGTGCCAGACGGTGAAGTAGTTTTCCGGGACCGCGGCGGCCTCCGAATGGGTGAAGCCGGCCGGCAGCGGCAGCACGCTGCCGGCATGCACCTTGACATATTCGGCATAGCCGCCGCCCGGCGTCAGCGCGCAGACCCGGTCGCCGATGCGCCAGCGCGATATCTCGTCACCCAGCGCCGCGATTTCGCCCGAAGCCTCGAGGCCGGGCAGGTCGGAAGCGCCGGGCGGCGGCGGATAGGCGCCCTTGCGCTGCTGGACGTCCGGCCGGTTGACTCCTGCCGCATGCACACGGATCAGCACCTCGCCGGGGCCGGGCACGGGCACGTCGCGCGTCTCAGGCTTGAGCACCCGAGGTCCACCCGGTTGCGAGATCGCGATGGCCGTCATCTTCGCCGGTATCCTGTGTCCGTTTGCCATGGCTTTCCCGTCTCCTCGGATCCGTGTCGTCGCTCGTTGTTTGCATCGGCGCCCCCGCCCTATGTATGCTGATTGCCAAATCAGGCAAATGGCCAAGTAAGGGAGGAGCGACGGATGGCGATCTTCGACGACGAACCCAGGAAAAAGCCGCGCCCGCACGAGATCGGCCAGGACCTGTCGTTGCTTTCCGTGGACGAATTATCCCAGCGCATCGCGATGCTGCGCGACGAGATCGCCCGGCTGGAGGAGGAACGGGCCGCCAAGGGCGCCACCAAATCCGCGGCCGAGGCGCTGTTTCGCAGAGGATAGTTTCGTCGGCTCGGCCGCCCGCCCCGGAAAAGCCTGATTGCGACTGCCAGACCTCGCCACGAAATCCCAGCCGGATCAGAAGAATGTTCGCAACCTACAGGCCGATCCTCTCGCTGCTTCGCGGCACCGCGTTCCTGCTTGCCGCTTCCGGCCTGCACGGGCTGCTCCTGCCGCTGCGCGGGCAGGTGGAGGGCTTCTCGACCGCATCGCTCGGCCTGATGGGCACGGCCTGGGCCGGCGGCTTCGTCACCGGCTGTTTCTTCGCGCCGCGCCTCGTGCGCCGCGCCGGCCATGTCAGGGCCTTCGGCGCGTTTGCCGCATCGGGCGCAATCATCGCGCTGCTGACCGGCCTCATCATCGATGAATATTTCTGGATTCTTTTGCGCGCCTTCACCGGCTTCACCATGGCCGGCGCCTTCATGGTCATCGAAAGCTGGCTCAACGAGAAGGCGACCAACGAGAACCGCGGCACGGTCTTCGGCCTCTATATGATGGTCACCTATGCCTCGATCATGGGCGGCCAGATGATCGTCGCCGGCGGCGACGTGAAATCGGCCTCGCTGTTCATGATCACCGGCATCCTGTTCTGCCTGTCGCTCATTCCAACGGCGGTGTCGACCCAGTCGCATCCAAAACCCCTGCAGGACGTCAAGCTCGACGTCAAAGGCCTTTACGCCAATTCGCCGGTGTCGGCGGTAGCCTGCCTGCTGATCGGCATCGCCAACGGCGCCTGGGGCACTCTGGGCGCCGTCTACGGCGCGCGCATCGGCATCTCGACAGCCGAGATCGCGCTGATGATGAGCCTCGTGGTCGTCGCCGGCGCCGCCATGCAGCTTCCGGCCGGGCGCCTGTCGGATACAACCGACCGCCGCTTCGTGCTGGCCGGCGCGGCCTTCGGCGCGGCGATGGTCGCGATGCTGATCTTCCTGTTCGCGCCGCGTTCGGGCGTCTTCGTCATCGTGCTGACCGCGGCCTATGGCGCCTTCGCCTACACGCTCTATTCGATTGCGGTGGCCCACGCCAACGACCATGCCCGCGCCGAGGACTTCGTCAAGGTTTCGGGCGGCCTGCTCTTGCTCTACGGCTTCGGCACGATGATCGGCCCGCTTCTGGCCGCGGCCTTGATGGGCTCGGTGCGTCCGGAGGGGCTTTTCCTTGCAACCGCGCTCGCGCATCTCAGCCTTGCCGGCTACACGCTTCTGCGCATCCGCGCCCGCGCGCCGGTGCCGATCGAAAACCGCGATGCCTTCAAGACGCAGCCCGCCGACCGCGCGGTCACACCCGAAGCGTTGCGGCTCGATCCGCGCAGAAAGATTGAAACCAATAGTTGAGATTCGCAGGACTTTGCCTCACAAATAAAGGCATGATGTTTTCTGACGCCTTTGTGGCGATAGCCGATCCCAACCGGCGCTATCTCTTGGAAGAACTCCGGCGCGGCCCGAAGACGGTAAACGAACTAGCGGCCGGACTGCCCGTCTCACGCCCGGCCGTTTCCCAGCATCTGAAGGTTCTGCTCGATGCCGGCCTGGTCAATGCCAAGGCTGAAGGCACAAGACGCGTTTATGCTGTCAGCAGCGCCGGCTTCCTCAGGCTCAACATCTGGCTCGACCAGTTCTGGGAAACATCGCCGGGGGAGTGATGCATGGGCATCGCGCCGGAGGGCGCGAGAAGGTGATCACGCCTTGGCAGCGGCCAGCGCTCAGCTCGTTGCCGCCAGCGCCGCGCCGAGCGCGTCGAGCAGTTCGCCCGTTCCATGCTCGCGGGTGGCCGGCGTGTCGATGCCGTCGAAGAAGGCCCCCTGCTCCGTGAGGACAAGTCGCGTGCCCTTGCCTTCCGCGATGAGCTCGATGGTTGCAAGCGAGACCGAAACGCGGGTTTCGCCGAACAGCAGTTCGTAGCTGTAGACGATGCGCTGGCTCGGCACGATGTCCTGGTAGACCGCGTTGTAGATATGCATCTGCCCGTCGCTGGGACAGCCGGCGTTCACCTCCTTGCCGCCGACACGAAAGTCCATCTCATGCCGGCTCGGCATCGGATTGTCGGGATCGACGAACCAGCGCTTCTTGGCCGCCGGATCGCTCAGCGCGAAATAGACCTTGGCCGGCGCCACCGGATAGACGCGCTCGATGACGAAGGTGGAGTGGACGACCGATCGTTCGCTCATAGCGGCTCCTTCAGGTCTCATCTTTGGGTTCAGCAAGGAAATCGCCCAGACGGTCGAGCCGGCGCTCCCAGGCGAGCCGCCGCTCGTTGATCCAGTGCTCGGCGGCCCGAAGCGCCTGCGGCTCGATCCGGCAGGTGCGCACCCGGCCAAGCTTCTCGGTCCTGACCAGGCCGCTTGCCTCGAGCACGTTGAGATGCTGGACGACGGCCGACAATGACATCGCCAGCGGTTCGGCCAGTTGGCTGACCGATGCCGGCCCGCGCGACAACCGATCCACCATCTGCCGCCGCGCGGGATCGGCGAGCGCCTGGAACATCAGATCGAGCTGGGCGGGATCGTGCAGCATGGCCGGCTAGCCGTTATTGTACGGAAAGAACTTGAAATAGGGGCCGGCTTCCTCGATGACGCGGGCGAAGGACGGCCGCGCGAGCAGCCGGTCGTGGTAGCGGCTCACCGCCGGGAACTTGTCGCCGAACGGCTCGACCTTGTTGGCGTAGAACAAAGCCGGCGAGGCGGCGCAGTCGGCCATGGTGAAGGTTTCGCCGACCGCCCAGGTCCCTCCCGCCATCTCCTCTTCGATAATGGCGTAGGAATTGCGCAATTGCGCGCGAGCCTCCTCGACCCCGAACGGATCGGTCTTGTCCTTTGGCCGCAGACGGTCGCCGACGATCTTCTGCATCGGATGCTGAACGTAGAAATCGTAGAAGCGGTCCGCCTGGCGGACCTGGAGGGCGAGATCGATGTCGGCGGGAACGAGCTCGACCGGCCCCGGATAATGCGCGGCGAGATATTCGACGACAATGGTCGATTCCAGCACCGTGCGGTCCCGGGCATCGTCACGCAGCGCCGGCATCTTGCCGGTCGGCGACACCTTCAGGAAGGCCGCGCGGGAAGCCTCGTCGCCGAGGTCGACAATGACCGGCTCGAACTGCGTGCCGTTCTCATACAGCGCGATCAGCGGCTTCCAGCAGAACGAGGCCAGCGGATGGAAATGCAGCGTCAAGGACATTCCGGCTCTCTTTCGCAATCGGCGATCCGATTAATACTGAAGTGATTGCTTCACTATTGCCGCGCACGGTTTGAGTCAAGGCCGCATCTGTCGGCGCTGCCAAGCGGCCGCGCGGCGAGCCGCCGGCGGAAGGCTTCGGGCCACCTGAACCGGATTCAGGCGGTACGCTTCAGGATGACGAAGCGACGAAGGTCGCGGGAATCAAATGCCCTCGCCGGCCAGTTCCTCGGACAGCGTCGAAACCTGGGCCTGGGCGCTGCGCATCATCGGATAGATCGCCAGCACCTTTTGCCAGGCCTCCAGCGCCGATTGCTTGTGGCCGGTCTCGGTCATGATCTGGGCGAGGCCCGAGAGCGCGCCGAAATGACGGGGCTCGAGCTGCAAGGTGCGGTCGATGTCGGCCATCGACTTCCCGTAATTCTTCATGAGGAAATGCACGGTGGCACGGCGGTTCCAGCCTTCGGCATAATCAGGCTGCAGGGTCACCACCTGGTCGAGGAAATCGAGCGCGACATCGAATTTCTGATCTTCGGTCGCCTTTTGCGCCCACTGCATCATCAGGTCGATCGAGGCGCTGCCGGACTGGTTCCACTCGCTCCAGATGCGGCCTGCGATGCGCTCGGCGGCCCTTTCGTTGCGCTCGCGCTTCAACTCGGCGAAGAGCTGGTCGAGGCGGCCCTGTTTGGTCGGAGCGGCCGGCGGCGGTGTCGCGGCGGGCGGCGCGGCATCTGGAGGCAGCGCGCCTTGCACCTCTTCCGCGCCTGCGGGAAAAGCCGTGCCGGACAGCAAAAGGGCGGTGAGAAATGCAAAACGAATCCGCATCGCCGGAATCTAATCCCGGACGGCGGATCGTCCAAATGATTTTAGCGTGAGAGGGCCGGCGAACCGGCAATCGACATCAGCACGGCTGGGCGACAATGCACCAAACCGCGCGCACCAAGCGACAGCAAGCTGCGCTTAAGTCTCAGCCCTGGCGCGCCTTGTAGCGCGGAGCGGTCTTGTTGATGATGTAGATACGTCCCTTGCGGCGAACCAGCCGGTTGTCGCGGTGACGCGCCTTGAGCGCCTTGAGCGAATTCTTGATCTTCATGGTCTTGCCTGT
>RXJA01000191.1 GCA_003963455.1 Hyphomicrobiales bacterium
CTTGCGGAACTCGATTTTGAGTCGAGCGCGTCTACCAATTCCGCCATAGGGGCTCAGGCCGGGCGGCCTGGATGGGCGCGGACTATACGGTCGGACGGCCTTTCGTCAACTGGCCTGTTGCGGATTTGCCGACGCCGGTCCGGCCAGACGGCGTCTTACGGTTTCGTATGGACCGCCGTCATTGTGCGGCGCGAGAAATCTTTCTAGACAGGTCGCGTACCGAGATACCTTCCGCCGTAAGCGTTCACTGCGGCGCTATGAGTTCTTGTCTTCCCGCCTGTCGTTGCCCAAAACCAGATAAGCGCCTCGGGCGACATGCATTAGGAGAGCCGATGCTTCGCGGACTTTACGACTGGACGCTGTCGCTGGCGGCGCGCAAATCCGCCGAATGGTGGCTGGCGTTCATCGCCTTCGTCGAGAGCTCGGTGTTCTTCATACCGGCCGACGTGCTGTTCCTGCCCATGGCGCTGGCGCGGCCCGAGCGCGCTTATCGCTACGCGCTGACCGCCACTGTCGCGTCCGTGCTGGGCGGCATTGCCGGCTGGCTGATCGGCTACTATGCCTACGACACGATAGCGCGGCCGATCCTGGAGCATTTCGGCGGTCTTGACACGTTTGAGAGGTGGCAGTCGTCAGGCGCCGGGCTCATGCTGGTGCTGCTGGTCACATCCGGCGCCGCCCACCTGCCGCCGATCAAGGTGGTCACCATTCTGGCCGGGGCGCTCCACGTCAATCTTTTGATCTTCGTCGTCTCGGCCATCGTGGCGCGTGGCGCGCGTTTCCTGCTGCTTGCCTGGCTGCTGCGCCGCTATGGCGAGCCGATCAGGGAGTTCATCGAAAAGCGCCTGGGATTGATTGTCGGCGCCGGCGCCGCTGCCCTGATTTTGCTCTATATCGTCGTCAGATACGCTCACGGATAGCGACGCAACAACGGATCTCCATCGATGACAGCGACCATGACTGCCGACACCGGACGCCAGCGCACACGCGCTGCGCTGTTTCTCGCCGTCGCCATGGCCGCGACCGTCGGCTCGGCGCTGGCCTTCCAGTATATCGGTGGCTATATCCCCTGCCATCTCTGCCTTCAGCAACGTACGCCCTACTACATCGGCGTGCCGCTGATGGTGCTGGCGGTGATCGCCTCGATGCTGCGCGCGCCGGCCTGGGTCACGCGCGGGCTGCTGGCGATCGGCGGCTTGCTCATGCTCTACGGCCTCTATCTCGGCGTCTACCATTCGGGCGTCGAATGGGCATGGTGGCCGGGCCCGGCCGACTGCACGGCCGGTGCCGGCCCGGTCGACACCGGCGGCAAGGGCGTTCTCGACGCGCTCGACAAGTTCGTGCCGCCGTCCTGCGACAAGGCCGCGCTGCGCATCCTCGGCCTGTCGCTGGCCGGCTGGAACGCCATCGCCAGCCTCATCCTCGCCGCCGTCGCCTTCCGCAGCGCGCTCTCGCGCGACTGAGCCATCCGGCAGCTTCAGACTTGTTCGACTCGAAGAATACGCATCTCTCCGTGTTCACCGAGATATGCGGCGAGACAGTCCCAGAACTCGTCGAGAAGCGCTCTGCCATCAACGTCAAAGTTGTTGCGCGCAACGAGTAGGAGTTTTCCATCGTCGTAGGCACAGCTTGGATCCTTGTGCCAAGTCCTATGGATGCGAAACTCTTGCTCGATATCGATGGCCGCCTGTGGACCCAAATGAGGCGCCACACCGAGGCATTCGATCGTTGTCCTGTACATGGATGACGGCCAATCGGTCCCAATCGTTGAGAGCGGCCTTATGGCTCCAGCTCGACATCCCAGTACAGATAATCCATCCAGCTTTCATGCAGATGGTTGGGCGGGAACAGGCGGCCGTTGTTGTGCAGGTCGTGCACCGTCGGCTGATAGGGTTTCTGCAGCGGCCACATCTTGGCCTGCGCCGGCATCATGCCGCCCTTCCTGAGATTGCAGGGCGAGCAGGCGGCGACGACATTCTCCCAGGTCGTCGCCCCGCCGCGATGGCGCGGGATGACGTGGTCGAAGGTCAAATCCTCCGGCGTGCCGCAATACTGGCACTGGAAGCGGTCGCGCAGGAACACATTGAAGCGCGTGAAGGCGGGATGCCTGGATGGCTTCACATAAGCCTTGAGGCTGACCACGCTCGGCAGTTTCATCGAGAAGGTCGGCGAAGAGACGGCGTGCTCGTATTCGGCGACGATATTGACCCGGTCGAGGAACACAGCCTTGATGGCGTCCTGCCATGACCAGAGCGACAGAGGGTAATAGCTGAGCGGGCGGTAGTCCGCATTCAGCACCAGCGCGGGAAGCCCATCCGGAGATACGGCAACCGTCACGTCCTTCGCCTCCTTAGTTCCAGAACCGATCGGCGCGGATACTGTAAGCCCGACATGACAGGGATGTGAAGCGGATTGTCGTGCGACCAGATCCCCAAAAACGCATGATTTTCAGGGTTTTTGGGCCATTTCGACGGGCGGCGCCGCGTCCCTGCCCTTCAGTTCCCGGTAGTAGGCCCAAAAAAGCCGCGACGCGACACCCCGCCATGGGCTCCATGATTCGGCCAGCCGGATAAGCACTTTCTCCGGCGGGCGCGGGTCGATGCCGAGCGCATGGCCGACCGCGGTCTGCAGCGCGACGTCGCGCGCGGGAAAGACGTCCGGATGGCCGGCGGCAAACAGCAGATAGCATTCGGCCGTCCATGGACCGATGCCGGGCACCGCCGTCATCGCCGCGATCGCCTCGACGGCATCGAGCGTACAAAGGTGATCGAGATCCAGTCCGCCGGCCACGGCTTGCGCGACGGCAAGGAGCCCGCGCTGTTTGGGCCGCGACAGCCCGGCCTCGCGAAATATGCCCTCGCCAGCGGCAAGGATTGCTTCCGGCGTCAGCGGATCGACCAGCCTGACCAGCCGCCCGAAGATGGCGTCGGCGCTCGCGCGGGAAACTTGCTGTGAGACGATGATCGAGGCGAGGCTTTGGAACCCCGGCTGCGACAACCGGAGCGGTACCTCGCCCGCCATGCGCCGCACGGCCTCCAGCCGCGGATCGATCCGGCAGAGCGCGTCGAGCCCTGCCGCAATGTCGTCGAGCGAGGCGATGCGTTGCACGTTCTTGTTCCCAGGGCGCCCGCGAAGTGGCAATGGAGGGCTAAATACCAACCGGCGGAAGCGCCTTTCAACCAGAATGCCGCCTGAGAGATGACGCTCCTGACATTCCGCTTCGCACCGAGCCCGAATGGCGAACTGCATCTCGGCCACGCCTACTCGGCCCTGTTGAACCAGCAGATGGCGGAACAAGCGGGCGGACAGTTGCTGCTGCGCATCGAGGATATCGATATCACCCGCTGCACGCCGCAATTCGAGGCCGGCATTTTCCGCGATCTCGAATGGCTGGGATTGAACTGGGAGCGGCCGGTGCGCCGCCAGTCGGAACATTTTGCCGAATACCAGGCCGTGCTCGACCGGCTGATCGCCGAGGAACTGGTCTATCCGGCCTTCATGAGCCGGGGCGAGATCCGCGCCTTCATCGCCGAGACCGGCGGCCGCGACTGGCCGCGCGATCCGGACGGCGTGCCGCTCTACCCACCCCTCGACAAGGCCTTGCCGGCCAGGGAGCGCAAGCGGCGGATCGCCGACAACATGCCCTTCGCCTGGCGACTCGATGTCGAGGCGGCGGTCGCGCGCGTGCCAGGCAGCCTGTCATGGGCCGAGTTCACCGACGAGACGATGTCCGCGACGCGAGCGATCGAAGCGCAACCGCAGGCCTGGGGCGATGTCATCATCGCCCGCCGCGGCATCCCGACCAGCTACCATCTCGCCGTCGTCGTCGACGACGCGCTGCAGAACGTCAGCCATGTCGTGCGCGGCCAGGATCTCGATTCGGCGACCGGGGTGCAGCGCCTGCTGCAGGAGCTGCTTGGCCTGCCGCGGCCACGCTATTTCCACCACCGCCTGATTCTTGGGCCGGACGGCAGGAAACTGTCCAAGAGCTTCAAGGACACCGGTCTGGCCGCGCTCCGGGAGGCGGGTATGTCGCCGCACGACATCAGGCGATTGGTCGGGTTGTGATTAAAGTCGCGCCATCCCGGCCTTGATCAGCGCCAGCACGCTGATGAAGGCAAAGGCGCCGCCGAGCCCACAGGCGACGGCCAGCCTGAGATCGCTCAGGCTGATGCCATGCTTGCTGGCGACCGTCACCGCGGCAAAAAAACCGAAGATGAACAGCAGCGTGTTGCCGGTCGGGCCAAAGCCGCTCTCTTTCATGATCGCGTCGAGCGCCGTGCCGAAGAAGAAGCCGAAGCCGGCGATGATCAAGAAGGCGAACAACAGCCAGCTCGTGTCGAGGTGCAAAAACATGCCTCACCATGGCGCGGCCATGCGCCATGCCCCCTTTTGGCACCGTTCATTGAATTCAACTTAGCTTATGGATCAACCGTTTCGTTTTGCTTGCGGGATTGAACGGCATTAGAGCAATTGCCGTCATCAACCGTTCACCCCGGCGGCCTCCTCCATGCAGAACCTCAAGCGGTTCATTCCCGCGTCCTTCGTCGTGCTGTGGGCGACGGGCTTCATCGGCGCGCGCTACGCCATGCCCTGGGCTGAACCCTTCACCTTCCTTGCCATTCGCTTCGTGATCGCCGCGATCCTGTTTGCCGGCCTCGCCGTGCTGCTCGGCTCGGCCAGGGCCACGCGCGAGGAGGCATTGCACGCAACGGTGGCCGGCGTCCTCATGCATGGCGTCTATCTCGGCGCCGTCTTCTGGGCGATCCACAGGGGCATGCCGGCCGGCCTCTCGGCGCTGATCGTCGGCCTGCAGCCACTGATCACGGCCGTGCTTGCCGGAAAATTCCTCGGCGAGGCGATCCTGCCGCGCCACTGGGCCGGTCTTGCGGTCGGGCTGCTCGGCGTCGTCATCGTGCTCTGGCCAAAGCTGGGCGCGCTGGGCGGCGGGGTCACGCCGGCGACGCTGACGGCTTCACTCGTCTCGGTGCTCGGCATGAGCGCCGGCACCATCTGGCAGAAACGCTATGCTTCCGGCGGCGATCTGGTGTCGGCGACCATGTGGCAGTATGTCGGCGGCTCCGCCGTGATGATCCTGGGCTCGCTCGCCTTCGAGACGCGCGCCGTCATCGTCAATGGCGAGTTGATCTTCGCCATGGCCTGGCTGGTCCTGGTGCTGTCGGTCGGCGCCATCTTCCTGTTGATGGTGATGATCCGCGACGGCGAGATGTCGAAGGTCGCCTCGCTGTTCTATCTCGTTCCCGCCGTTACCGCGATAATTGCCTGGGCGCTGTTCGACGAGCGGCTCAACCTGCTGCAGATCGCCGGCATGGCGATCGCCACCCTCGGCGTAGCCCTGGCGACCGCGCGAGCCAAGGGGATTCAACCCACGCGGGCACGCGCCTCCAGATAGCGGCTGATCGCGGCGTTGAGCTCGCCGCCGAGGATGAAGATGGCCGAAATGATGTAGAGGAACACCACAGCGATCATGATCGAGGCGAGCCCCGCATAAGTCGTCACGTAGGACGAGAAATGGTCGAGATAGGTCGCGAAGATGGTCGAGCCGGCGAGCCAGGCGATCAGCGTGAAGACGATGCCAGGTATGATGGAGACGAAGCGGCGCTTGCCGGCCGGCAGCCAGATATGCACGGAAAACAGCCCGATGACGATGACGGTCGAGGCGACGACGTAACGCCACAGCGTGATGGTGCCCATATAGGGCTTGATCCATTCCAGATGCGCTTCCGCCAGCCGCGCCAGGAGCGGCGCGAACACCAGGAGCACGCTGACGGCCAGGAAGCAGGCCGTGGCGATCAGCACGAAGATGATGCTTTGCACCCTGCGATGGATGATGCCGCGCGTCTCGGTGACCCGGTAGGCGCGATTGAGTGACGTCCGCAGCGCCTCGATGCCGTTCGACGCGAAATAGGCGGCAAGCACGACGCCGTAGGTCAAAAGGTCGCTTCGCCGGACGGTGAGCACGTTCTGCACCTCGCGCGCGATCGGCTTGGCGATCTGCTCCGGCCAGGTGTCGAAGACCAGATGCACTGCCGTGTCCGAGAACGCCTGCGCGCCGAGGAAGCTTGCCAGCGTCGTGGCGAAGATCAGGAATGGAAACAGCGCCATCAGCGAGGTGATGGCGAGATGGCTGGCCATCGCCCAGCCGTCGTCGTTGTTGAAATGGCCGATCGCATCGTAGAGCACGCGCTTGACGGCGACGATATTCCTGAGCAAGGACCCGCGCTCCGCTCGATTGTGTCGACG
>RXJA01000043.1 GCA_003963455.1 Hyphomicrobiales bacterium
CGGCGCTGGCACATAGTGGCCTCCTCGTACCGCTGCCAAACGCCGACCGGCCCCCTTTTCGAACAACCGACATCGGAACCTTGCGCTGAACGGCGGCGCGGCTCCTTTGTCGCCCGGCGCTTGCCCAAAACAAAAACGCCGCCCCGGGGGCGGCGTTTTGATTTCTCGGTATAACCAGATTACTTGATCTTGGTTTCCTTGAACTCGACGTGCTTCTTGGCAATCGGGTCGTACTTGCGGAACGAGAGCTTGTCCGTCTTGGTACGGCTGTTCTTGCTGGTCACGTAGAAGAATCCGGTGTCGGCGGTCGACAGGAGCTTGATCTTGATGTTTGCGGCTTTGGCCATGATTTTCGTCCGTTAATGTTCGTGGAGTTTTGGCCGCTGGAGCACGGGGAAACACCCGGACGCGGGAAACTTGGCGCGACACATAAAGAACGCGCCCGGAAAGTCAACCCCGAGCGCATTCCTTGCCTCATTCCGGCATGGCTGATTTCACCGCTTCAAGCGTTCTGCTCGACCAACTGGCCAGCCTTTTTCCAGTCGCCCGTCGTGTTCCACCAGCGGTTCGGATTGGCATGATCGTCCAAGCCCTTGGAGCGGCTGGCGAGCAGCGGTTGGATGCGGATGACGGGCTCCTGGTAGGAATGGGCCTGGAAAATCGCCTCGGCGATATGGGCGGCGAGCGCCTGGTCGTCGGCGATCTCGAACGACACTTCGACGGTACCGGGCCGCCGGCGCAATTCGGTTTCGGCGCCGGCGGCAGCACCCTCGAGCGGCCGGTAGCGCTCGATGCCTTGCGCCGACTGATAGGCGTTGGCGTCATATTTGCCCATGCGCAGCGGCGTGATGGCCACCACCGCTTCCATGATGCGCTCGACATCGGCGGCCGGCGCCTGGAACGTGACGAGCAGAAGCAATTCCATCCTGAGGGATCTGGTTTCGAAGCCGCTGTCGATCATCGCAATTCTCCTACCTCGCGTTGGAGGCGGGGTATAGCAGGGGTGCTGCTGACACGGTGATGTCAGCAGACCCGGTGCCGTCGGCGTTCGCCGCTAGACGATCTTGCGCACCAGCCTGACCAGGACCAGGGCCATGTAGGCGGCGAAGAATATCGCCAGCGACCAGCCGAAGCCGGATGGGCCGAAGGCATCCATGCCGATGCCGATCGCCTGCGGGCCGATCACCATGCCGACACCATAGCAAAGCACGAAGGCCGCATTGGCCGATGCCAGTTCATGGCCGGAAAGCTGGGACCCGAGATGGGCAAGGCCGATCGTGTACATGGCCGCGACGACGCCGCCCCAGACGAACAGGAGGGCCGCCATCAGATGCCAGTCCTGCGCGAAGAACGGCATGAAGGCGGTGCCGACAAGGCCGACAGTGGCGCAACCCAGAAGCAGGTAGCGGCGATCCGAGACGCGGTCGCTGATCATGCCGATCGGGATCTGCAAAAGCACATTGCCGAGCCCGATCATCGTCAGCAGGAGCGCGGCGTCGGCCTCCGAATAGCCGATGCGGCTGCCATAGACCGGAAACAGCGCGAAGCCGCCGGTCTCGACGGCGCCGAAAACGAGAACGGCAAAAGTCGCGGTCGGCACCAGCCAGACGTAGCGCAGGAAATGGCTGGTTTCGCTGTCGGCGACGATGGTCGGGCTTTCATTGCGGGCCGCCAGCACCGGAATCGCGGCAAGCGTCACTAGCGCTATGGTGACGCCGAATGGCAGGAAGCCGGAACTGCCGAGATGAGCGAACAGCCAGGGTCCGGCGGCGAAGCCGAGCGACAGAACGGTCGCGTAGATGCCGAGCACAAGGCCGCGGCGGTTGGGCGGGGCCGAGGTGCTGATCCAGAACTCCGACAGGATGAACAGGACCGTCAGCGAGATATGCAAGGCGACACGCAGCGGAAACCACATCCAGAAGTCCGGCGCGAAATGGAAGCCGACGAAGGCGAAAGCGCCGATGGCGATCATCAGCAGCATGGTCCAGGCGACGCCGAGCCGCATAGCAAGCGGTGTCGCGAGCGGCGCGCCGGCAATCGAAGCGAGGCCGGCGACAGCGGTGTTGAGGCCGATCATCGAAGCGGAATGGCCGCGGCTTTCCAGAATGACGCTGAGCAATGGCATGCCGAGGCCGATGGCGATGCCGACGACGCTGATCGAGGAGATCGCCGCGATCATCGGCAGCCAGTGCACGCGTTCGTCGCCCTTGTCTTGGGTATCGACCGTCATGGGATCAAAATGCTCTGCTTCTAAAGGACTTCGCGGACAAATCGGTTGCGGACGAGCCGGAAGAACGGCACCGCGCCTCCCGGTCGCAGCAACGGATCATCGGCAAGCCGCTGCTCCAGTTCTTCCAGGATCATGCCGGTAATGTCAGGGATGTCGGCCTTGCGGGCGTCGGCCAGCGGCAGCCAGACCAGTTCTTCCAGTTCGTTGGTCGGGCCTCCGTCGGGCAATTCCACGGCGACGTCGTGGCGCCAGGCGCTGAAGAAACGCGTGTCGAAACGGCGCACGCGGTTGGGCGGGGTGATGGCGCGGGCGATGAAGCGGAGCACATCCAGCGACGGGATTACGCCATGTTCGACGAAACCCTGCCAGTCGCGCTTGGCGGTCGAGAAGGCGCCTTTGCGGCCGATCAGCAGGCCGGCTTCCTCGTAGGTCTCGCGAATCGCCGACAGGGCGATCGCGCGCGCCCGCGCCGCGCTCGCGCGGCCGGGACCGGCGAGCAGCTTGCTCTCTTCCTCGCCGCGCAGGGGAGCGGAAACGGCAATGCGGCTGTCCGCGGGGTCGGTGCGACCGCCAGGGAAGACAAATTTTCCGGGCATGAAGGCGTGGCCGGCGTGGCGCCGGCCCATCAGAACCAGGACATCCTTGTCCCTGCGATCGAGCAGGATGAGGGTAGCGGCATCGCGCGGACGCAATGCCCGGCCGCTTCGCACGGCCAAGCCTTTATCGAGCTTGTCGATATCCGCCTTGGTCATTCCCTTCATGCGCTCGACCTAGCGGAAACTTCCCTGATGCGAAAGTGGCTTGCGCGTCGCGCCCTTTGCACCAGGGACGAAAGGCTATGCACTCCGGCTTACGAATGGTCCTCGAATTCGTCATTCTCGCCACCGAAGCCGTGCATATAAAGCGCCCATTGCAGGCCTATGACGGCGCCCTTGACGGGCTGCAGCAGCGCCAGCGCGAGAAAGAGGGTCAGCGGCACCCAGATCAGCGCGTGCTGCCAGGTCGACAGCGTGGTGGCTGCCTGCACCGCCATGAAGGAGCCGACCACGATATGGCCGACGATGACGATCACGAGATAGGCGGGAAGATCGTCGGCGCGATGATGATGGATCTCCTCGCCACACACGCTGCACGTGTCGACGGTCTTGGTGTAGGCATGGAACAGCTTGCCTTCGCCGCAACGCGGGCAGCGGCCGAGGATGCCGCGCTTGATCGCCGTCCATAGCGGACGCGCGACGCGACCGGAGTGATGCTCGCCGCCGAAAACCTGTTTTTCCATCCGCAAATCGCCTTGCATCAATGTCTCCTGCCGCGCGGACCGGCGCGCGATTGCGATGCGCGGGCGCGGCCCTTGGCCTTGTGGAACGACCGCCTCGATCCGGGCAGGGGCTTCGGGTCGGTCAGCATCTCGAAACGCATCGCGCCGGCCATCGGCGCGACCTCGACCAGCCGGACTTCGACGCGGTCGGCAAGCTGGTAGCCTTTGCCGGTGCGTTCGCCGAACAGCGATCGGGCGGTTTCGTCGTAGATATAGTAGTCGCCGCCCAGAGTTGACACCGGAATAAAGCCGTCGGCGCCATACTGCGGCAATTGGACAAAGAGCCCCGCCTTGGTGACACCGGAGATGCGCGCGTCGAACGTGTCGTTGACGCGCTCGGCCAGATAGGCGGCGATCAGCCGGTCGACCGTGTCGCGCTCGGCGGCCATGGCGCGGCGTTCCGTGGCGGAGATCAGCGCGGCTACCTCTTCCAGCCGGTCCGCCTCCTGCTGCGTCAGCCCGCCAGGCCCAAGGCCAAGCGCGGAGATCAGCCCCCGGTGCACGATCAGGTCGGCATAGCGGCGGATCGGCGAGGTGAAATGCGCATAGCGCCTCAGGTTGAGGCCGAAATGGCCGATGTTCTTCGGCGAATACTCCGCCTGGCTCTGGGAGCGCAGCACGACTTCGTTGACCAGCGCCTCGTTGTCGGCGCCGCGCACCCGTTCCAGAATGCCGTTGAACTGGCTGGGCCGCATCTGCGGACCCCGGGCCAGCGACAGGCTGAGCGTTTGCAGGAAGTCGCGCAGCGATTCCTGCTTGGCGAGCGACGGCGCGTCGTGGATGCGGTAGACGAGGGGCTCTTTCCTGCCTTCCAATGTCTCTGCGGCCGCGACATTGGCCTGGATCATGAACTCCTCGATGAGCTTATGCGCGTCGAGCCGTTCCGGTACGACGACCCGGTCGACGGTGCCGTCGGCTTTCAGCAGGATCTTGCGCTCCGGCAGGTCGAGTTCCAGCGGCTGACGGGAGTCGCGGCCGCGCTTGAGCACCGCATAGGCATCCCATAACGGCCTCAAGACGCCGTCGAGGATCGGCCGCGTCTTGTCGTCGGGAGCGCCGTCGATCGCGGCCTGCGCCTGCGGGTAGGCGAGCTTGGCCGCCGATTTCATCATGACGCGGTGGAAGGAATGCCTGAGCTTACGGCCCTCCGAGGAGAAGGTCATGCGCACGGCGATCGCCGGCCGGTCCTCGCCTTCGCGCAGCGAGCAGAGATCGTTGGAGATGCGTTCGGGCAGCATCGGCACGACCCGGTCGGGAAAATAGACCGAATTGCCGCGTTTCAAGGCTTCGCGGTCGAGGGGCGTGCCATAGCGGACATAGGCGGCGACATCCGCGATCGCCACGGTGACGACGACGCCCCCGGGATTCGTCCCGTCCGTATCGGGCGCGGCGAAGACGGCGTCGTCATGGTCCTTGGCGTCGGCGGGGTCGATGGTCACCAGCGGCAGGTCGCGCCAGTCCTCGCGGTGAGCAAGCGTCGCCGGCTTCACCGCGTCGGCCTCGGCGATCACGTCCGCCGGAAAGACATGGGGAATGTCATGGGCGTGGATGGCGATCATCGAGACCGCCTTCTCGCTGCCCAAGGATCCCAGCACCGCCAGCACCTTTGCTCTGGGCAGTCCATAACGGGATGCCCGCGCGGGCTCGACCTCGACGAGGTCGCCGTTCTTGGCGCCGTTCTGGAATTCCTTGTCGACGATCAGTTCCGGCTGCCGCCGTTCGACGGGCTCGATGCGGAACGTGCCATCCTTCAGCACGCGGAAGACGCCGAGCACCGCGTCGGATCGCTTCTCGAAGATCTTCATCACCCGCCCGGTATAGGCAGGGCCTGACGGATCGTCGGTCGGGAAGGTCTTGGCCAAAACGCGGTCGCCGATACCGGGCGCCGGGCCGCTCGCGCCGCGCGAAATGCGGATGGCGATGACGGGTGGCGAACCGGCCCCGGTATATTCGTTGGGATGCGCCAGAAGCACGCCGTCATCATCGCGGCCGAAAATATCGAGCACGGCGACGTGAGGCACGGCGCCCACGCGGGTGAGGCGCTTGCGCTCCTTGTTGAGCAGGCCCTCATCCTGGAGGTCGCGCAGCATGTCTTTCAGCCAGACGCGATCCTCGCCACGCAGCGCGAAGGCCTTGGCGATCTCGCGCTTGCCGGAGCGGTCGGGATTTTCGGCGATGTAGCGCAGCAATTCGTCACGCGAGGGCCGGTAATCATCCTTGACCACCTTGGCCCTCGTGTCGGCGTTGCGCGGATCGCCGTGGCTTCTTCCGGAGATCCTGCGCGCCACGGTCTGCTAGCCCTTCTTCGCCGCCCTGCGGAAGGGCTTCTTGCCGCCTCCGCCCTTGGCTTCCTTCTCGGCAATCAGGGCAAGCGCTTCTTCCATCGTCACCGACTGCGGGTCCTTGCCCTTGGGCAGTGTCGCATTGACCTTGCCGTAGTTGACATAGGGACCGTATTTGCCGTCGCGCACGACGATCTTGCCGCCGCCGTCGGGATGGTCGCCCAACTCCTTCAGTGCCGCCGGCGTGGCGCCGTTGCGGCCGCCCTTGCCCTTCTGCTGTTTCTCGGCAATCACCGAGACGGCGCGGTTCAAGCCGATCGAGAACACGTCCTCGATGCTTTCCAGATTGGCATAGGTGCCGTCATGCAGCAC
>RXJA01000205.1 GCA_003963455.1 Hyphomicrobiales bacterium
GCGGCATCCTGTCGATCATGCTGGTCTCGCAGATCCTGACCGGCATCGTGCTGGCGATGCACTACACGTCCGATACCAATCTCGCCTTCGATTCGGTCGAGAAGATCATGCGCGACGTGAATTCGGGGTGGCTGTTGCGCTATCTCCATTCGAACGGCGCCTCGTTCTTCTTCGTCGCCGTCTACATCCACATCTTCCGCGGCCTGTTCTACGGCTCCTACAAGGCGCCGCGCGAACTGCTGTGGATCCTCGGCTGCATCATCTACCTTCTGATGATGGCCACGGGCTTCATGGGCTATGTGCTGCCCTGGGGCCAGATGAGCTTCTGGGGCGCCACCGTCATCACCGGCTTCTTCAGCGCCATCCCGCTGGTCGGCAACTGGATCCAGCAGCTTCTGCTCGGCGGCTTCGCCGTCGACAACCCGACGCTGAACCGCTTCTTCGCGCTGCATTACCTGTTGCCGTTCATGATCGCCGGCGTCGTGGTGCTGCATGTCTGGGCGCTGCATGTGGTGGGGCAGTCGAACCCGACCGGCATCGAGGTCAAGTCGAAGACCGACACCGTCGCCTTCACGCCTTATGCGACCATCAAGGACGCGTTCGGCATGATCGTGTTCCTGTTCTTCTTCGCCTACTTCGTCTTCTATCTGCCGAACTATCTCGGCCACCCGGACAACTACACGGTCGCCAACCCGCTGAAGACGCCGGCCCATATCGTTCCGGAATGGTATTTCCTGCCGTTCTACGCGATCCTGCGCGCCATCACCTTCAACATCGGACCGATCAATTCCAAGCTCGGCGGCGTGCTGTGCATGTTCGGCGCCATCGCCATGCTGTTCCTGGTGCCGTGGCTCGACACCTCCAAGGTGCGCTCGGCGGTCTACCGTCCGTGGTACAAACTGTTCTTCTGGCTGTTCGTGGCCGACGCAATCCTGCTCGGCTGGCTGGGCTCGCAGCCGGCGGAAGGCAGCTACGTGTTCATGGCGCAGATGGCGACGCTGTTCTACTTCGCCTTCTTCCTGATCATCATGCCGGTGCTCGGCCTGATCGAGACGCCGCGCAGGCTGCCGAACTCGATCACCGAGGCGGTGCTGGAAAAGAACAAGGGCGGCAGCGGGCATCCGGCAGGCGCGACCGCCGCGCCGGAAACCAAGGGCTGAGAATCTGAGGGGATTTTGGGTATGAAGAAGATTCTCACCTCGCTGGCCCTGCTCGGCCTGGTGGTCGCGGGCACCGCGGCCATCGCCGCGGAAGAGCAGAACGCGGCCGCTCCGACGCATTTCCCGATCAACGAACCGAAGGAAATGAGCTGGAGCTTCGCCGGCCCGTTCGGCACCTACGACAAGGCCCAGCTGCAGCGCGGCCTCAAGGTCTACAAGGAAGTCTGCTCGGCCTGCCACTCGATGAACCTGGTGGCGTTCCGCACGCTGGAAGGGCTCGGCTATTCGGAAGCGCAGATCAAGACGCTGGCCGCCCAATACACCATCCATGACGGCCCGAACGATGCCGGCGACATGTTCGACCGTCCCGGCAAGCCGTCGGACCACTTCCCGGCGCCGTTCGCGAACGAGCAGGCCGCGGCATCCGCCAATGGCGGCGCAGCTCCGCCGGACATGTCGCTGCTCGCCAAGGCGCGCGGCGTCGAGCGCGGCTTCCCGCGCTTCATTTTCGATATCTTCACCCAGTATGCGCAGGGCGGCCCGGACTACATCCATTCGCTGCTCACGGGCTACGACCAGACACCGCCGGCCGGCATGGTGATCCCGGAAGGCACGCACTATAATCCATACTTCCTGTCCGGCGTGTCGCTGAAGATGCCTAAGCCGCTGTCGGACGGTCAGGTGACCTATGACGACGGCTCGCCGCAGACCGTCGACCAGTATGCCCGCGACGTCGCGGCGTTCCTGATGTTCGCCGCCGAGCCGCATCTCGAGGATCGCAAGAAGACCGGCTTCCGCGTCATGATCTTCCTGCTGCTCTTCGGCGCGCTGGTCTATGTGACCAAGCGCAGGGTCTGGGCCGACGTCGCGCACTGAGTCGGGTGACTTCCAGAAAAATGCGGGGGCGCCGAAAGGCGCCCTTTTCTTTTCGGCCGCTTGCCGGCAAAACTGTGCGGCAACGGATCAACTGCCCATGAAATCCTCCCTCGAAGACACGCTGCTCGCGGCGATCCGGACCATCCCGGACTATCCGAAGCCAGGCATTCTGTTTCGCGACATCACCACGCTGCTTGGCGACGCGCGCGCCTTCCGCCGCGCCATTGACGAACTGGTGCATCCCTATGCCGGGCTGAAGATCGACAAGATCGCCGGCATCGAGGCGCGCGGCTTCATCCTGGGCGGCGCGGTAGCGCACCAGCTTTCGGCCGGCTTCGTGCCGATCCGGAAGAAAGGCAAGCTGCCCTATGAGACGGTGCGGGTGGCATACAGCCTCGAATACGGCCTGGACGAGATGGAGATGCATAAGGACGGCGTCTCGCCCGGCGAGAAGGTGATCGTGGTCGACGACCTGATCGCCACCGGCGGCACGGCGGAAGCCGCGGTGAGGCTGCTCAGGCAGATCGGCGCCGATATCGTCGCCGCCTGCTTTGTCATCGACCTGCCGGACCTCGGCGGCCGCAAGAAACTGGAAGCGCTCGGCGTGCCGGTCAGGACGCTGGTCGGATATGAGGGGCATTGAGCGGGTTTCCCTTCTCCCCTTGTGGGAGAAGGTGTCGCCGAAGGCGACGGATGAGGGGCGTTCCAGGGAAAGCCAGCGTCTCACTCCGCTGGAACACCCCTCATCCGTCTCGGCGCTGCGCGCCGATCCACCTTCTTCCATAAGGGGAGAAGGAAAGCGCTACCCCACCTTCACCAGCACGGCGCTGTCGAATTCGATGACCTTGTCGCCGGTCGAATCAAAACCTTCCGAGCGCAGCGTGAGAAGGTTCCAGCCAGGACGTCCGGCGAGCGGGCGGTGGGCAAGCGCGGTGCGCGTGAAGGTCACCGTCTCACCGGCATAGACCGGCTTCAGCCATTTGAGATTGCGGAACCCGGGCGAGGGGCCGAATTCGGGCTGAGGGCCGGGGCCTGTCCAGCGCACGCCCTCGGTCTCCATGCGCTTTTCGAGGTTGTATTTCATCCAGGTGGCGGCGGTGTGCCAGCCCGAGGCGCAGAGGCCGCCAAGCACGCTCTTCTTCGCCGCCTCCTCGTCGACATGGAAGACCTGCGGATCATATTTGCGGGCGAACGCCTTGATCTCTTCCGCGCCGAACTTGTGGGAGCCCAGCGTGACGGTTTCGCCGATGAGGAAAAATTCGTCCAAAGTCATGACAGGCCCTCCACGGCATCACGCGAGAGGAACATGCCGGTGTTCTCGAGCTCGAAGACGCATTCGCCGCGCTGGTTGAACAACTCGCTGCGCATGCTGACGAGGCCGAGTTGAGGCCGGGATTTGGATTGGCGCTTGGACAGCACCGTGACCGTCCCGGTCAGCCGGTCACCGGCCAGAACCGGCTTCTTCCATTTGACGTGGTCAATGCCCGGCGATCCTTGCGAGGTCGAATCGAGCAGGAAGGCGTCGCACAGCATGCGCATGAACATCGCGCAGGTATGCCAGCCCGAAGCCGAAAGTCCGCCCAGGATGCTCGCCCTGCCGGCTTCCTCGTCGAGATGCATGGGCTGGGCGTCGAACTCGCTGGCGAATTCGATGATCTCGGCAGCGCTAACAGTCTTGCTGCCGAGGTCCAGCGAGGCGCCCTCGACGAAATCCTCATAGGCCCAGGTCTTTCCGGTCATGTCGGCAATCCGGTTAATCCCAAAGATCGGGCAACCCGGATGCAGGCCCGGGACGATTTGGTCAAGCCCTTTCTGGTAAGCCAGCTGTCTCTCAATCCGCCAGCGCCGCGAACTGTACCGTCTTTGTTTCCCGCAATTCCGACGGGAAACCGCTGCGCACTTTTCCCGGAATTGCTTAAAGCCAGCCTCGGCGGCGGAAATACCAGAAGGGCAGGATCGCTGAGATCACCATCAGGCCGATGGCGAAGGGATAGCCCAACTCCCATTTGAGCTCGGGGATGATGTCGAAGTTCATGCCGTAGATCGAGGCGACGAGCGTCGGCGGCAGGAAGATGACGGCGGCGACCGAGAAGATCTTGATGATGGCATTCTGCTCGATCGAGATCATGCCGAGCGTGGCGTCGAGCAGGAAGGAGATCTTCTGCGACAGGAAAGTCGCATGGTCGGCGAGCGAGAGCACGTCGCGCGACAGGGTCTTGATGCGGGCGCGCACATCCTTGCTCATCTTGGTCTGGGCCGAGACATGCGCGAGGAAGCCGGCAAGGCGCTGCAGCGAGATCAGGCTGTCGCGGACCGAGGAAGCGAGGTCCTCCTTGCGGCCGATGCCTTTCAGAAGCTCCTGGAAATCGCGGTTGCGCTTCGAGGCCTTGGTGGAGCGCGCCTGGAAGATGTCGCGCGAGATCGCCTCCACATCGCGGCCGGCGCGCTCGAGGATGTCGGCCAGGCGATCGACGATGGCTTCCAGAAGACCGACCAGGATGGTGTCGCCGCTGGTGCAGCCGGTCGCCACTTTTTCGGCGCGCAGCGGGAAGGTTTTGAAGGCCTTGGGTTCGTGGTAGCGGATCGTGATCAGCCTTTTGCCTGCCAGCGCGAAGGTCACCGGCGACATCAGCGGGTCGTCGGCCTCGGTCTGCGCCGGCAGCACGGCGGTCATGAAGTAGCCGCCGTCCTCGATATAGAGGCGGCTCGAAATCTCGATCTCCTCCATTTCCTCGCGGGTCGGGATGGCAATGCCCAACCAGCTCTCGATGCGCGCTTCTTCGTCCTTGGTCGGGTTGAAAAGATCGGCCCAGACGACCTTGTCGCCGTCCGCGGCGAGGTCGTCGGTGAGGCGCAGGCGATCGTTGTCCACGACGAAGGCCTTGATCATCGCCGGGTCTCCCTTGCTGGACCAAAGAGATTTCGCTCGAAGCGTCGTCAGGATTGCATGGGCTGCGAGGAGCCCGCGAGCATCAGCGGATAGACCCGCGACATTGCAAGGTCAAGGCAGACGGCGAAGCGCCCGATCCGAGCGCCGTTCGCTGGTGGATCGAGCCGCTGCGAGGATCACGTGTTGAACTTGAACAGCATGATGTCGCCGTCCTGGACGACATAGTCCTTGCCTTCATCGCGCGCCTTGCCGGCTTCCTTGGCCGCAACTTCGCCGCCCAGCGTGACGAAGTCGTTGTAGGAGATCGTCTGGGCGCGGATGAAGCCGCGCTCGAAGTCGGTGTGGATGACGCCGGCCGCTTGCGGCGCCTTGTCGCCCTTGTGGATCGTCCAGGCGCGCGTCTCCTTCGGCCCGACGGTGAAATAGGTGATCAGATGCAGCAGCTCATAGCCGGCGCGGATCACCTTGTTGAGACCCGGCTCGTCGAGGCCGATCGAGGCAAGGAACTCCATTTCCTCTTCATCGGAAAGTTGGGCGACTTCCGCCTCGATCGCCGCCGAGATCACCACCGTGCCGGCGCCCTGCGCGGCCGCCATCTTCTCCACCGCCCTGGTGTGCTCGTTGCCTGTGGCGGCGTCGGCCTCGGCGACATTGCAGACATAGAGAACGGGATGCGAGGTGAGCAGGTTCAGCCCCTGCAGGATGCGCAGATCCTCCGGCGCGATGCCGTTGAGCAGGAAGCGCGTCGGCTTGCCGGCCTGCAGCAATTCAAGCGACGCCTCCATCATGGGCAGGACGGCCATGGCTTCCTTGTCCTTGCCGGCGGCCCGCTTGCGGATCTGGACGATACGGCGCTCAAGGCTCTCCAGGTCCGCGAGCATCAGCTCGGTCTCGACCGTCTCGGCGTCCGCGACCGGATCGATGCGGCCCTCGACATGGGTGATGTCGTCATCCTCGAAGCAGCGCAGTACATGCACGATGGCGTCGACCTCGCGGATGTTGGCGAGGAACTGGTTGCCCAGCCCTTCCCCCTTGGAGGCGCCGCGCACCAGGCCGGCGATGTCGACGAAGGAGATGCGGGTCGGGATGATCTCCTTCGACTTGCCGATCGCCGCGATCTTCTGCAGGCGCGGGTCCGGCACCGCCACCTCGCCGGTGTTCGGCTCGATGGTGCAGAAGGGATAGTTGGCGGCCTGCGCGGCTGCCGTCCTGGTCAACGCGTTGAACAGCGTCGACTTGCCGACGTTGGGCAAGCCAACGATGCCACATTTGA
Source organism: Hyphomicrobiales bacterium (assembly GCA_003963455.1). GTDB lineage: Bacteria > Pseudomonadota > Alphaproteobacteria > Rhizobiales > Rhizobiaceae > Mesorhizobium. The sequence continues at coordinate 6,200 of RXJA01000205.1, forward strand.
AACCCATGTTCGTCCAGTCCTGTCG
>RXJA01000371.1 GCA_003963455.1 Hyphomicrobiales bacterium
GATGAAATCCTGCCCGGCATCATGCGGATGGCTGATGCGGACGGTGTAGTTCTGTCCGAGCTTGCCGAACTCGCAGACAAAAAGCGTCTTGTCGCGGGCGCTGAGCCTGGCGTTGAGCTGCGCTTTCTCCTCGAATTCGATCACCTGGCCGGGCACGAACGCGGCGAGGTCGCCGAGCGTCAGCCGGGCCAGCGGCATCGTCGCCTCGAGCCGGACGGTCGAGCGCATCACCTCTTCGGAGAAGCGGGCCCGCCAGTCGAGCCCCGTGGCCTCGCCATCCTCGCCTGCGGCGGCGGCGCCGCGCGCGGAAAGCAGCAGGCGCTGCGGGATCATCACCGTGAGCGTGCCGCTGTCGGACGGCGTCGACAGCCCGTAGACGATGCGCACGGCGGCGCCGTCGCGCAGCACGCGCCTCCTCGCCTCCCCGCCGGCCATGGCCTTTGGCGCCGGCAGGCGCAGGTCGAGCGAACGCTTGCCTGATCCATTGAGCGCCGCGGCGACCTCCTGGAAAACCATGGTCGCGACATCGGCCTCGATCTGCGACAGGTCGCGCTCGATCGGCGCGACCGGTTGATCGGGATCGCCGCCGAACAGAGCGCTTACCATGACGGCGACCGCCTGCGCGTCCATGACCAGCGTCATGGCGTCGGCCGAGGCAGGAGAGGGAATGACGCTCAGCGCGAAAGCCTCCCCGGCGCGCGAGCGCGCCTCGGGGACGCGACTTACCTCCACCGCCTGCAGATCCACCGTCACCGGCGCGCCGAGCTCGCCGGCAAGCGCCTTCTGCAGCAGCGGCAGCGCCCGCTCGGCCATGCCGCGCCCGACACCGATCACCTGCGCGGCCTCGCCGCTGTCGCCGACGAGGCGCTCGATGATCAAGGCACGGGTTTGCGAAGGAGTGCCCGGGCTTGTCATGATGGCAAGCGGCCCTGTCCGAGATGCTGCATATTCAGGCCGCCTTCTTCTCGGCGGCGCCCGCGCTCATGGTGCTCTGCTCGACGGCATCGATCGTCGGACGCTCATAGGAGGATATGGTCTTGCGGCCGAACTCGATCGCCACCTGCGGCAGGGCGCCGTTCATATAGGCAAGCAGCGTCTGCTTGACGATGATGTAGAGGCGGTTCTTCTTTTCACGCACCGTCTTGATCTTGGTGGCGACCGGACCGACCACGGCATAGGACAGGAAGATGCCGAGGAAGGTTCCGACGAGCGCGGCGCCGATCAGGCCGCCGAGGATCTCAGGCGACTGGTCCAGCGCGCCCATCGCTTTCACCACGCCGAGCACCGCCGCGACGATGCCCAGCGCCGGCAGGCCGTCGCCGACCGCGACCATCGCGTGATAGGCCTTCAGCTTGTCGGTCCGGATCGTCTGGATCTCCTCGTCCATCAGCGCCTCGATCTCGTGCGAGCGGGCATTGCCGATGATGATGATGCGGCAGTAGTCGCAGATGAAATTCGTCAGGTCCTGGTTCTTCAGCACGGTCGGGAAAGCCTGGAAGATGGCGGACTCTTCCGGATTGTCGATATGCGCCTCGACCTCGCTGCGCGACTTCGAGCGCAGTTCGCGCATCAGGCTGTGCAGCACGCCCAGCGTCTCGAGATAATCGCGCTCCTTCGGCACGGCCTGCTTGAAGGCTTCGAGAATGCCCTTGCCGGTGTCCTTTACCGTCTTCATCGGGTTGGCGACCAGGAAAGTACCGAGCGCGGCGCCGCAGATGACCACTGCTTCCCAGGGTTGCAGCAAGACGTGCAGATGGCCGCCCATGGCCATGAAGCCGCCGAGAACGCAGCCGAGCGTCACCACAAGTCCGATCAGAATGCCCACGGCAGGTCCTTCCGCATGTCACGTCGTGGATGAGGGATAGTCCTCGTGCCTTGTGTGAGGCTTGAATCGAGGGCAACGAACGCGATTCAGCTTCGCGCAAGGAAGTGACGCTATTGTTCAGGGATAGCTTCGGCCGGAGGCGTGTCCTTGCTCAGTACCTACATCAGCTACCAGTTGATCGCCAAAGACATCAACAAATCGATCACCCAGGTCGAGCAACAGCCGACGGTCGATCGCGATACGCAATATTACCTGGCCAATATCGGCAAGGTTACATCGATCGACGATTTCGTAAACAACGACCGCCTGTTCAAATACGCCATGAAGGCTTACGGGCTGGAGGACATGGACTACGCCAAGGCCTTCATGGTCAAGGCGCTGAAGGAAGGCGTCTCCGACGCCGACAGCTTCGCCAACAAGCTGACCGACAAACGCTACGCCCAGTTCGTCGCGGCCTTCAACTTCGCGTCCGATGGCGCCAATGCGACGGTCTACAACCCGACACAGCAGCCGGTTACGGCGAACTATGCCGCACAAGCCGAGATCGCCGGCCTCGATCCGAATTCGGACTATGTGAAAGGCGAGACGACCTACTATCTCGCCAACATCACCAAGGTGAAGTCGATCGACGATCTGATGTCGAACAACCGGCTCTACACTTACGCGCTGGCCGCGTTCGGGCTGGATTCGGCCACCGAGGACAAGGACCTGATCAAGTCCGTCCTGCAAGGCGGCGTGAAGGATCCCAACAGCGTCGCGAACCAGCAAACCAACAAGGCCTATGCCGGGCTCGCCGCCGCTTTCAACTTCGCGCAGTACGGCGACACGACCACCACTCGCGTTGCGGCGCAGCAGCCGACCGTCGACATGTATCTGCGCCAGACATTGGAAGAGAATGCCGGCCAGACCAACGAGGGTGTCCGGCTGGCGCTCTATTTCCAGCGCAAGGCGCCCGACATCACCAGCTGGTATGACGTGCTGGCCGATACTGCATTGGCCAGCGTGGTGCGCACCGCGCTCGGTCTGCCCGATTCCTTCGCCACCGCCGATATCGACAAGCAGGCGCAGCTGTTCGAGCAGAAGCTCGATATCAAGGATTTCACGGACCCCGAGAAGCTCGGCAAGTTCCTGACCCGCTTCACCAGCATGTATGAGATCGCCAACCCGACCTCGACGGCCGTGACGTCGGTGAGCGTGCTCTTCGCGCAGCCGACCACCGTCGGCATCTCCACCGATCTGATGATGGCCATGCAGCAATTGAAGTTCTGAGAGATCATGCAGGACAGTCTTTATGTCGCCCTTTCCTCTCAGATCGCGCTCGAGCGCCGTCTCGACACCATCGCCGACAACGTCGCCAATGCCTCGACCGTCGGCTTTCGCGCCACCGGCGTGAAGTTCGAGGACGTCGTCTCCGGCACCGGGTCGAGGTCGGTCTCCTTCGCCTCCTCCGGCAAGACCTATCTTTCCGGCGCGCATGGGGCTCTGACCGAAACCGGCAACCCGTTCGACTTCGCCGTCCAGGGCGACGCCTGGTTCGCCATCGACACGCCCGCCGGCACGGTGATGACGCGCGACGGCCGTTTCTCCATGAACGAGAACGGCGAACTGATGTCGATCGAAGGCTATCCGGTGCTGGACAGCGGCGGCGCCCCGATCCAGCTCGACCCGCGCAACGGCCCGCCCAAGGCAGGCGCCGACGGCTCGCTCCGGCAGAACGACCAGTTGGTCGGAGCCCTCGGCCTCTACAATTTCGACCCGGGCGAGAATTTCGTCCGCTACGGCAATTCAGGCATCGTTCCGGCGCGCGCGCCCGAACCCGTCACCGATCGTTCGGATGTCGGCATCGCGCAGGGATTTGTGGAAGAGTCGAACGTCAACCCGGTGCTGGAAATGACCCGGCTGATCCAGGTGCAGCGCGCTTTCGAGAACACGGCGGCGCTGATGCGGCAGACCGATTCCTCCACCGACGATGCGATCAAGACGCTCGGCTCGAAGTGACGGCATGACGACCGGCTCGTCCCTGTTGCGCGCTTTCGAGAGCCCGGCGGAGTCGGGACGGACGGACAGGCTGGCCGCGCTCGAACGCGTCTGGCGCCGGTTCGACGATCCGCAGGCGCTGCTGTCGCGCGGTGGCCGCGTCGTCGAGATATCGCCCACGCATCACAAGGTCCGCGGCCTCTCCGTAACTGCCAGGCTCGGCGACATCGTGGAGCAGCGCGGCAGGGCCGGCACGCGACGCGGCGAGATCGTCAAGATCGGCAGCGACGAGGTCGTGATCGCCCCTTTCGAGCGCAGCGCCGATGCCGGTATCGGCGACGCCGTTTTTCGCCGCGGCCCCCTCGCGGTCACGCCGCATGTCTCATGGCGCGGGCGCGCCATCGATGCCTTGACCCGAGCCATTGACGGCGGCCCGCCGCTGATCAGGCCGAATGCCGCCGATGTCACCCACGGCGCGACGCCGGGCGCCTTGTCGCGCCAGCGTGTCGGCACCGGCTTCCTCACCGGAGTCCGGGTGATCGACATTTTCACCCCGCTGTGCTTCGGCCAGCGGCTCGGCATCTTCGCCGGTTCCGGCGTCGGCAAGTCGACGCTGCTTGCCATGCTCGCCGGCGCCGCGGCCTTCGATACGGTGGTCGTGGCGCTGATCGGCGAGCGCGGCCGCGAGGTGCGCGAATTCCTCGAGGATACGATCGGCGCCGAGAGCATGGCCAAGACGATCGCCGTCGTCGCCACCAGCGACGAAAGCGCCATGATGCGCCGGCGCGCGCCCGACACCGCCATGTGCGTGGCAGAGCATTTCCGCGACCAGGGCCATCGCGTGCTGCTGGTGCTGGATTCCATCACCCGCTTCGCGCATGCGCTGCGCGAGGTGGCGACGGGAACGGGCGAGCCGCCGGTCGCGCGCGGCTATCCTGCCTCGGTCTTCACCGACCTGCCGAAGCTGCTTGAGCGGGCCGGGCCCGGCGCTGAAGGCAAGGGTTCGATCACCGCCATCATTTCCGTGCTGGTCGATGGCGACGACCACAACGACCCCGTGGCCGACTCGGTGCGCGGCATCCTCGACGGCCATGTCGTGCTCGACCGAGCGCTTGCCGAGCAGGGCCGCTATCCGCCGGTCAATCCTCTGTCGTCGATCTCACGCCTTGCCGACAAAGCCTGGAGCGCCGAGCAGCGCATGCTGGTGACGAAGCTGAAATCGATGATCGCGCGCTTCGAGGATACGCGCGACATCCGTCTGCTGGGCGCTTACCAGAGCGGCGCCGATGCCGATCTCGACAACGCGGTGCGCCAGGTACCGCTCATTTACGAGGCGCTCACGCAATCGCCGAGGGACCGCGCGTCGGCCGACCCGTTCGCCGATCTCGCCCGCCATCTCAAGGGGAAGCTGAATGGCGATCAGGGAGACTGAGCTCCAATATACCGAGCGCATGCTGCGCGACATGCTTGCCGAGGCGGAGGCGGCGGAGCGGGCTGAAGCCGATAAGGCGAGAATTGCCAGGGACAAAGCCGCGCGCGCCAGAACGGAGAAGGCGGAGGCGCTTCTGAACAGAGCCGACAGGCCTCATCCGCCGAGGCCACCCACCGTCGATAAGATCGATGCGGCGCAGGCCAGCCGCGATTCATTGATCGACGGGCTTTTCCCGCGCACCGAATGGCCGGAGCCGCCGAAAGCCCAGTTCCCGCGCCTTGCCGACAGGAGCTCCGACCGCCGCAGCGATTTCGTCATTGCCGCGCTCGGCATCACGCTCGGCCTGATCTGCGCATTGTTTCCCTGGTACATCTTCTTCAATCAGGAGCAGTTCGGCGTCCAGGCCATCAAGTTCGGCGGCAGCGGCGCCAATTCCGGACGCGAGGGCGGCGGCGTTGTGGCTCAACGCAGCGGACCGCTGACGGCCAAGGACGTTCCCAATCCCGATATCGACCTGTTTGCCACCGGGACGGTGCAGGACGATCCCGCGCCGGCGCCCGCCGACCAGCCCTTCCCCGCCGCCGCTTCCGAATTCAAGATGGTGCATGTCGCCAACGGCCGCGCCATGATCGAGGACGACACCGGCCTGTGGATCGTGCAGCGTGGCTCCGTCCTGCCGGATTCCAGCCGTGTCGCCTCGATCGAGCAGCGCGGCGGCAAGTGGGTGATCGTCACCAGCACCGACAAGGTGATCCAGCTCTCCAAGTAACGGCGCCGCGCCTGACAGGCTCATCCCGCGCAAGGTCCGCGCAAGACTGGCCGCCTAGTCTTGTCCGTACTTGCCCGGGAGATTCCCATGGAATCCGTAAATCTTTTCGATCTCGCCACGCGGCAGTCGCAATGGCTGGCCGTGCGCCAGTCGGCGATTGCCTCCAACATCGCCAATGCCAACACGCCG
>RXJA01000223.1 GCA_003963455.1 Hyphomicrobiales bacterium
GAACACGTCCTCGATGCTTTCCAGATTGGCATAGGTGCCGTCATGCAGCACGAACGGGCCGTAGCGTCCAAGGCCGGCCGAGATCATCTTGCCGGTTTCCGGATGCTTGCCGACATCGCGCGGCAGCCCCAGCAGCGCCAGCGCCTTTTCGTGGTCGATCGACTCGGGCGTCCAGCCCTTGGGCAGGCTGGAGCGCTTGGCCTCCTTGCCCTCGCCGCGCTGGATGTAGGGGCCGAAACGGCCGCTGCGGAGCGTGATTTCCTCTGCCGTGTACGGATCCTTGCCGAGCAGCTTGACGCCGTCCTCGCCGTTGCCGTTCTCGCCATTGGGATTGGCGGCATCGCCGAGCTGGCGAGTATAGGAACACTCCGGATAGTTCGAGCAGCCGACGAAGGCGCCGAACTTGCCGAGCTTCAGCGACAGATTTCCGGTGCCGCATTTCGGGCAGATGCGCGGATTCGAACCGTCCTCGCGCTCGGGGAAGACAAGCGGCGCGAGTTCCTCGTTGAGCGCATCGAGGACGTCGGTGACACGCAGTTCCTTGATGTCGTCGACAGCGCCCGAGAAATCCTTCCAGAAGTCACGCAGAACGTCCTTCCAGGCGAGCTTGCCGTCGGAAATCTCGTCCAGCTTCTCTTCGAGCGAAGCGGTGAAGTCATATTCGACATAGCGCTCGAAGAAGCTTTCGAGGAAGGCCGAGAGTAGCCGGCCCTTGGCTTGCGGCACCAGCTTGCGCCGGTCGATGGTGACGTAGTCGCGGTCCTCGAGCGTCTTCAGGATCGCGGTGTAGGTCGACGGCCGGCCGATGCCCAGCTCTTCCAGCTTCTTGATCAGCGACGCCTCGGAATAGCGCGGCGGCGGCTCGGTGGTATGCTGGGTGGCGTTGATTGCCTGGCGGGCAAGCTGCTCGCCGGAGCGGATCTCGGGCAGGCGGCGGCTCTCCTCGTCCTCCGCGTCCTCGTCCTTCTGGTCGGTATAGGCGGCGATGAAACCGTCGAAGCGGATGACCGAGCCGATCGCGCGCAGCTCCGCGGTGCGGGCGCCGTTGACCGCCTCGATCTCGACCGTGGTGCGCTCGATTTCGGCCGGCTGCATCTGGCTGGCGATGGCGCGCTTCCAGATCAGCTCGTAGAGGCGTGCCTGATCTGCGTCGAGATATTGCCTGACGGAAGCCGGCGTGCGCTTGAAATCGGTCGGGCGGATCGCCTCGTGCGCTTCCTGGGCGTTCTTGGCCTTGGTGGTGTAGAAACGCGGCTTTTCCGGCAGGTATTTCGCGCCGAACTCGCTGACGATTGCGTTGCGGGCGGCTTCGATCGCCTCCGGCGCCATCTGAACACCGTCGGTTCGCATATAGGTGATGAGGCCGGCGGTCTCGCCGCCGACATCCATGCCTTCATAGAGCTTCTGCGCCACCTGCATGGTGCGATTGGCTGAAAAGCCAAGCCCGGAAGAGGCGGCCTGCTGCAGCGTCGAGGTGGTGAAGGGCGGTCCTGGATTGCGCTTGGTGGGCTTGGCCTCGACCGACAATGCCTTGAAGGTCGCGCCTTCCAGCATCGCCTTGATGTCGTCGGCCTGCGCCTTGTTGGCGATGTCGAGTTTTTGCAGCTTCTTGCCAGCGAAGGCCGTCAGGCGCGCCTCAAAACTGTCGTTGCGCGGCGTGTTGAGGATGGCGGCGATCTGCCAGTATTCCTCGCGGATGAAGCGCTCGATCTCGGATTCGCGGTCGCAGACGAGGCGCAGCGCCACCGACTGGACGCGACCAGCGGAACGGGCGCCAGGCAGCTTGCGCCACAGCACCGGCGACAGCGTGAAGCCGACCAGATAATCGAGTGCGCGGCGGGCGAGATAGGCGTCGACCAGCGGCGCGTCGATCTGGCGCGGATTGGCCATTGCTTCGAGCACCGACGACTTCGTGATGGCGTTGAAGACGACGCGGCTGACCGGCTTGTCCTTAAGCGCGCGCTTCTGCTTGAGGACTTCCAGAACATGCCAGGAAATCGCCTCGCCCTCGCGATCCGGGTCGGTGGCGAGGATCAGGCCGTCGGCATCCTTGACCGCCTTGGCGATGTCGGCGAGGCGCTTGCCGGAGGCGGTGTCGACCGACCAGGACATGGCGAAGTCCTCATCGGGGCGCACCGAGCCGTCCTTGGCCGGCAGATCGCGGACATGGCCGAACGAGGCCAGGACCTTATAGTTCTTGCCGAGATATTTATTGATTGTCTTCGCCTTGGCCGGCGATTCGACGACGACGACGTCCATGAGGTCTCTTATAATCAGCTGTGAGGTGGCGGAAGAACTCCGCGATGCACGACGAAATCCCACTCTTTTCGTCGCTCACATGGCCGTGCTTTTGCAATCGGTCAAGGGGAAGCGGCCAATTTGGGAAGCGGCGATCGGCGATACACTCTTAGAGTGTATGGCAAAGATCACATTTTTGGGGATGGAGGCATGCGCGTCTCGAACCGGGCGGACGACCGGTAAAGATGGCTGGCTGCCGGCTCAACGGAGCCGGCAGCTGGATCGCTGGGTGGCCCAAACTCAATTGGCCTTGACGACGTGCCAGGCGCCGGCGACGCCTTCGCCGGTCATGTCGCCGGCCTTCTTGTCCTTGACGAAGGTATAGACCGGCTTGCCATCATAGGCCCACATCTTGGTGCCGTCGGTGCGGTCGACGACCGTCCATTCGTCGTCGGCCTTGGCGCCGGCCTCTGCCTTCAGCGGCGGCCAGTTGGCGGCGCATTTGTCGTAGCAGTTGGATTTGCCCTTCTCGTCCTTGTCGAAGGTGTAGAGCGTCATGCCCTTGACGTCGGTATAGATCTTCGTGCCGCCGACATCGGCTTCCTTCCAGGCCTCGGCGGCCTGGGACGCGGCGGTGCCAAGCAGCAGAGCGGCAAATCCGAGTGCGATCGCTTTCATGATAATCTCCCTGAGAACAAGCGCGCGGCAATTCACGCGCTCATCCTGACAACGCATCGGCGCGGCTGTTTCTTCCTTGGTGAGCGGCGGCGAGCCACACAATGGTGATTGGCGAAGAGCCGTCCGCGTCGCTATATCGGCGCCAGCACAATCAGGGCGGACGAAATGGCATTGGACATTGGCTATGTCAGCGCGGTCGGGGCAGGGGCGATATCGTTCCTGTCACCTTGCGTGCTGCCGCTGGTGCCGCCCTATCTCTGCTACATGGCCGGCGTCTCGGTCGACGATTTCCGCGGCAATCATGGCGTGACGGCGCGGGAAGGCACGCGTGGCGCGCTGCTTTATGCCTCGCTCGCCTTCGTCCTCGGCTTCTCCACGGTGTTTGTCGGGCTCGGCGCTGGCGCCTCGACCATCGGCCGCCTGCTGCGCATCTGGCAGGAGCCGCTGGCGATGGTGGCGGGCGCGCTCATCATCATCATGGGCCTGAACTTCCTCGGCATATTGCGCATCCCTCTGCTCTCGCGCGAGGCGCGCTTCCAGTCACAGGGCAAACCGGCCAACATGGCCGCGGCCTATGTCATGGGGCTGGCCTTCGCCTTCGGCTGGACACCCTGCATCGGCCCGGTGCTGGGGCCGATCCTGACTTTGGCCGGCGGGCGCGAGACGGTGGGCGAGGGCGCATTGCTGCTTGCCGCTTACTCGCTTGGCCTCGGCATCCCGTTCCTGGTCGCGGCGCTGTTCTCCGGCGCCTTCATGCGGTTCCTCGGCCAATTCCGCGTCCATCTCGGCCGCGTCGAGAAGGCGATCGGCGCGCTGCTGGTCGTCGCCGGCCTGTTCTTCCTCACCGGCGGCGTGCAGAGCACATCCTACTGGCTGCTGGAGAATTTCCCAGTGCTGGGACGGTTGGGGTAGGCGATCACGCTGGCTATTTTCTTTTCGATATCTTGCTCAATAGAAACAATGCAAGTCCGCCGCCCAAGACAGCACCAATTAGTCCTGCAATGGCGTATCCTTCCAAAGCGCCTTCCAGAGAAAAATACCATATCTTATCCGCAATCGCGGCATATATGACCCAGCTAACCGCAATGCCGATGCCGGCGCCGAAAACAAGAACAAATAAAACGGTCAACATGTCGGTGACGTATCTCAATTTCTCACGCCTTCCGTGGTGGCGTTTGGTTGATACTATTTCAAGAAATAATATAATTATATTTATGGCGGATTAATATAGAAAATCCCCAGGCTGCGAAGGTTAAGATTTCTGGCGCAGCTGTGTCCCATCACCGGAATTTAACCGCATTGGTGCAGGATCACGCGGCTGCTAGCATACATTGATTCAGCTCTTTCATACGGTTGTCCTCCATGAGCCAGAGATCCTGCCTGTCCGTCATCCTCGCCGCCGGCGAAGGCACGCGCATGAAAAGCGCCATGCCCAAGGTGCTGCATGCCATTGCCGGCCTGCCGATGGTGGCTCACGTGGTAAAGGCGGCGGAGGCGGCCGGCGCAACTGGCCTGGCGCTGGTGATCGGCCATGGGGCAGAGGATATGCGCAAGGCAGCGCAGAAATTCGCGCCCAGGGCCGAGACCTTCGTGCAGGAGAAGCGGCTGGGCACCGCGCATGCGGTGCTTGCCGCCCGCGACGCGATATCAAAGGGTTATGACGACATTCTCGTCATGTTCGGCGATACGCCGCTGATCGATGCGGGTACGCTGGCATCCGCGCGGCAGAAACTGGCGGAAGGTGCCGCCGTCGCGGTGATCGGCTTTCGTCCACCCAATCCGAGTGGTTATGGCCGGCTGATCGAGAAAGGTGGCCACTTGGTCGCCATCCGCGAGGAAAAGGACTGTTCCGAGGAGGAGAAGAAGATCGGCTTCTGCAACGCTGGAATGATGGCGGTAGCGGGCAAGCATGCGCTTCGGCTGCTCGACAAGGTCGACAACAACAATGCCAAGGGCGAGTTCTACCTGACCGACATCGTCGAGATCGCCGGCGCGGAGGGGCTCGATGTGGTGGCGACGGAGGCAGGCTTCGAGAGCGCGCTCGGCATCAACAACCGGGCCGAGCTTGCCGAGGCGGAAGCGATCTGGCAGGCGCGCAGGCGGCGCGAGGCGATGCTTGCCGGCGTGACGCTGATCGCGCCGGAGACGGTCTATTTCTCGCACGACACCGAAATCGGCGCCGACACGATCGTCGAGCCGAATGTCTGGTTCGGGCCGGGCGTCAGGATCGCGTCGGGCGCCAAGATCCACGCCTTCAGCCATATCGAGGGCGCGACCATCGCCTCGAACTGCGATGTCGGGCCGTTCGCGCGGCTCAGGCCGGGCGCGGATCTTCGCAACAAGGCAAAAGTCGGCAATTTCTGCGAGGTCAAGCAGGCGACGATCGAGGAGGGCGCCAAGGTCAACCATCTGACCTATATCGGCGATGCGCGCGTCGGCGCCGCGGCCAATATCGGCGCCGGCACAATCACCTGCAACTATGACGGCTACTCCAAATTCTTCACCGATATCGGCGAGGGCGCCTTTGTCGGCTCGAATTCCTCGCTGGTGGCGCCTGTCACGATCGGCAAGGGCGGCTACATCGCCTCAGGCAGTGTGATCACCGAAAGCGTGCCCGACGACGCGCTGGCCTTTGGCCGCGCCCGCCAGAAGACCATCCCCGGCAAGGGCAAAGAATTGCGCGAGCGCTTCGCCTCGGCCGCCGCGGCGAGGAAGAAAGCGGCTGAATAAACCGTTGGCGATTCTCGGCAGCTTTGGCCAAGGCAGCCACGACTCGGGCCAAATATGCCAAATATGAACGAGTGGGAACCAAGGCCCTGAAAAGCCGAGAAGTTCGGGTAACCGGATTGCAAGCGCGATCTGGCATGATACGTCGGCAAAGAACCGTTCCGCTGACACGGAATGACATGCAAAGTGACTTTCGCGACTGCCCAGCGATCCCTAGATAACGCTGGGTTTTCCGCTGGGAATCGGGGGCTATCGCATGTGCGGTATCGTTGGAATTGTCGGCCATTCGCAGGTCGCGCCGCTTATTGTCGATGCGCTGAAGCGGCTTGAATATCGCGGTTATGACTCCGCCGGCGTGGCCACCGTCGAGCATGGGGAACTCGGTCGCCGCCGAGCCGAAGGCAAGCTCGTCAATCTCGAACGCCGCCTGAAGGAAGAACCGCTCGAGGGCACGATCGGCATCGGCCACACGCGCTGGGCGACGCATGGCGTGCCCAATGAGACCAACGCGCATCCGCATTTCTCCGACGGCGTCGCCATCGTCCACAACGGCATCATCGAGAATTTCGCCGAGCTGCGCGACGAACTGACCCGCGACGGCTACAAATTCGCCTCGCAGACCGACACTGAGGTCGTCGCGCATCTGGTGGCGCGCGAGCTCGCGAGGGGGCTGAAGCCGGTGGAAGCCGCGCATGCCGCGCTGAAGCGCCTCTCGGGCGCTTTCGCCCTGGCGATCATGTTCAAGGGCGACGAGGACCTGATCGTCGGCGCCCGCAACGGCCCGCCTCTGGCCGTCGGCCATGGCGATGGCGAGATGTTCCTGGGCTCGGACGCCATCGCGCTGGCGCCCTTCACCAACTCGATCACCTATCTCGAGGACGGCGACTGGGCGGTAGTGCGCCGCGACGGCGTGACCATCTACGACATCGACGGCAACAAGGTCGACCGCAAGCGCCAGCAGTCGCTGTCGACCAGCTTCATGGTCGACAAGGGCAACCGCCGGCATTTCATGGAAAAGGAAATCCACGAGCAGCCGGAGGTGATCTCGCACACGCTGGCGCATTACGTGGATTTCGTCTCCGGCGTGTCGAAGCCGCTCGACCTGCCGTTCGACTTCGCCAGGATCGGCCGGCTGGCGCTCTCGGCCTGCGGCACCGCCTATCTCGCAGGGCTGATCTCGAAATACTGGTTCGAGCGCTATGCGCGGCTTCCGGTGGACATCGATGTCGCCTCCGAATTCCGCTATCGCGAGATGCCGCTGTCGGCGAACGATGCCGCCTTCTTCATCTCGCAGTCCGGCGAGACCGCGGACACGCTCGCCTCGCTGCGCTATTGCCGGCAGGCCGGCATGAAGATCGGCGCCGTCGTCAATGTGCGCGAATCGACCATGGCGCGCGAATCCGACGTCGTGCTGCCGACGCTTGCCGGGCCTGAGATCGGCGTCGCCTCGACCAAGGCTTTCACCTGCCAGCTGTCCGTCCTGGCCGCGCTTGCCGTGCGCGCGGGCGTGGCGCGCGGCACGATCTCACGCGATCACGAGAAGCAGCTGGTGCGCGAGCTTTCGGAGGCTCCGCGCTTCGCCACCCAGGTGCTGAAGCTCGACGAGCAGATCGAGCGCATCTCGCGCGAGCTCTCGCGCTACAAGGACGTGCTCTATCTCGGCCGCGACACGAATTTCCCGCTGGCCATGGAAGGCGCGCTGAAGCTGAAGGAAATCTCCTACATCCACGCCGAAGGCTATGCCGGCGGCGAGTTGAAGCACGGGCCGATCGCGCTGATCGACGAGAACATGCCGGTGATCGTGATCGCGCCCCATGACCGCATCTTCGAAAAGACCGTCTCGAACATGCAGGAAGTGGCGGCGCGCGGCGGCAAGATCATCCTGATCACCGATGCCAAGGGCGCGGCGCAGGCCGGTATCAAGACGATGGAGACGATCATCCTGCCCGAGGTGCCGGAGATCATCGCGCCGATCATCTACGCGCTGCCGATCCAGATGCTGGCCTATTTCACCGCGGTGTTCATGGGCACCGATGTCGACCAGCCGCGCAATCTCGCGAAGT
>RXJA01000193.1 GCA_003963455.1 Hyphomicrobiales bacterium
GCCAGCACGGTCATCTCGGCGATCTCGTCGGCCGACGGATCGATGGAGACATAGGTGTCGGTGAGGAAAATGATGCCGCGCTGCGAGATCAGCATGGACAGGGTCGAGAGGTCGCGGTCCGTCACGCCGGCGCGCGGTCCGATGATCAGCGCGACATTGCGCAGATGGCGGGCAAAGCGTCCCTCCAGACCGCAGATCATGGCGTCGGCGTCGCCACGCTTCAGGGCAAGCGCGGCGATCACCGTATTGTCGCTGCGCACCATGGTGCGGGCGGCCTCCGTCGTCACGCCGCGGCGGCCGCCGAGTTCGATCAGCAGATCGACATAGTGGCGGTAGCGGGGATCGTCCTCGGGATTGATGAGGCCGAAATCGACGCCCGGCCTGATGCGCAGCCCGTAGCGCTTCAAACGCACCTCGATGACGTGCGGTCGGCCGATCAGGATCGGCTCGGCGATGCCTTCCTCCAGCACCACCTGGGCGGCGCGCAGCACGCGTTCGTCCTCGCCCTCGGCGTAGATGACGCGCTTGGCGCTCGAGATTTTCGCGGATGAGAACACCGGCTTCATCACCAGGCCGGAGCGGAAGACGAAGCGGTTGAGCTTGTCGATATAGGCGGCGAAGTCGGCGATCGGCCGTGTCGCGACGCCGGTATCGCAGGCCGCCTTCGCCACCGCCGGCGCGATGCGCAGGATAAGGCGCGGATCGAAGGGCGAGGGGATCAGGAATTCGGGGCCGAACATCGGCGTCTCGCCGGAATAGGCGCGCGCCGCGACATCGGAAGGCTCTTCGCGGGCAAGGGCCGCGATGGCGCGGACCGCAGCCATCTTCATCTCCTCGTTGATGGCGCTGGCGCCGCAGTCGAGCGCGCCCCGGAAGATGTAAGGAAAACAGAGCACGTTGTTGACTTGATTGGGGAAATCGGAGCGTCCCGTGCAGATCATGGCGTCCGGGCGCGCGGCCCTTGCCACTTCGGGCATGATCTCGGGATTGGGGTTGGCCAAGGCCAGGATCAGCGGTTTCGGCGCCATGTGCTTCAGGAGTTCCGGCTTCAGCACGCCGGCGGCGGACAGGCCGAGAAAGACGTCGGCGCCCGGAATGACGTCGGCCAGCGTGCGCGCCTCAGTGTCCTTCACATAGGGGTCTTTCCAGCGATCCATCTCCTCGCCGCGGCCCTTATGGGCGACGCCGAAACGGTCGGTGACCCAGATGTTCTCGACCCTGGCGCCAAGCGAGACCAGGAGGTTAAGGCAGGCAAGCGCTGCGGCGCCCGCGCCGGAGGTGACGATCTTGATGTCGGATATCGTCTTGCCGGCCAGTTCCAGCCCGTTGAGCACCGCGGCTGCGACGATGATGGCCGTGCCGTGCTGGTCGTCATGGAAAACCGGAATGCCCATGCGGGCCTTCAGCCGCTCCTCGACCTCGAAACATTCGGGCGCCTTGATGTCCTCCAGGTTGATGCCGCCGAAGGTCGGCTCGAGCGCGGCCACCGTCTCGACCATGCGCTCGATCCCGGGCGCGTCGATCTCGATGTCGAAGACGTCGATGCCGGCGAATTTCTTGAACAGCACTG
This sequence comes from Hyphomicrobiales bacterium, assembly GCA_003963455.1. GTDB lineage: Bacteria > Pseudomonadota > Alphaproteobacteria > Rhizobiales > Rhizobiaceae > Mesorhizobium. The sequence goes on from RXJA01000193.1 coordinate 1,571, forward strand.
CCTTGCCTTCCATCACCGGCTTGGAGGCGAGCGGACCGATATTGCCAAGCCCAAGCACGGCGGAGCCATTGGAAACGACGCCGACAAGATTGGCGCGCGCGGTGTAGTCGGCGGCGGTGGCCGGATCGTCGCGGATCTCGAGGCAGGGCGCCGCGACGCCCGGCGAATAGGCGAGCGCCAGGTCGCGCTGGTTGCCGAGCGGCTTCGTCGCCTGGATTTCGAGCTTTCCCGGCGTCGGGTGCTTGTGGAAGAAGAGGGCTGCCTCGTCGAGGTCCGACCGGGCCGTTTTCTTGCTCTCGCCGTCCATTCCGGCCCTCCCTCTGCTGTCTGCTTTCACGCGTTCTAGCACGCGTCGACAAGTGTTCGCGACGGCAAATCGCAGGCTCCGGCCTTCACAATGCCGGAGCGAAAATAATCAATCGATTCCAGCCGGTTGGCCGGTGAGCCTCAAGCCTTTGGGTTGGCGGTGGTCAGAAGGCGCTGACGTAGAGGCCGCCGTCGACCGGGATGTTCTGGCCGGTGAGGTAGCCGGCATGGACCGAGCACAGGAAGGCGCAGATCTGGCCGAATTCCTCCGGCGTGCCGAGACGTTTTGCCGGCACGTCGGCGCTGATGCGGGTTTTCCGCGCGGCGGCCGCGGCAGGGTCTTCCTGAGTGCCGGCCTCGTGCGGGCCGCGCAGCCGATCGGTGTCGAGCTTGCCGGGGAGCAGGCTGTTGATGGTGACGTTGCGGTCGATCACCGTGCGCGCCACCCCGGCGAGGAACGAGGTCAGGCCGGCGCGCGCGCCGGAGGACAGGTCGAGGCCGGGGATCGGCACATAGACCGACAGCGAGGTGATGTTGACGATGCGGCCAAAGCCGCGCGCGGCCATGCCGTCGATCACCGCCTGGATGAGTTCGATCGGCGTCACCATGTTCTGCGTCACGCCCTCGAGGATCTTTGCGCGGTCGAGCTCGCGGAAATCGCGGAAGGGCGGGCCGCCATTGTTGTTGACGAGGATGTCCGGATCGGGACAGGCGGCGAGGATCGCCTTCTGGACGTCAGGCTTCGACACGTCGCCGGCGACCTCGATCACCTTGACGCCGAACTTCTCGCGGATTTCGGCGGCGGTCTTCGCCAGAAGCCCGGCGTCACGGCCGTTGACGACAAGATCGACACCGGCTTCAGCAAGCGCCATGGCGCAGCCTTTTCCAAGTCCTTTGCTCGAGGCGCAGACGATGGCCTTCTTGCCGCGAATGCCGAGATCCATGACGGTTTTTCTCCTGATTGACTTGCGCGCAAGCTAGCGCCTGGGCTGGACCAACCGCAACCGTCATACGGTTGTTGCATGAATCGGGGCATAGGCACGCGAAAGCAAAGGGTAAAATCGCGATGTCAGACCCAGAGCCCCGCACTTTCCGCGCCCTGTTCATTTCCGACGTGCATCTCGGCTCGAAAGCGGCCAAGGCCGATTTCCTGATCGACTTCCTGCGCTATCACGACGCCGAAATCATCTATCTGGTCGGCGATATCGTCGACGGCTGGCGGCTGCGGCGCAGCTGGCACTGGCCGCAAAGCCACAACGACGTCGTGCAGAAGCTGCTGCGCAAGGCGCGCAAGGGCGCCTCGATCACCTATATCGCCGGCAATCACGACGAATTCGCCCGCCAGTTCCAGGGCGTGCATTTCGGCGGCATCGTCGTTGCCGACCGCGCCATCCACGAAACCGCCGACGGCCGGCGCCTGCTGGTCATCCATGGCGACCAGTTCGACACCGTTGTGCACAACCAGCGCTGGCTCGCCTATCTCGGCGACTACGCCTATGACGCGGCGATGCTGGTCAACCGTGTGGTGACGAAGCTGCGCCATCTGCTCGGCCTGCCTTACTGGTCGTTCTCGTCCTGGGCCAAGGTCAAGGTGAAGAAAGCGGTGAACTTCATCGGCTCGTTCCAGACCGTGCTTTCCGAGGAAGCGCGGCGCTCGCATGTCAACGGCGTGATCTGCGGACACATCCATCACGCCGCCATCGAGAGCTATGGCGACGTGCAGTACATCAACACCGGCGATTGGGTGGAAAGCTGCACCGCGGTGGTCGAGCATTTCGACGGTCGCATGGAGATTCTGACCTGGGCGCATGTGCTGCCGGAATCCTCGGCTGGCAAGGATGTGCTGGTGCCGGTCGACATCATCGATCTCAAGGGCAGGGCGGCGCGGGCGGCCTGAGCGCGACCGCCTGTCGGGGATTGGCCGACCAGTTCGACCTTCTTGGCCTTAGACGTACACTGGGCCGTGGGATCGCAAGGCGGGATATTTGAGCCGGACGTCGTCTTCAACAGCTTTGCCGCTAATCGATTAGTCCAGACAGTTCCGCCCTGCCTTGCCGCGTGTTAGGGATCGAGACGCGTTGCAGGACCGTCGAGCGCAATGCAATTGGATCGATTCATGTCGCTGCCGCCCCTCTCGCCCGAGCAACTCGTCAAGCCCAACCATTTCGAATTGCGCATCAGCCTGATCTTCGCGACCTTGTTCGTGTCGCAGGGCACGCATCTGCCTTACTTTCCGCTCTGGCTGCAGGCGAAAGGGTTTCATGCCGAGCAGATCGCCGTCATCCTGGCGGCGCCGATGTTCCTGCGCGTGGTGACGACGCCAATGCTGACCGCGTTTGCCGACCGCGCGAAGGACCGCGCCAATGTCTATATCGCGCTGGTCGCCGCCTCGATGATCGTCTCGGCCGGCTATTTCCTGCCGGCCACATACGCGATCGTGCTTGCCGTGTCGCTGCTGCTCACCATCGTGTGGACGCCGCATTCGCCGATGGCCGATTCGCTGGCGCTGTCGGGCGTGCGCCGCTATGGCTCGAATTACACCACCATGCGCAAATGGGGCTCGATTTCCTACCTCTGCGCCAATGTCATGGGCGGATTCATCCTGGCGGCCACGAGTCCGAAGGCGGTTCCGGTCATCATCTTCGTGGCGCTCGGCTTGGCCCTGGTCGCGGCATTGGCGGCGCCGCGCATCGGACGGCCGCGCAAGGCCTCGCCGCTGTCGGCCACCGAAATCCAGCACAAGGCCCCGAGCCTTTTCAACGCCTATTTCCTCTATTTCACCCTCGGCGTCGGCGTCATCACCGCCAGCCACGCCTTCCTCTACAGCTTCGTCTCGATTTATTGGAAATCGATCGGCATCAGCGATTCCGTCGTTGGCCTGCTGTGGGCTTGGGGGGTCGTCTGTGAAGTCGGCATGTTCCTGTTTTTCAATCGTATTTTCGCTTCCATTTCCGTCGTCAGGGTCATGGTGATCGCCGGTATCGGCGCGATCGTGCGCTGGATCGCCTTTCCGCTGGTCTGGCCGCTCGGCCTCGGAGTCGTCGGCTTCTTCGCCGTCCAATCGCTGCATGCCGTATCCGTCGCCATGGTGCTGATCGGCTTGCAGAAGATGATCGGCGAGACGGTGTCTGAGGAGCGCACCGGGGCCGCGCAGGGCATTGCGTATTTCTTCAACGGCTCCATCAGCGCTGCAGTGACGCTCGCTTCCGGCCCGCTCTATGAGCGGCTGGGCGTGGACGGGTTCCTGATGATGATTCCGATCGCGATCGTCGGCATGGTGTTGATCGGTCTTGCCTCTCGTTCAGCCCCAAAGCACGCGGTCAGGGGGTGAAACGAGCGATCCGTGGTAGACGAGGCCGGGTTCGCGATCGCGCGCCAGCAGCAGCGGACCGTCGAGATCGACGAAGTCCGCATCCTGCGCCAGCAGCACCGCCGGCGCCATGGCGAGCGAGGTGCCGACCATGCAGCCCACCATGATCCCGAAGCCGAGATCGCGGGCGCGGTCGCGCAGCCTCAACGCCTCCGTCAGGCCGCCGGACTTGTCGAGCTTGATGTTGACGGCGTCGTAGAGACCGACCAGCGCGTCGAGGTCCTTCGCCGCATGCACGCTTTCGTCGGCGCAGATCGGCACCGGATGCGCTATCCGGCGCAGGATGTCGTCCTTGCCCGCCGGCAGCGGCTGCTCGATGAGCGCGATGCCATGCCGCGCGGCGAAGGCAAGGTTCGCCTCGATGGTCTCGTCCGTCCAGCCCTCATTGGCATCGAGGATGATGCGGCTCTTGGGCGCGGCTTCCGTCACCGCGCGTATCCTCGCCATGTCGTTGTCGCCGCCGATCTTGACCTTGAGCAAAGGCCGCGCGGCATTGGCGCGCGCCTGCGCCGCCATGGCCTCCGGTTCGGCGAGCGACAGGGTATAGGCGGTTTCCAGCGGCTTGGTCGCAAGCGCGCCGATCGCCGCCGCCACGGGCTTGCCGGTGAGCTTGGCTTCAAGGTCCCACAGCGCGCAATCTATGGCATTGCGTGCCGCGCCTGCCGGCATGGCATCAAGCAGCGCGGTCCTGCTTAGGCCGCCGGCGATCCGGTCGCGCATCGCCTCGATAGCCGCGTATACGCCATCCATGGTCTCGCCGTAGCGCTTGTAGGGCACGCATTCACCACGCCCGGAATGCCCGCGCTCGGCAATCGTCACCGTGATGACTTCGGCCTCGGTCTTCGACCCTCGCGAGATGGTGAAGGTGCCGGCGATCGGGAACCGCTCCATTTCGGCTGAAATGACACGCGCCATAATTTTCTTCTCCGGCTGTGCGACACCGGTCTGCGGGC
>RXJA01000136.1:0-33467 GCA_003963455.1 Hyphomicrobiales bacterium
CCCCATACCCTTGATGCGCAGCGCCGGTTCCTCCGCGTCGCGATAGAATTCCTGGTGCAGCCACAGGATGAAGTCGCAGGACGCCGGCTCGGGCAATTCGCTTCTCGCTGCCAGCCGGTCGATCTCGGCCTGCAGCCTGACATGGGCGGCGGCTTCGATTTGCAGATTGCGCCGCTCCTCATTCTTTTCAAAATTGCCAGCCAGCGCGCGCTCTATGTCGCGAGGGCGCGTGTCGTGACCCTCTATGAGATTTCCTAATTCTGGCCGATCTGGAAATCATATAACCGTATAATCATAAAAGGTTTTTTAAACTGACTATGGAAATTGGCCGATCTTTTGGCCGATCTCGCCACAAGAGCAATGCCACGAAAAAATGTGAACCGTTAGGCTCGGCGACTTCGCCGTAGCCCACCGCCATCGACGCTTCCTACAATTTGAACTATTCTGGTCCCAACCTCGCGGCGGGCCCGAAAAACACTTCGCTAGGAATTCGGCAGTACAATCACGGGTCGGTGTAGGATTTCCACGGCGCCAACCGTCCTTCGGACGGAAGCGCTGCAAAGAGCATGATCCCAAAACATGGGAACCGATCATGCTTGGTCTAAATTGTCAGTGCATGGCCGCGTAGGAGTTCGTCATGGCGCCCAGGGCAAGTTGGAAAGGTTACCTCAAGCTCAGCCTCGTCAGCTGTCCGGTCCGGCTCTATCCGGCCACCAGCGCGAGCGAGCGCATATCGTTCAACCAGTTGCACAAGAAGACCCACAACCGCATCAACATGAAGCCGGTGGACCCGGAGCTCGGCCTGGTCGAGCGTTCGGACCTCGTGCGCGGCTACGAATATGAGGACAAGCAGTACATCATCATCGATGACGCAGACCTCGACGCGGTCCGGATCGAATCCAATCACACGATGAACATCGAGGCCTTCGTCGACGAGGGCGAGGTCGACGTCATCTACCAGGACGCGCCCTATTACCTCGCGCCCGATGGCGCAATGGCGGAGGAAACCTTCGCGGTGCTGCGCGAAGCCATGCGCAAGTCCGGCAAGCTCGCCATCGCGCGGCTGGTGCTTTCCAGCCGCGAGCGCGTGGTGACGATCGGCGCGCGCGAGAACGGCATGTTCGTCTGCACCTTGAGGAACCCCAACGAAGTGCGCGGCACGGCTGAGTATTTCGGCAACATCCCGGCCGGCAAGCCGGATCCCGAGATGCTGGAGCTTGCCATGGCGCTGATCAAGCAGAAGGAAACCCACTTCGATCCGAAGAATTACGAGGATCGCTATGAAGTGGCGCTGATGGCGATGATCCGCGAGAAGCTCAAGGGTCACAAGCCGATCATCGCGGCCGCGCCGGAACGCGGCAACGTCATCAACCTGATGGATGCGCTGAAGGCGAGCCTTTCGCAGCAGGCCAAGCCCCCGGCGAAATCGAAGAGCAAGGCCGACGAGACGCCGGCCAAGCCCGCCAGGAAGGCGGCCGCCGGCGGCGCGCCTGAGAACCCGCTGAAGGCGAACCTCTTGAAGGCCGTCGGCAAGAGCAAGAAGTGACGGGAAATGCGGGGCCAGTGATCGTTCCCGGCGCCGTCTTCGGCGTCGTCGGCGCGCTGGCCGCCTTTCCATTGCGCCTCGCCGCGCGCGAGGTCGAGCGCCGCCATGCGGAGCTGAGGCGCGGCGTCACCCGCCGAACCACCCATGTCGTGTTCGGCCGCGCCTTGCTGGCGAAAGCCGCGACGAGCCGGATGGGCGATGCCGAGATCGGGCGTCGGATGAAAGCCGAGCGCGAGGCCGGCCGCCAGCTGATCAGCGAGAACGGCTTCCTGCGCCTGCTCGGGCTGATGAAGGCGCCCGACGCCTCATCGCTCTCCAGGCAATCGCTGATCGACCAGTCGCGGCTCGCGGGCGACGATCTCGACATGCTGTCGCTGTTCGACGCCTTCGAGCATGACGGCGAGCCCTATTCCTTCCGCGACCTGATCCTCGCCAGGAAATATGCCGGGTTGATCGCGAGCGGCGCCACCTGGGGCGCGATCGCGCGCTCCGTCCACCGCTCGGGCCCGGTCGCCTCGCTCACCGCCAAGTCGCTCAACCTCGGCTCGCAGCATGGCCGGCCGGACGCGATCTATCTCGACGACGGCCGGAGCGAGCTCGACGGCCAATTGCTGTTCGACCTCGGCACCCCGCAAGACGACAGGCTGGAGGAGCTGTTCGCCGAGGCGGAGACGGCGGAAGAGGAGAGGCGCCACGACGAGGCGGCGGCGCTTTACCAGCGCTGCCTGGCGATCGACCCCAGGGACGCCATCGCCGCCTTCAACCGCGCCAACTGCCTGCGCGGCGCCGGGCGCGTGGCGGAAGCCGCGCATGACTATGCCCGCGCGATCAAGCTCGATCCCGGCTTCGTCGAGGCCTGGTTCAATCTCGCCGGCCTGATGAGCGACGAGGGCAAGGTGGCGTCGGCAAGGCGGCACCTGCAGAAGGCGATCGCGCTGGACAAGACCTATGCCGATCCCGTGTTCAACCTGGCAAGGCTGGAGTTCGATGCGGGCAATTTGGCGGAGGCACGGCGGCTGTGGGTGCGGTACCTGGAACTCGACGCCGAGTCCGAATGGGCGCGGACTGCGCAAATGGGGATACAGTTCGTGGATCTGCACATGGCGCGCACGGCGGGGTGAGCGCCTCTCCTTCTCCCCTTATGGGGTCCGAAGGACGGGGCGAGACCCGTGGCTCGCCCCCGGGCGGTGGATCGGCGCGCAGCGCCGAGACGGATGAGGGGTGCTGGAAGGAATGAGGCGTTGGTGACCTTGTCGCAAGTAAGGATGTTGATAGGCGTGTCCGCCAAGCTGGAGCACCCCTCATCCGTCCGAGCTTCGCTCGGCCACCTTCTCCCACAAAGGGAGAAGGGGAGGTTGGCGCACACATGACCCATTTCCTCTTCGATGGCGACGACACCGCCCCCGTCACCATCCTGCTGGCTCACGGCGCCGGCGCGCCGATGGATTCGCCTTCGATGACCGCCACCGCCAAGGCGCTCGGCACGGCCGGCTTCCAGGTCGCGCGCTTCGAGTTCCACTATATGGCCGCGCGCCGTTACGGCCACCGCAAGCCGCCGCCGCGCGCCGAGACGGTGAACCCCGAATACATCAAGGCGATCGCCGATCTGCGCGCCAGAGGCGTGACCGGCAAATTGATCATCGGCGGCAAGTCGATGGGCGGCCGCGTCGCCTCGATGGTTGCCGACGAGATGCTTGAAAAAGGCGAGATCGTTGGCCTCGTCTGCCTCGGCTATCCGTTCCATCCGCCGGGCAAGCCCGAGCAGTTGCGCACGAAACATCTGATCGGCCTCAAGACGCCGACGCTGATCTTCCAGGGCACCCGCGACGAGTTCGGCACGAAAGACAAGGTCGCGACTTACGGGCTTTCCGATGCGATCGAGGTGGTCTGGCTGGAGGACGGCGACCACGACCTGAAACCGCGCAAGGCGATCTCGGGCTTTTCGACGGCGGATCACCTGAAGACGGTGGCGGAGACAGTCAAAGCCAGGTTGGCGCAGCCATCGGCTTCGTCATTCTAGGGCGAAGCTAGGAGCGAAGCGACGCGCGCAGACCCTGGAATCCACGCCGTTACATACGAACGTTGCGACGGTGCAAAATTCTTCTCCGCCGCATTCCTCGGCATGCGTCACGGCATGGATCCTCGGGTCAAACCCGCGGATGAAGAAGCGCGAGGCGGCGGCATCCCCAAATGAAGCTCGCCACCTTCAACATTAATAACATCAACAGCCGGCTGGAAAACCTGCTCGCCTGGCTCGCCAAGGCGAAGCCCGATGTCGTCTGCCTGCAGGAGCTGAAATCCCGCGACGCGCAGTTCCCGCTGACAAGGCTCGCCAAGGCCGGCTATGGCGCAGTGTGGAAAGGCGAGCCGACCTGGAACGGCGTCGCCATCCTGGCCAAGGGCGCCGAGCCGGTGCTAACGCGCGACGCGCTGCCCGGCGACGAGGGCGACCGCCAGGCGCGCTACATCGAGGCGGCGGTCGACGGTGTCGTCATCGGCTGCCTCTACGCGCCGAACGGCAACCCTCAACCAGGCCCGAAATTCGACTACAAGCTCGCCTGGCACGAGCGCTTCGCGGCCCATGCCGGGCAGCTTTTCGATACAGGCCTCCCGGTGGCCATTGCCGGCGACTTCAACATCGTGCCCGAGCCGCGCGACATCTACCAGACCCGCTCCTATGACGACAACGCGCTGGTGCAGCCCGAAAGCCGCGCCGCCTTCGCCGCCCTGATCGAGCAGGGCTGGACGGATGCGCTGCGCAAGGTCTTTCCCAAGGAGGCGAGGCTCTACACCTTCTGGGATTACCGCCGGAACCGCTGGCCGCGCGACGCGGGCCTCAGGCTCGACCACATTCTGCTGTCGAGGAAACTCGCTCGAAAACTGAAAGCGGCGGGCATCGACCGCGAAGTGCGGGGAGGGGAAAATCCGAGCGACCATGCGCCGGTCTGGGTGGAATTGGGGTGAGAAAACGAAAATCCCCGCCGTGGCGGGGATTGTTGTGACGGAAAAGGCCTTTGGATATCCCGATCATTGCGGGGGCGGCGGCGGCGAACCGGCCACAACAGCCGAAAGCTTGCCCTTGCGGACGAACTCAGGCTTCTCGTAGGTCTTCTTCATATCAGTATGTCCCCTATCGATACATGCTCAAAAGCGGCGATGATTTCATCATCAACCTGGCACGGGCGAACCGGCCACAATCGCCGAAAGCTTACCCTTGCGGACGAGTGCCGGCTTCTCGTAAGTCTTCTTCATGTGATTGCTCTCCCCGGAAATCGCAGCGGATAATCTCATATGAACGATTTCTGTCAAGTAAGCGGCCCGGCCGGCAGTTCTGTTTCTGGGGACAGCGTTGTACCGAAGTAACGGCCGCCAATAGTATGATGGTCGCGGCGGCTGGAGCCGGATGCGGAACATATCGCCGGCGAAGCCGGCATGGTGTCCGGCACCTGGCCTTGGCTGCTCGCCGTCACCGGGGGCGAGGGGGAGACCGATGCAAAGATCGACGGACAGGCTGCTTGCGCTGGCGATGCTCGTCATCGGCCTCGCCTGCTTCGCCAAGCTCTATCTGGCGCTGGGCGGCAAGCCGCCGGCGACGATGCGCGCGGAAGTCTTCGGCGCGGCCGGCCTGCTGTCGATGCTTGCCGGGCTGCTTTTCCTCGCCGGCCTGCTGCCGGCGCCGGCAAGGCACGATCCGGCCGCGCCTCTGTTCGGCCGCGACGCCGGGATCGCGCCGGCCGGGCATCCGCGGCTGCGCCGCGCGGCACTCGCTTTGCCGATCCTGGCCCTGCTCGTCATCGTCGCCGACCAGTTCGGCCCGTGGCGGACCGAGGAGCCGGCCAGCGAGCCGGCGAAGGAGGTCGCCAGCGCGCCGGTGCAGCCGGCGCCGGCCGAGCTGAAGCCGGAGCCGAAGGCGGGCGCCAAGCCGGCCCAGCCCGGGGCGAGCGTCCCACCGGCCGCGCCCGCGCGGCAGGAGGCCGCAAAGCCCGCGCCGCCCGCCGCGCCCGTGCCGCCCATTCCGCCGGCGCCGACGCCCGCCGCGCCCGCGCCTGTCCAGCCGGCGCAACCGGCCCAGCCGGAGCAGACAGCGCTCGCGCCGGCCGCGCCGCCGCAGACAGTGGCGCCGCCACCACCCACGCCTCCGGCCCAGCCGACCGCGCCGGAGGGCCATCGCGACGCCGTCGTCTGGCTGTCGGTGTCGGCCGACGGCCACGAGATCATGAGCGCAAGCACCGACCGCATGATCAAGCTCTGGGATATCGACGGCAAGCGGCTGGTCCGCGATCTGGGCGAGCACAAGGACATGGCGCGCAGCGCGCTGTTCATGCCCGACGGCAAGACCGCGCTCACCGCCGGCGACGATGGCGAGATCGTGCTGCGCCAGCTCTCCGACGGCGCGGTGCTGCACGTGTTCTCCTCAGGGGCAAACGGTGGCGTAAGGCAATTGAAGATCAGCCCGGATGGCAAGCGCGCCGTCAGCGGCCACGACACCGGTTCCGTGGTCGTCTGGGATCTGGAGAAGGGGACGGTGCTGCATGTGCTGCCGGGCCACGACTGGTCGGTGAGCTCCGTCGCCATCTCTCCCGACGGCGCCAGGGCGCTCACGGGCAGCATCGACGGCGAGCTGAAGCTCTGGGACATCGTCGCCGGCAAGCAGTTGCGCAGCTGGCACGGCCACGAGCGCGGCGCCTATGGCGCGGTCTTCCTGGCCGACGGCCACCATGCCGTGACCGGCAGCGGCGACTACACGATAAAACTCTGGGACCTCGACACGTTCAAGGAGGTCCGCCGCTTCGACGGCCATTCCGGCACGGTCTATGCGCTCGCCCTGTCTTCCGACGGCAAGCGCCTCGGCTCCGTCTCGCTCGACGGCACGGCGCGGATCTGGAACATGGACACAGGCGCCGAGATCGCCGAATTCGACCCCGGCACCGGGCCGATGTATTCGGTCGCCTTCGCCGCCGACGGCACGCTTCTCACCGGCGGCATCGACCGCACCATCCGCGATTGGCCGGCGGCGGGCGGGGATGGAAAGGTGTTGTTTGCCGGGGCGCCGGAATAGCTTTTTGCTACAGGGTATATTTCAGCACAGCACGGCTTGCGCTATCAATTACTGTTGATTGCAAATCGGCGGGTGATATTGAGCGACTACGAATGGCCACCTAAGTCACAGACGCCGGTCTTTAGTCCGCGTGTACCGCGCCCCGGGCCAACGCTTTGCCTGGCCTTGGTCGTATTGGCCGGCTTTTTGTTGTTTGGGCCGGTGCGGAGCTACTATGTTCAGTGGTCGGCCATAAGAAAAATACAGGCCGCTGCCTTGGCCGGGGATTATGCCGAAGAGTTTCGTCAACTGTCGTTGCTGGCGAAAATGGGCAATCGGGACGCGCAGGGCTATCTGGGCGCGATGTACTGGCGCGGCGAAGGAACGGCGCAAAACGACGAGCAGGCGGTCTTCTGGTGGCGAAAATCCGCAGACGGAGGAAATGCGGAGGCTCAGGCCGCTCTTGGTCAGGCTTATTCTGTCGGGCGCGGTGTCCCGAAGGACGACCAGCTTGCGGCTAGCTGGGCGAAAAAGGCGGCAGACAAGGGCAACGCCAATGGCGAATACCAACTCGGCACCCTTTATTGGCAAGGTCAGGGGGTCATCAAAAGCTCTGAGCAGGCGGTCTACTGGTGGCGCAAAGCGGTAGATGCCGGAAGCGTCGATGCCGCCTACATCCTCGGTCAGGTTTACTTTGATGGCGTGGGCGTTGAGAAAGACGACAAGACGGGGGTGATGTGGATCCGCAGGGCGGCTGACAAGGGGCATTCAGAAGCCGCCTATGTTCTCAGTAAGGCCTACAAGTTCGGTCTAGGCGTCGATAAGGACAGCCAGCTCGCAGCGACATGGGCGCGCAAGGCTGCGGATCAGGGAAATGCCGACGGCCAGTACATGCTCGGCGTTCTCTATCACTTGGGCGAGGGGGTGGCACAGGACGAGAGGCTGGCGGTTCAATGGTGGATGAAGGCCGCGACCAGTGGCGTCTATCAAGCGCAGTCGGCGATAGCGAATGCCTATGCGACGGGCAAAGGTGTAGCTAGGAACGACGTGCAAGCGGCATCTTGGTGGCTGAAGGCGGCCAATCAGGGCGATGCCGCCGCGCAATCGAATCTCGGTGTTGCTTACTCGAAAGGTATTGGCGTCGTTCAGAGTGACGCGACCGCGTTGCAATGGTGGCTGAAGGCCGCCAAGCAAGGCAATCTTACAGGTCAGTTGGGCATCGCATACGCCTATGCCAACGGCAGGGGTACGGCCCGGGACGGCAAAGCCGCCGAGTTCTGGTGGCTGGAGGCTGCCAAGACCGGAAACGTCGATGCCGAGTTCGGCCTTGGCACGCTCTATTATTTCGGGATCGATGGTAGGCCGAACTACCCGGAAGCCGCCAAGTGGTTTCTGAAGGCGGCGGAACACGGCAACGCCCAAGCCAAGACCTATATCGAGATGATGAAGCAAAACGGGCAGCTCGACAGCAAGACGCTGTGAGTGCATCGCCGATGATCGGCGAAAGCAATCGTGACATCCAATCTGGCCCTTGCGGCGTGGACATCCGGCGGGGCAAGGGTAGTGAAACGCCACGCGAGCCGAGCCGATCATGCCAACCCTCCACCTCGTCGAAGCCTCGATCGCCGACCTGCGCCGCGCGCTGGAGGAGGGCACCGTCACCAGCGTCGAGCTCACCGCCGCCTATCTCAGGCGCATCGCCCATTACGACCGCCACGGCATCGCGCTCAACGCCGTGCCGGTCCTCAACCCGGATATGTTCGAGGAGGCGGAAGCCTCCGACCGGCGCCGTCGGCGGGGCAAGACGCTCGGGCCGCTCGACGGCATCCCTTACACCGCCAAGGACAGCTACAAGGCCAAGGGCCTGACGGTGGCGGCTGGCTCGCCGGCCTTCGAGCACCTGGTCGCCGGCGAGGACGCCTTCACCATCGCCCGGCTGCGCGCCGCCGGCGCGGTGCTGATCGGGCTGACCAACATGCCGCCGATGGCCAATGGCGGCATGCAGCGCGGCGTCTATGGCCGCGCCGAAAGTCCTTACAACAAGGATTTCCTCACCGCCGCCTTCGCCTCCGGCTCGTCCAACGGCTCGGGCACCGCGACGGCCGCGTCCTTCGCCGCCTTCGGGCTCGGCGAGGAAACCTGGTCGTCCGGCCGCGCGCCCGCCTCCAACAACGCGCTGGTCGCCTACACGCCCTCGCGCGGCGTGATCTCGGCGCGCGGCAACTGGCCTTTGGTGCCGACCATGGATGTGGTGGTGCCGCACACGCGCACCGTTCCCGACATGCTGGAACTGCTCGACGTCATCGTCGCCGACGATGCAGAGACGCGCGGCGATTTCTGGCGCGTGCAGCCCTGGGTGCAAATCCCGAAAGCCTCGGCGCTGCGGCCGGCGAGCTACACCGGCCTTCCGCTGCGGGGCGCGCTCAAGGGCAAACGGCTCGGCGTGCCGAGAATGTATATCGGCAAGGACGAAGACGGGGACCGCCCGATCGAGACGCGCGCCTCGGTGCTTGATCTGTGGCGGCAGGCGGCGCTCGACCTGGAAGCGCTCGGCGCGCAGGTGGTCGAGGTCGATTTCCCCGTCGTTTCCAATTACGAGCGCGACCGTCCCGGCGCGCGCTCCATGGTCGATCGCGGGCTGGTGCCGAAGGAATTCGCCGATCGCGAGATCTGGGACCTGTCCATCTGGTCCTGGGACGATTTCCTGCGCGCCAATGCCGATCCGGCGATCCCCGATCTTGCTTCGGTCGACGGCGCGAAGATCTTCCCCCAACCGCCGGGCGCGCTGGCCGACCGCTATGGCGAGGACAGCCTTGACCTTGCCGACTATGTGGAGCGGGCGAAAAAGGGTGTGACGCCGCTCGCGGACATTCCCACCATCGAGGCGGGGCTCAAGGGCCTGGAGGCAACGCGCCGCGTCGACTTCGAGGAATGGCTCGACGCCAACCGCCTCGATGCCGTGGTGCTGCCGGCGGTCGCCGATGTCGGCCCGGCCGATGCCGACGTCAACGAGGCTTCCGCCCGGCTTGCCTGGCGCAACGGCACCTGGGTAGCCAACGGCAATCTCGTCTGGCGCCATCTCGGCATCCCGACGGTGACGGTGCCGATGGGCACCATGGCCAATATCGGCATGCCCGTCGGCCTCACCTTCGCCGGCAAGGCCTATGACGACACGGCGCTGCTGATGATTGCCGGCGACTATGAGCGCGCCACCAGGCGCCGCACCGTTCCGCCGCGCACGCCGGCGCTGGCCGATGATGTGTTCGAGGGCAGGGGCGCTGTGGCCGGCGACGCGCCGCTCACGCTGGCGCTGACCGCCGAGACGACGCGCTCCGGGGACACCGACGAGATCGCGATCGTGCTGGAGGTCGGCGCGGACCAGCCGGCCGATGTGAAAGTCCACCTCAACGGCGAGCCTGTGCTCATGCAGGCGGAAGGCAGCCGCCACGCCGGCCGGATGGTCGTGCCGGCCTCGACGCATCAGGGCTTCCACAGTGTCTGGCGCGGCGCTTATGGCTCGATCGTCACCGCCGTCGCGCGGCTGCCCGACGGGCGCTGTAAGGGAACCTTCACGATCACCGGCGGGATCGGGTGACAGGCCACGGCCGATCTGGCAGAGTGACCTCAAGAGACCGGGCTGGTCTGTATCTGTTTACTGCTCGGGAGGGGGTTCTTTGCGCGCTTGCGGATCAGTCCGTTCGGGGGCCGGGCTTCGGTCGAAGCCGATCCGCGCCGCCCTGGCATTGATGGGACTTGCGCTGGCGCTCGACGGCTGCGCCAACCCCAAGGTCATCGATAGCGCCGTGCCCCAGGCCGCCGCGCCGAAGCCCGCGGCACCGAAGCCCGCCAAGGTGGCGGAAGCCGCGCCGGCCGCGCCACCGGCGGCGCCGGTTGTCGCGTCTCGCCCGTCCTGCACCGACCAATGGAAGTCCCACGGGCATACCACCCAGCCGGAGGCGCAGGCCTTCGCGAAAAACTGCCTGGCGGGGCAGGGCGCTGTGACAAAGATGGTCGATCAGAAGACCGTGGCGCGCAAGCTGGCCTACCTGATCGATGCCGAAAAACCGTTGAGCGGTCTCGAACCTTCCGACATAGGGGTTTTCTGCCCGGGCTATCTGCGCCAGGGCCGCGGCGGCCGCGCCGTGTTCTGGCGCACGCTGCTTACCGACCTGGTCAGCGCGGAATCCGTCAACAGCAGCTCCGCCGCCTATTGGGAAGAGGACCAGGACCAGTATTCGATCGGCCTGCTGCAATTGTCGCTGTCGGACGAGCAGCGATACCATTGCGGCTTCAAGTCGGAGGTCGACATCACCGATCCCGACCGCAACCTTGCCTGCGGCGTCAAGATCGTGACGATACTGGTCGCCGCCGACGGAGCGCTGGGCGGCGATGCCGGCAATGAAATGAAGGGCATCGGCGCCTACTGGCAGAATCTGCGCCGGCCCTCGGAAGTGCGCGGCAAGCTGATCGCCGCCACTCGCGCGATCCCGCAATGCCTGGCCGATCCGAGGAACGCCTGAGACCAGCGCGGCGCTCCTATCTCCCCCTTGGTGGGGGAGATAGCGATTTCAACATCTTAGCGAAGTTAAGTGTCAGAAATCGCAAGAGAGGGGGGACTGCTCTAACCTTTGCGTTCGTCCCCTCTGAGTCTTGCGACCGGGGCAGGGAGGCGAGCCATGAATCCCAAAACTTCTGCTGCATATGGACGAACACAGGCACCACATCATAGCCTTCGTCAAATATATTGACTAAGTCGCTCTTCTTGGGATGTTCGCCGGTTTTTACCTTGCAGACCACCAGCCCGCGACTCATCTCTGTCACGGTTCCTTCCGGGAAAACATTGCAACTCGCGCCGTAACAAAAGGGCAGGATTCCTTCCACTTCGAGCTGCTTGCGGATTTGGCACAGCGCTTCGAAATAGTCGTCTTCTTCTGCCTCGATGATCTTGTTCCGATAGCTGCAGGTAAGCCTGCACCTGGTTCCCACGTCGTGCAGCGTGAACACCGCCTGCTCGTCACCGCCGGTGCCTCCTCCGATCAGGAATACGGTGTATTGTTCACTCATTGTCATTCCCCAATCCCGCGACCATCTTAGTTGTGATGTTTTCTGATTTCAACCACAGATTGTTTATTCTAACTTGAGGGTGACGCTTGCCGGTTGGTCCCCGTCCTTGACCCATCCGCCACCAACGCTATCTTCGCCGTCATGCCAGACACCCCTCCCTCCGCCGCCGCGCCGCTCATCGTCATCGACCTGCAGACTGGCATGTTCGATGGTCGCTTCGAGCCGCCGATCCATGACGCCCATGCGATCGCCGAGCGCACCCGCAGGCTGATCGGCTGGGCGCGGCGCACCGGCCGCAAGGTGGCGTTCGTGCGCCATGACGGGCCGCAGGGCGACCCGCTGGCGCCGGGCGCTTCCGGCTGGCCGGTATGGCCGCCGCTCGGCCAGGCCGCCGACGAGCCGACCTTCGGCAAGAAGGTCGGCAATGCCTTCTCCAACCCCGAACTCGCCGAATGGGTGGCCGGGCAGGGGGCCACGGATGTCGTGCTCCTTGGCGCGCAGACCGATTTCTGCGTCGCGGCGACCGTCAAGGGCGCCTTCGCCGAGGGGCTCGGCGTTACCGTGGTTTCCGACGCGCATTCGACGCTGGACGGCGACAGGGAAACGGCGCCCGACATCATCGCCCGCCACAACGAGGCCTTCGAGACGCAGGGCGCGCGGATGGCGACGACGGCGGAGCTGACGGAAGGCTGAGCGCCTTCTTCCTTCTCCCACAACAAGCAAGGGGAGAAGGGAACAACCCAACCCAAGGAGCCCATCTTGCCTGCGCTTTCCCTGCCCGCCGAAGGAGGCTGCCGCTGCGGCCGCGTGCGCCTGAAGATCTCGGCGAAACCCATTCTCACCATGGCCTGCCACTGCACCGGTTGCCAGCGCATGTCGTCCAGCGCCTATTCGCTGAGCGCGGCGATCCCCTCGGAAGGTTTCGAGGTGACCCAGGGCGAGCCGGTGATCGGCGGCCTGCATGGCGCGTCGAGGCATTATTTCTGCGGCTACTGCATGAGCTGGATGTTCACCCGGCCCGAAGGGATGGACTGGTTCGTCAATCTGCGCCCGACCATGCTCGACGATCATGCCTGGTTCACGCCCTTCATCGAAACCTGGACGGCCGAGAAACTGCCCTGGGCGACAACGCCCGCCGTGCACAGTTACGAAGCGCTGCCGGCCTTCGATGCGTATGAGGGACTGGTCGCCGAATATGCCGGCACAAAGGGCTGATTGAGGACAAGGCCGAAAAACGGCGACCTAAAGCATGTCTCCCGAAAGTGGGACCGGTTTCGGGATAAAGACATGCGCAGAATCAAAAACCTAATGCATGTCGCCCAGAAGTGTGCAGCGGTTCTGGGGCAACGACATGCATAAAAACAAGGACTTGAAGCATGGAGCGAATCTGAAAGATCGCGACGCGCTTTAGGGCAAGGCCGCCGTCGGCATTTCATGGTCGACGCGGCCGTTGGGGGCGCATTGTTGGGGATGTGCTTGGGCGTCCGCGTCGACCACGGCGGCCTCATACCGCAGGCTTCATCATGGCACATTCGCCGGCCGCTGAAACTTCCGCGATAGCGGTATATGGCTGGCGCCCGACTTCCCTTCTCCCGCAGGCGGCAGGAGGCACGCGAAACACTTTCCATCCGGCGCCTTATTGACCTCGTCCGCTCGAACGGCGACCACTGACGCTTTCCTTTTCAAGGGATTGCACCGTGAACCGGACTCATTTTCTCAACGCCCGGCTTGCCGACGGGACACTCGCCGACCTCACCGTCGCAGGCGGCCGCTTCAGCGCCGTGGCGCCGGCCGCCAATGCGGCCATGCCGCCGGCCGGCGCCATCGACCTCGCCGGCCAACTCGTGCTGCCGGCCTTCGTCGAGGGCCACATCCATCTCGACACCTCTTTCTACGGCGATGCCTGGCGCCCGCACATTCCCTGCGTCAACGGCTTCGACGTGCGCGAGCGCGTCGCCTTCCAGATGCGCAACCTCGAGCAGGCAGCGCCCATGGAGGAGCGCGCGAAAAACCAGCTCGAGCTCTGCGTCGGCCATGGCAGCCTCGCCATGCGCAGCCATGTCATGGTCGACGCCGATGTCGGGTTGAAGCATGTCGAGACGATCCTTGGGGTGCGCGAAAGATACCGCGACCTGATAGACATCCAGCTCGTCGCCTTTCCGCAGAGCGGCATCCTGTCCTCGCCGGGCACGGCGGAACTGCTCGACGAAGCGCTGAAGCTCGGCTGCGATCTCATCGGCGGACTGGACCCGGCGAGCTTCGACCGCGATGTGAAGGGCCATCTCGACGTCGTCTTCGGCCTCGCCGAAAAGCGTGGCGCCGGGGTCGACATCCATTTGCACGACGGCGGCACGCTCGGCCTGTTCGAGATCGAGGAGATCGTCGCCCGGACCGCGGCATCGGGCATGCGGGGAAAAGTCGCCGTCAGCCACGCCTATGCGCTGGGCGACATTTCTCCCGAGGAACTGGCCAGGGCCGGCGAGCGGATCGCCGCCGCCGGCGTCGCCATCATGACCAACGCGCCAGGCGATCACCCTTTCCCGCCCGTTGCCGCGCTGCGCAAGGCGGGCGTCACGGTCTTCGCCGGCTCCGACAACATCCGCGATTCCTGGTGGCCCTATGGCGATGGCGACATGCTCAACCGCGCCAACATGATCGGCTACCGCTCCGGCTTTTACGAGGATCGGGAGCTGGAAGCCGCCTACGACCTGGCGAGCCATGCCGGCGCGAAGGCGCTGGGGCTCGAAGGCTACGGCATCGCCGTTGGCGCCAAAGCCGACTTCGTGGCGATGAAGGCCCAGCATGTTCCCGAAGCGGTGGTGGCGGTGCCGAGGGACCGCGCCGTCTATCGGGCGGGCAGGGAAGTGGCGCGGGATCGTGGGGTTAGATAAGCCCAATCACGCAACATCAAACGAAGCGGATTCACCTATGCTGATCACCTGCCGCCTTCAAATATAGCTGGAAGTTTTCGCGAATTTTGCCATAGGTGACGTATTCTATTCGGAGGGCTCTCACGGTGGCGGATAATTCTCAACAACTCTTAAATGATGTCCTGACCCAGCAGCGGCAAGAGCTCGCCCCCGCGTTATCTGATCAGGAGTATTTTGAAATATTCAGTGTGGAACAAGTACTGAAAAATTTTGATCTTTCCTACGACGATGTGCAGGCGGGCATAGTTGATGGTGAGCATGATGGAGGAATCGACTCTGCTTATTCGTTCGTAAATGGCGAGCTTGCGTATGAGGACTTCGATGTATCCCCCTTTAAGAAAGATGTCCGCATCGAACTTCATATCATTCAATCGAAGACATCTGGGGGCTTTAGTGAAACTCCTGTCAATCGCCTAATTTCAGTGACACGGCACCTGCTTAAACTTGACGCGGTGTATAGCGAGCTTCCACAGTATAATTCGGCGGTAAAGGCAGTTTTAGATAATTTTAGGCAAACGTACAGAAAGCTTGCCTCGAAATTTCCGACGCTGAAAATATATTACTATTATGCTTCGAAGAGCGCTGATACGGCTATTCATAGCAATCTCATGCTCAAGGCGGAAGAGCTGAAGGAAGTGGCTCGAGGGCTCTTTCCCGATGCTGAGGTCACTGTTGAGTTCCTCGGCGCGAGGCGCCTCCTCGAGTTGGCAAGGAGGCGGCCCAAGACAACGTACGACCTTCGTGTCAGCAAGAATCTTAGCGACATCGACAGCTACGTCGTGCTCAGTCCTCTTAGCGAGTATGCTCACTTTCTGAAGAATTCAGATGGAAAGATTCGAGCAGAGCTATTCGAGTCAAACGTTCGCGACTTCCAAGGTACGACCGAAGTTAACGCGGAAATAGTCAATACCCTCCAAAGCGAGAAGACCGTTGATTTCTGGTGGATGAATAATGGCGTCACGATCCTTGCGAGCAGAGCCACATTGAATGGCGATACGGTGACGATCGAGAATCCCCAAATCGTCAATGGGCTCCAGACATCAACGCAGATTGCACGGCACTTTCACGGCGATTCGAACGATAAACGAAGCGTAATGGTAAAGATAGTTGCGTCTGAGAACGAGGAGACAAGGGATAAGATAATAAAGGCAACAAACAATCAAAATCCAATGCAGCCGGCTACGCTAAGAGCCACTGACAAAGTGCAGAGAGATATTGAAGAGGCATTGAAATCAGCAGGTTTGTTTTATGACAGGCGTAAGAATTTTTATAAGAATGAAGGAAAGCCGGCGGACAAGATCATAAGCATCCCGCTCATGGCGCAAGCGGTGATGACTCTCATCCTAGGTCGACCCGACACTGCGCGAGCTCGTCCTTCTTCGTTGATCAAAGACGATGCAGTATATTCAGACGTCTTTTCAGAGAGTCGTCCTGTCGGTCTTTACACTAACGCTGCAGCGCTGATTCGGATTGTTGATCGCGTCCTTAGAAGTAGGTCTGAGATGAAGGCCAGGGACCGGTCCAACGTGCGGTTTTACGTATTATTCTGGCTGGCAGGTATGCTCACAAAGAAGCCCCATCCCCAGGCTGATGATATTGCCAAACTCGACGTAAAAACGATCAGCGATGGCGACGTCGAGGCTGCGACAGATGAGGTGTGGAAATTGTATGAAGCGCTAGGTGCAGGAGATCAAGTGGCAAAGGGTCCTGATCTCCGCAAGGCTACCATGGACGAACTGGCGAAGCAGATTCGCGAGTTTTTCAAGCAGAAAGCAAATCAGAAGTAGCTAGCGAAGGCAGCCCTGGATCTCGTAAATTAGTTTGCACACAAATGTTTCGAGCCGCTCCGGCTTCGTGAAGCATTTCACCGTTCGCGCGCAATCCACCGGTTACAGACGCACCGCAAAAGCGGCGCAGGGTGAAGAGGCGTCACCGGTTTTCGGTCGCTGATTTATGGGGGTTTCCATGTTCAAAAGTCTCAACCGAATCCGCGCGGCCTTCGCTGAGGCCGGCAAGCGCCGCCGCACGACGCGCGAGCTGAACGAACTGCCGCCGGAGATCCGCAAGGACATCGGCTGGCCGGGAGCCCCGAGCCAGCCGGACGAAATCCGCTTGCCGTTCTAAAAGGGGATTCACTACTGGGCGCAGTTCGGCGTCGCGGGCGCGCCGTTGAACCTGTCCTGTGTCCACGCGATCAACCCGGCCTCGAGCGGCGAGCCGCCGGCCACCAGCGAAAGATGGTCGCGGCCATCGAACTGCCGATAGTCGATCTCCTGTCCCGCTGAGCATCGCTTCGCGACATAGGCCTGCTGGATGCGGGCGGGGACCAGGTCGTCGTCGGCGCCTTGCGCGATCAGGACCGGGGCATTGATCGGGCCGCTGGGCATATTCTCGTCGAGCCTTGCGCCGAACGGGCCCGAGGCCGGATCCCGACGGAAGATGCCGCCCGGCAGCAGCACGCTCTCGGCGATCGAGAGCAGGGTGGCCCTGCCGCCGACGCATCGCCCCGCCATGTCGCGGGCGAGTATCGTCGACACGGCGCCGAGATAGTCGCCAGACCGGACATCGGGGTAGGCTTTGGCATAGGCCTCGGCAAGATACGCGGACACGATCTTGCCGAACATGGTGCCCTGCACGGCTCTGAACAGCGCGCGCAGGTCGGTTGCCGGCGCGAGCGCCGCCACCCCGGCCACGTTGACGTCCGGCGCATAGCCCATGGCGCGCATGCCGGCCCACAGCGCGCTATTGCCGCCCTGCGAATGCCCCCAGACCACGGTCTTGCCGTCGGCATTCAGGCCGGGCATCTGGCGCGCGGCGCGCGCCGAGTCGAGCACGGCTCGCGCGGCATCCTCACCGATCAGATAGGCATGGCCGCCGGAGGTGCCGAGGCCGACATAGTCGGTCGCGACATAGACCCAGCCCTGCTCGAGCAGGGCCTCGAGCGCCGGCACGTTGTCAAATGGATGTTTCAACACCGATGGCGCGCAGCCGGGTTCCATGCCGGTCGTGCCATGCGCCCAGAGGACTACCGGCCTGCCGGCGGCGCTCGAACCCATCGAGGCCATGACAATCCCGCTCGCGACCGCAGGCGTCTCGTCGGCGCGCGTCGTCGCATAGAGCACCCGCCAGGCCCGAGCGCCTTGCGGAACGTCGCGGGTGAACGGCTCGCTGGCTATCAGAGTGCCAGGCGGCGGAATGGGGTCGCGGCGGCTGGTGTAAAAGCCATCCGGCACCGCCGGCCTGGCAAGATACCACAGCCCGGCAACCAGCACCGAGCCTGCCAGGACGATTGCCGCGATAGAGCGCGCAAGCGGCGCCAGCAGCCCACGTTTCTTCTTCGAACGCACGCTCTTGCTCATTGCCGGTGACCAGCCCCCTCGGTCGATTGTGACATGGGGAGGCCAGCTTGCGCCAGCGAAAGAGCGTGAGCCGGACGGCCAGCCGGCGCTTGCAGCCGGCTGACGGGTCGACATCTTCGGCGCGATTGGCCGGCCGCATCTCGCTGCCCGGCCATCGTCCAGTGACGCTCAGTCAGCCAATTTCGGCGACGACTGTCCCCGATACCGGATCCGTCACGCCGAGATCTCCGCCGAGGTCCTCGAGCATGTCGCGGAACGTATCGAGGATGCCGATCATCATCGGCCTCGCCGCGGCGAGGCTGTCCATGTCCTTCCATTCGCCCACCATGCAGAAGGTGCGCTCGCCCGTCTTGATCAGGGCGCCCTTGCGAAAACCCTTGGCGTTCAGCGAGACCTTCTCATGCGCGTCGACGAAGGCCTTTTCCTTGCCCGGCTTGGTGCGAAAGCGCACTACGTTGTAAGCGGTCATGGCGTCCTCCCATCGGTTGAGGTCAGCCGGCCGGCTTGTAGGCGCCGGCGGCTTTCTTGGCGGCCGCGATCACCGCCTTCATGTCGAGTTCCTCGAGAATGACGAGGTCGCTCACCGAACCGCTTGCCCGCACGGCAAGGGTCAGGCCCATCCCGGCGTTCTGGTCAGGCACCTCGCCGTTGACGACGACGTCGTACATACCGCGCGTGAACATCAGGCTGTTCATCTTGCCGCCGACGCTTTCGAAAAGCGTCCGGATCGCGGCCTCCCGGTCCGAGCCCTGCATCAATCCCTTGGCGGCGTGGGGTTCGTAACTCGCCAATACGGTGACCTTCATGGGAATCTCCTCCAAATATCATTGTCCCGGGCTGCTCGATCGTTTGAGCGGCGCACCGGGTTGCTCGTTCTTCACTGACATTTGACGTGGCCTGCGGATCGCCTGGGCAGCCATGGCCAATAGCGATTCACAACCGGAGCAACGCTTCGGCTCAAGTAATATGCGCCATTTCTAATATAACGACAATCCCGCCTTCTTCGCGCGGAACCGCATGCGTTACCCCAGCAGCCACCACAGCGCGCCGGCCGCCAGCACGATCGCCGCCGCGACGCCCGCCAGCATCACATAGGAGCCGATGATCATCTCGCGGATGATCTTCTTGATGCTGGCGCGGTCGTTGAGGTTGGGGAAGGGCTCGTTGGGCAGCGGGACTCCGAGGAAATCGCAGAGCGGGGCCCAGCCGTCGGTCACCTTGAAGACCAGAAGCCTTTCGGGCGACACCGCCGCTTTCACTTCTTCGACATAGGAATTGTAGCGCGCCACCGCTTTGTCGCGGTCGTTCATCACGCCCTTGAGCGTGCGGCTCCAGACAAGCTTGCGCGACATGTCGCCGAACTTGCGGCCGAACGGCGTCAGCCATTCCAGCACCTTGAACTGCCAGACATTCTCGGTGAAGTAGATCGTGTCGATGGTGCTGTCGTACCAGGCCTCGGCGCCGCGCGGGTGCAGCGTCAGAAGCACCTTGGCGTTGGGGTAGGCGGCCATCAGCTCGCGCCAGACGCAGCAGCCCGGATTGTCGACAGTGGCCTTGTAGTTGGCGAACACTTGGGCCCAGTCGTGCTGGCTGCCGGGCGGACTGTTCGCCACCTTGCGCCAGAAGTCCAGATGACCCTGGTTGGCCTTGTTGATGATGACTTCCTGCATGTGGTAGCTCGGAAAGCCGAGCCTGTTCAGCGCGGCGAAAGTCGACCACGTACCGGTGCGGCCGAAACCGGCCCCGATGATCTCGAGCGTCATGTGCGTTCCCCCGCGGCCGGATTGGTTTTCTCTCGATGACAGGCTTCTACGCTGCTATCGTGCGCCGGGACGTCTCATGCCGCAATGCTTTCCCATTAGCATCCGCGCAAATATGTAGGCCAGCGCATGTCGCCCAAAAGTGCGAGGCGGGTTTGGGAAACGACGTGCGTCAGATGGAATAATGTCGCCGGAACGATGCGCCATGACCGTTTTGGGTATTCACGCGGAAGGCGTGGCCTGATAATAGGTCAACCAAGCTGACCTAAATAAATGCACTGCGGGAGGTGCGCCTTGACCCTGTTGAACCTTCTGGCCTCGCGCTCGTCGCGCATGAAGGCCTCGGAAATCCGCGAGCTGCTGAAGCTGCTCGACCAGCCCGACATTATCTCCTTTGCCGGCGGCATCCCCGACCCGTCGCTGTTTCCCGCGCAGGCCATCGGCGATGCCTATCAGGCGGTGCTGGGCGGCAAGGAGGCCGGCGCCGCGTTGCAGTACCAGGTCAGCGAAGGGTACCTGCCGCTGCGCAAATGGCTGGCGGAGTATATGGGCAAGCTCGGCGTTGCGTGCGACGAGGGCAACATCTTCATCACCTCGGGTTCGCAGCAGGCGCTCGACTATCTCGGCAAGCTGTTCCTGTCGCCCGGCGACACGGCTTTGGTCACCTGGCCGACCTATCTCGGCGCGCTGCAGGCCTTCAACGCCTATGAGCCGCGCTATGACCGGCTCAACACCGAAGGCGGCAACATGACGCCGGAGGCTTACCGCGCCGCGGCCGCGGCGAATGGGGGCAAGGTGAAATTCGCCTATCTGGTGCCGGATTTCGCCAACCCGACCGGCAACACGCTGGGCGTCAAGCAGCGCGAGGCGGTGCTCGATCTCGCGGGCGAGCTCGACATCGCCGTCATTGAGGACGCCGCCTATCGCGCGCTGCGCTATGACGGGGTGGGCGTGCCGCCGATCCTGGCGCTCGACTGCGCCCGCTCCGGCGGCATCGATCATGCGCGCACGCTCTATTGCGGCTCCTTCTCGAAGATCCTGTCGCCCGGCATGCGCGTCGGCTGGGTCTGCGCGCCGCGCCATGTCGTGGAAAAGCTGGTGCTGATGAAGCAGGCCTCCGACCTGCACAGCCCCTCGATCAACCAGATGGTCATGCACCGCGTCGCCGACACGATTTTCGACGCCCAGGTGGAAAAGCTGATCGGCGCCTACCGCAACCGGCGCGACGCGCTGCTCGGCGCGCTCGAAGCCAACATGCCGCAAGGCATTTCCTGGAGCCGCCCGGAGGGCGGCATGTTCGTCTGGCTGACGCTGCCGGAAGGCGCGGATGCCACGGAACTCCTGGCGCGTTCGGTGAAAGAGGCGCGCGTCGCCTTCGTGCCGGGCAACGCCTTTTATGCCGACGGCACCGGCCGCAACACGCTGCGCATGTCCTTCACGCTTGCCGACGACCGCGCGGTGAACGAAGGCGTGCCGAGGCTGGCGAAGCTGCTGCGGGGCTGATCTCTCCCTCGGAGGGGCAGATCGATGGCTGCTTTGCCGGCTATCACCTTGTTCTCGCGCAGGCGTGATTGGTAGTGCGCAGGCGTGATTATCGGCGAGGCCGTTCCTCGGCTAAGGTCGCGGCCGATCCAACACCCCCTGGATCGACAGGCCGTAAAGTCCCACCTTCACGGTCCAACGAAAGAGCTCCGACGGCCTCCACCGGCGGGGCTTTTTTGTTGCCGCGACGACGCCCGGCGGCTGCCCTTTTTCGGGCCGCTTTTGGTTTAAACTCTTTCTCATCTTGGACAGAAGGGAGCATTGCCATGATCTTGCGCCTTGGCTTCACCATGCTTGCTTTCGCCGCCTTTGCCACCCAGGCATCCGCCTTCGAAATCTCCAGCCCGTCGGTTTCCAACGGCAAGTGGGACGCAAAATATCTCGGCGACAGGCCCGGCTGCGGCGGCAAGAGCGTCTCGATCGCGCTTGCCTGGAAGGATCCGCCGGCCGGCACCAGGAGCTACGCGCTCACCATGTTCGACACCGACGCCAATGGCGGCAAGGGTTTCTGGCACTGGCTTGCCTGGAACATCCCGGCCAGCGCCAAGGGCCTCGGCGAAGGCGCCGGCGCGCAGGGTGGCAAGCACATGCCCAAGGGTTCGGTTCTGGGCAAGGGCGGCGTCGGCCGCGCCGGCTATTTCGGCCCATGTCCGCCGCCCGGCAGCGGCCAGCATCACTATGTCTTCACGCTCTACGCGCTGGGCGAGAAGACGCTTCGCGCGCCGGACAATCCGCTGCCGGACATGGTCTCGGTCGCGGCCAAGAGCTCCGAGCTCGGCGAGGCGACCGTGACTTATACTTATGGGAGATAGCGGGGCGCTCGAACTGCCAATCTCCCCCACGAGGGGGGAGATCAGCTAAATCACTCCGCCGCTTCGAGCTTGTCCTGCGTCTTCGTATCGAAGTCGCTGGCGTCGTGGCGCTCGCGCAACTGGAAGGCCGGGTCGCCCGACATGCGGTTGACCATGCGGCCGCGGCTTACCGCCGGCCTTGCGTCGATCGCGTCGGCCCAGCGCTGCACGTTCTTGTATTCATGCACCGAGAGGAACTGCGCGGCGTCGTTGTAGCTGCGGCCCTTGGCAAGCCCGCCATACCAGGGCCACACCGCAATGTCGGCGATCGTGTAGTCGGGGCCCGCCAGGTACTCGCTCTCGGCCAGCCTGCGGTCGAGCACGTCCATCTGCCGCTTGGTCTCCATGGCGAAGCGGTCGATCGCATATTCGATCTTGTGCGGCGCATAGGCATAGAAATGGCCGAAGCCGCCGCCGAGATAGGGTGCGGAGCCCATCTGCCAGAACAGCCACGAGAAGGTTTCCGCGCGCGCGGCGCGCTCGGTGGGCAGGAACGCGCCGAACTTCTCGGCGAGATAGGTGAGGATCGAGCCGGATTCGAACACGCGCACCGGCTTCGGTTCGCTGTAGTCCATCAGCGCCGGGATCTTCGAGTTCGGGTTGACCTTGACGAATCCGCTACCGAACTGGTCGCCGTCGCCGATCTTGATCAGCCAGGCATCGTATTCGGCGCCCGTGTGGCCGAGCGCAAGAAGCTCCTCCAGCATGATCGTCACTTTCTGGCCGTTGGGCGTGGCCAGCGAATAGAGCTGCAGCGGATGCTTGCCGACCGGCAGTTCCTTGTCATGCGTGGGGCCCGCGATCGGCCGGTTGATCGAGGCAAACTGGCCGCCATTGGGCTTGTTCCAGGTCCAGACTTTCGGCGGGATGTATTCGTCCATGTTGGAGGCCTTTTGTTTCCTGAAGGGGGATGTCTGCCACTGATGCCGATAGAGTTAGGTACGGTTGCGCGCGCGTCAAACAAAAAAGTTCAATCTTCGTTGAACTAGCGCTTGGGCCAGTGCCTTTTGCTGCTCCGAGGGGGAGAAGGGAGGAGACCCTTGCGCCGCGCCCCTTCGGCCATACTTATAGGCAAAGACCCGCAATGCAGGATGGATAGATGACCATCGGGAAGATTTCACGCTCCGTCGTTGCCGTGCGCGCCACGGTTCCCGACGACGCCTTCACCGCCAATGCGCTGGGCACGCGCCGCGAGGGCAGCGGCGTGGTGATCCGCGACAATGGACTGGTGCTCACCATCGGCTATCTCATCACCGAGGCCGAGGAAGTGTGGCTGACCGACCAGGACGGCCGCGTGGTCGCCGCGCACGCGCTGGCCTATGACCAGGAGACCGGCTTCGGCCTGGTGCAGGCGCTGTCGCCGCTCAACCTTCCGGCCGTCCAGCTCGGCGATGCACGGAAGGCCAATATCGGCGACGCGGTGACGCTCGCCGACGGCATCGGCCAGCAGGTCGACGCCCACATCGTCACCAAGCAGGAATTCGCCGGCTACTGGGAATATCTGATCGACGAGGCGATCTTCATTGCGCCTGCCCATCCGTCCTGGGGCGGCGCCGCGCTGTTCGACAGCGACGGCAAGCTGCTCGGCATCGGCTCGCTGCGCCTGCAGATGAGCCGCGCCGGCGAGGTGGCCGACATCAACATGGTCGTGCCGATCGATATCTTGACGCCGATCCTCGACGATCTGATCAAGCGTGGCCAGGCGTCGAAAGCGCCGCGTCCGTGGCTCGGCGCCTTCTCGGCCGAGTCGAACGGCGTGGTGGTGGTGATGAGCGTCGCCGAAGGCGGCCCCGCCGCCAAGGCCGGCCTGCGCCAGGGCGACATCATCTCCGATGTGCGCGACGGCGAGGTCGACGGCCTTGCCGATTTCTACCGCAAGCTCTGGCAGAACCCGGCCGGTTCGGAGATCCCTCTGCGGGTGGTGCGCGACGGCCGCGAGACGTGGCTGCGTGTCAAATCCGCCGACCGCAATTCCTTCCTGAAGAAGCCGCAGCTGCAGTAGTTCCGGCGCGCCGATGCACTCCAGGCTGCTGAAGACCTTTCTGGCGGTCGCGCGCGCCGGCAACGTCACGCGCGCGGCGCGGGAGGTCAATCTCGCCCAGTCGAGCGTCAGCGACCAGATCCAGGCGCTGGAAACAGAACTTGGCGCCAGCCTCTTCACCCGCTCGCGGCAGGGGCTCACCCTGACGCCGGCGGGCGAGGCGCTGAAACCCTATGCCGAGGACCTGCTGGCGCTCGCCGACGACGCGCGCGCCGCCGTCGATGCCACCAGGGCAGGGACGGCCGGCAGCCTGTCGATTGGCGCTCTGGAGACGATAGCCGCGGCAAGGCTGGCTCCATGGCTCGCCGGTTTCCGCGCCACGCATGCCGGTATCGACATCAAGCTCAGGATCGCCGGGAGCGGGGACTTGCTGCGCAGGCTGAGCGACGGCGAGATCGACGTCGCTTTCTGCTTCGAGCGGCCGCCTGAGCCTGAAGGCGCCGGCGCGCCGGACCAGCGCTTTGCCAGGCGCGTGGTGGCGGTTGAGCCATTGGTGCTGATCGCGCCGCCCGGCGACAACCGGGCGGATGCCGATCTGGCGGCGCTGGCCGAAAAGCCTTTCGTCGCCACCGAGACCGGCTGCGTCTACCGCGCCATGATCGACAAGGCGTTCGCCGAGGCCGGTCTCGGCAGGCCAAGGCTGGCCGCCGAAGCCGGAAGCATAGACGCGATCGCCGGGCTGGTGGCGGCCGGTGCCGGCTTCGGCCTGGTGCCGCGGCTGGCGGTCGCCACGGCGATCGATCGCGGCGAGGTGGCCGAGCTTGCCTGGCCGGGCCCGGTCCGTTCGGCCGATGTCGTGATGGTCTGGCGGCGCCGCCGCGTCCAGCCGCCGGCGCTGAAGCAGTTGCTCGCGGATATCGGCGGGAACTTTGCGCCGGTCAGACCAGCCGGTGCCCGCCCTCGACATGCAGCGTCTCTCCGGTCGTAAAGCCGTTGCCGATCAGGAATCGGATTGCATCGGCGATGTCCTGCGGCCGCCCAACCCGGCCCGCCGGCAGGCGCTTGGCCATGGCGGCAAGCGTCTCGCCCTTCTTCTCACCGGCGACGAACTCCCAGATCGGCGTGTCGACCCAGCCCGGCGAGACGGCGTTGACGCGGATCGGCGCCAGCTCCACGGCCAGTGCCCGCACCAGCCCCTCCAGCGCCGCGTTGACGGCCGCGACCACCGAACCGCGCGCCGCCGGCCGGTAGGCCGCGATGCCCGACACGAAAGTCAGCGAGCCGCTCGGCGACAGCTTCGGCGCGCCATGCTTTGCGAGCAGCAGCGGCCCGTAGAATTTGCTCTCCACCACACGCTGCGCGGCTGAAAGCTCGATCTCGGGCAGCAGCCGGTAAGCGCCTTCGATATCGGCGGCGGTGCTGACGATATGGTCGAGCCGGCCGATACGCTGGAACAGCGCCGCGACCTCGTCCTCGCGGCTGATGTCGGCCACCGCCGTTTCGAGACTTGCGGGGTTACCGAGCTCCGCGCGCGACGCGCCGAGCTTCGCTTCGCCGCGCCCGGCGATGACGACGTGCGCGCCTTCAGCAAGGCATCGCCTGGCGAGCGCCAGCCCCATGCCCGAACTGCCGCCGACGATCAGGATTTTCTGCTTGTCCATGTCCATGCCTTTCCATTGCATGGACGGTCATGTGGCAGCTTGGCGCTCACGGTGGAAACGGAAGAAACCGATAGTGGTATCGGAGGCGCCGATGGTGGCTCAGCCAATCTCCCCCCCAAGTGGACCCCAAGTGGGGGGAGATGCCCGGCAGGACAGAGGGGGGCGCGAAGGAACTCGGCCTTCCAGTTTAATCTCGATCGGTTATAGGAACGCCTCGACAGGTCGGCGGGTAGCGGGTCAACTGACCCACTACCGGTCGGCGGGCCAGCGCCCCCCCCTCTGGCCTGCCGGCCATCTCCCCCACGAGGGGGGAGATCAGCAGCTCCGGCGCCGCGCAAGGAGGAACAACAATGGCGCCGATCAAGGTCGATCCGGACAAGGTGCGCGAATTCCCCGATGCCGACAGTTTTTACGCCTGGCTCGGCGAAAACCACGACCGCGAAAGCGAGGTCTGGATCAAGGTCCACAAGGTCGGATCGGGACTGGCCTCGATCACGCCGAAGGAGGCGATCGACGTCGTGCTCTGCTTCGGCTGGATCGACGCGGTGCGCAAGTCGCTCGACGGCACGAGCTTCCTGCAGCGCTACACGCCGCGCGGCAAGAAGAGCATGTGGAGCAAGATCAACAAGGACAATGTCGCGCGCCTGGTCGAGGCGGGCCGCATGACCAGCCATGGCTTGCGCGAGGTCGAGGCTGCCAAGGCCGATGGCCGCTGGGGCCGCGCCTATGCCGGCTCTAAGGAAATGACCATTCCGCCCGACCTGCAGGCCGCGATCGATGCCGAGCCGAAGGCGAAGGCGATGCTGGAAAAGCTCTCGGCGCAGAACCGCTTCGCGCTCGCCTTCCGCACCCACGCCATGAAGACCGAGGCAGGACGCAAGAAGAAGATCGCCGATCTGGTCGCGATGCTGCAGCGCGGCGAGACGATCCATCCGCAGAAGAAGTAGGCCGTCGTCCGGAACCCAACCGCCGCGTCATCGGACATGATCGCGGAAAAGCAAAAACGCCGCCCTTGAAGGACGGCGTTTTCGGAAGCGATGATCCCGGACCCCAGTCAAAGCAGCCGGGGATCATCCGGTCATGAAGTCATTGGCGCAAAATCCGGAAACGGACTTGCTGAAAAGCAAAAAAGCCGGCGGCGCGCCTTATGCGGCGTGCTTCATGCCGTGCTTCTTGTGGGTGCGCTTCTTCACGTGATGCTTCTTGACGTGGTGCTTGTGGTGCTTCGCCACGTGATGCTTCTTGTGCTTCTTGTGATGCACGATCTTGGTGGTGGCGGGCTTCGCCATCGTGGTCGCGGCATTGGCTTCGCTGGTGCCGAGCGCCGGCACCGCGAAAGCGAGCGCGACGGCCAGGCCGAGTGCGGAAAGAAGGGTCTTTTTCATAATCGGCAATCCTTGGTTTGAGATCGATGTCTGTTGTCGCGCGCCGCAATCGTCCGGCTGCTCCGGTGCCGTTTATGACA
The DNA here is from genome assembly GCA_003963455.1 of Hyphomicrobiales bacterium. Taxonomy (GTDB): domain Bacteria; phylum Pseudomonadota; class Alphaproteobacteria; order Rhizobiales; family Rhizobiaceae; genus Mesorhizobium. The sequence goes on from RXJA01000136.1 coordinate 27,198, forward strand.
GCCGGTCTTTTCGCGAGTTTTTCCGGATTGTTGAATCTTGTTTCCGGATTGTGTCTGGCGCGGCCCTCGCTCCCATGCGGCCGAGGGAGATGTCCGCATGGCCATCGGCGAGGGCGGCGCCTCCGGGTGCCAATACGCCTGCCAGGGTGACGCGAATCCGATTGGTTCAGAACCACTCATGAGCCATGTCGCATGACGATTGCGAACTCTTCGCCCTAATCAAACGGCGCGATCGATGCGATCCTGTGGACGGTACAAGCAACAGAAGGAGCAGGAGCAATGACCGGCGGCGCGAACCACTCCGGCAAGCTGGCGATCGTCACCGGCGGCAATCGGGGCATCGGCCTGGAAACGGCTCGCCAGCTCGCGGAACTCGGCTTCACCGTGCTGATTGGCGTGCGCGACCTCGCCAGGGGCGAGGCGGCGGCAAGGACGCTTGGCGGCAAGGTCGAGGCCGTTGAACTCGATGTCGCGGCGCCCGAGGCGGCGGCCCGCGCGGCGGCCGAGGTCGAGCGCCGGTTCGGCCGGCTCGATGTCCTGGTCAACAACGCAGCCATTCACTACGACCCTTCGGCGCGGGCGCTCAGGCCCGACTGGACGATGATCCGCGAGGCCTTCGAAACCAATGTCTTCGGCGCATGGCGGGTCGCGGCCGCCTTCGCGCCGCTGCTTGGCGCGTCCGGCCATGGCCGCCTCGTCAACGTCTCGTCGGAAGGCGGCTCGCTCGCCTCGATGGGCGCGGGCGCGCCGGCCTATTCGACGAGCAAGGCGACGCTCAACGCGCTGACCCGCATCCTGGCGGCCGAGCTGCGCGGCTCGGGTGTCCTGGTCAATTCGATCTGCCCCGGCTGGGTCGCGACCGACATGGGCGGTCCTGGCGGTCGTCCGGTCGCGCAGGGCGCTGCCGGCATCGTCTGGGCCGCGACCTTGCCGGACGACGGCCCGACCGGCGGCTTTTTTCGCGATGGCAAGCGGCTGCCCTGGTGAGCGGTCAAGTCTTCGACGGCAACATGAGCGGACGAGAGGTGAGGGCGGTGCTTGGCCTCGGTTGAGGTTGCCGGAAGATCACGCTGACGTGACCCTGCGCCATGCTACGAAAATAGCATTCCAGGCCCGCGAAAGGTGGTGCTAGGCTCGCGCCCGTGCGCCCAAGGCACGCGACGCGATCCCGCAAGAGGAGGAATTGCAGGCGGGATCGAGGCTCAATCCAAAATCCGGAAGGAACTGTTGAACCATTGCAAGCCCGCCGCGTTTCCCGTGGCTGGCCAAAGGGAGGAACCACCAGTGAAAGCATCCTGTCTCGTCTCGGCCGCGCTGCTTGCGGCATCCGCGATGCCGGCGGCGGCCGGCGAAATCTCCGACGGCAAGGTCAAGATCGGCATATTGAACGACCAGTCGGGCGTCTATGCCGATTTCGGCGGCAAGTGGTCGGTCGAGGCCGCCAAGATGGCGGTCGAGGATTTCGGCGGCAAGGTCCAGGGCGCGCCGATCGAGATCGTCAGCGCGGACCACCAGAACAAGCCGGACATCGCCTCCAACATCGCCCGCCAGTGGTACGACACCGAGCAGGTCGACGCGATCATGGAGCTCACCACCTCGTCGGTGGCGCTCGCCGTCCAGGGGCTTTCGAAGGAAAAGAAGAAGATCGACATCGTCACCGGCGCCGCTTCCACCGACCTCACCGGCAAGCAGTGCTCGCCCTATGGTTTCCACTGGGCCTATGACACGCATTCGCAGGCCGTCGGCACGGGCGGCGAGCTCGTCAAGCAAGGCGGCGACAGCTGGTATTTCATCACCGTCGACTACGCCTTCGGCTATTCGCTGAAGGACCAGACCGCCAAGCTCGTCGAGGCCAGCGGCGGTAAGGTGCTGGGCGAGGTTCGCTATCCGCTCGGCTCCACCGACTATTCCTCCTTCCTCTTGCAGGCGCAGTCCTCCGGCGCCAAGATCGTCGGGCTGGCCAATGCCGGCCTCGACACCTCCAATTCGATCAAGCAGGCCGCCGAGTTCGGCATCGTCGCCGGTGGCCAGCGGCTGGCGGCACTCCTCTTCACGCTCGCCGAAGTGCACGGGCTGGGCCTGCAGGCGGCGCAGGGCGTGGTGCTGACGGAAGGTTATTATTGGGACCGCGATGACGAGAGCCGCAAGTTCGCCGAGCGTTTCTTCAAGCGCACCAACCGTATGCCCAACATGATCCAGGCCGGCACCTATTCGGCGGTGCTGCAATATCTGAAAGCCATCGACAAGGCCGGCACCGACGAGACCGAGGCGGTGGCCAAAGAACTGCACGAGATGCCGGTCAACGACGTCTTCACCGCCAACGGCAAGGTGCAGGCCGACGGCTCGATGGTGCATGACATGTATCTCTACCAGGTCAAGAAGCCGGAAGAGTCGAAGAAGGACTGGGACTACTACACCTATCTGGCGACCATTCCGGGCGACAAGGCCTTCATGAAGGCCGAGGACAGCGGCTGTCCGCTCGTCACCAAGTGACGCTCGACACCGCCACCGCTGTCCGTCCCGACAGCGCCGAAGCGACGCCGCGGGTGGTGCTTTCCGCCCGTGGCCTCAGGCGCGACTTCGCCGGCTTCGTCGCCGTGAGGGATGTCGACCTCGACGTCCATCACGCGAAGATCCATGCGTTGATCGGCCCGAACGGCGCCGGCAAGACCACGATCTTCAACCTCTTGACCAAATTCCTGCAGCCGACCAGCGGCAGGATCGAACTGCTCGGCGCCGACATCACCCGCACGCCGCCGGCGAGGGTCGCGCGCATGGGTCTGGTGCGCTCCTTCCAGATCTCGGCGATCTTTCCGCATCTCACGGTGCTCGACAATGTGCGCGTGGCGCTGCAGCGTCCCGGCGGTCTGGGCTACCAGTTCTGGCGCCCCGTCTCGGCGCTGGACGCCCTGACGCCCCGGGCGCGCGATCTGCTCGCCATAGTCGGGCTCGATGATGCGGCGCATCGGCTGGCCGGCGATCTGTCCTATGGCCGCAAGCGCGTGCTGGAGATCGCAACCACCTTGGCGCTCGATCCGAAAGTGCTTCTGCTCGACGAACCGATGGCCGGCATGGGGCATGAGGATGTCGGCATGATCTCGGGCATCATCCGCTCGCTGGCGAAGGACCGCGCGGTGCTGATGGTCGAGCACAACCTCACCGTCGTCGCCGATCTCTGCGACTGGATCACCGTCATGCAGCGAGGCCAGGTGCTGGCCGCCGGCGATTACGCCACCGTCAGCCAGGACGAGCGCGTGCGCGTCGCTTACATGGGGACCGAGCAAGAAGAGGGCGCGCATGAGTGAGCCGCTGCTTGCCGTGCGCGACCTCCACGCCTGGTACGGCGAGGGCCATGCGCTGCATGGCGTCAACCTCGATGTCCTGCGCGGCGAGACGGTGACCCTGCTCGGCCGCAACGGCGTCGGCAAGACGACGACGCTGCGCGCCATCATGGGCCTCATCCGCAAGCGCTCCGGAAGCGTGATCTTCAACGGCAAGGACCTGATCGGCCTGCCGCTGCACCGCGTCGCGCATCAGGGCCTCGGCTTCGTGCCGGAGGAACGCGGCATCTTCGCCACGCTCACCGTCGACGAGAACCTGATCCTGCCGCCGGTCGTGGCCAAGGGCGGCATGAGCGTGGAGGAGATCTTCGAGCTCTTCCCCAATCTCAAGGAACGCCGCAACAGCCAGGGCACGAAGCTGTCCGGCGGCGAGCAGCAGATGCTGGCCATCGCCCGCATCTTAAGGACCGGCGTCGAGATGCTCCTGCTCGACGAGCCGACGGAAGGGTTGGCGCCGGTCATCGTCCAGCGCATCGGCGAGTTGCTGGCGACGCTGAAGAAGCGCGGCATGACCATCCTTCTGGTCGAGCAGAATTTCCGCTTCGCCGCCCGCATCGCCGACCGCTTCTACCTGATGGACCACGGCAAGGTTGTGGACGGCTTTCCGGTCGGCCAGCTTTCCGCTCACAGCCAAAAGCTGCATGAGGTGCTGGGGGTATGATGGCGCCATGACCACGCTCTTCGGCATCCCCATCCAGGCCTTGCTCGGTCAGCTCCTGGTCGGCCTGATCAACGGCTCCTTCTACGCCATGCTCAGCCTCGGCCTTGCCGTCATCTTCGGTCTGCTGCGCATCATCAATTTCGCCCATGGCGCGCTCTATATGCTCGGCGCCTTCATCGGCTATCTGCTGCTCGTCCATCTCGGCATCGGCTATTGGCCGGCGCTGGTGCTGGTGCCGCTCATCGTCGGCCTGTTCGGCATGGTGGTCGAGCGTCTCGCTTTGTCCAGGCTCTACCGCCTCGACCCGCTCTACGGCCTGCTCTTCACCTTCGGCCTCGCCTTGGTCATCGAAGGCGTGTTCCGCTATTACTATGGTGTTTCGGGCAATCCCTATGCCGTGCCGGCGCTGCTTGCCGGCGGCACCAATCTCGGCTTCATGTTCCTGCCCAACTATCGCGGCTGGGTGGTGGTCGCCTCGCTCATCGTCTGCATAGGCACATGGCTTTTGATCGAGAAGACCAGGCTCGGCTCGTACCTGCGCGCCGCGACCGAGAATGCCGAGCTTGTGCAGGCCTTCGGCGTCAACGTGCCGCTGCTGCTCACGCTAACCTACGGGCTGGGCGCCGCCCTTGCGGGGCTCGCCGGCATCCTCGCGGCACCCGTCTACCAGGTCAGTCCGCTGATGGGCTCGGACCTGATCATCGTCGTCTTCGCCGTCGTCGTGATCGGCGGCATGGGCTCGATCCTGGGCGCCATCGTCACCGGCTACATGCTCGGTCTCGCCGAGGGCCTGACCAAGGTCTTCTATCCGGAGGCCTCGAACCTCGTGGTCTTCGTCATCATGGCGATCGTGCTGCTGCTTCGGCCCGCCGGCCTGTTCGGAAGGGACGCCTGAGATGAGCGATCTTACCCTCCACGAGGAGCGCGCCGCGGCCTCCGTCAGGCTTGAAAGGGTCCTGGTCGGCCTGGGCATCTTGGCGCTGATCGCGGCGCCCTTCGTCGTCTACCCGATCTTCGTCATGAAGATGCTGTGCTTCGCGCTGTTTGCCTGCGCCTTCAACCTGCTTTTGGGCTACACCGGGTTGCTTTCCTTCGGCCACGCCGCCTTCTTCGGCGGCGCGGCCTATTTCTGCGCCTATGCCGTGAAAGCATGGGGCTGGCCGCCGGAGGCCGCCATCCTGCTCGGCACCGCGGGCGCCGCGGGCCTGGGCCTCGTCATGGGCTTCCTCGCCATCCGCCGCCAGGGCATCTATTTCTCGATGATCACGCTGGCGCTGGCGCAGATGTTCTATTTCTTCTGCGTCCAGGCGCCCTTCACCGAGGGCGAGGACGGCATCCAGGGCGTTGCGCGCGGAACGCTCTTCGGAGTGGTCGACCTCAACGTCACCATGAACATGTATTTCTTCGTGCTGGCGGTCTTCCTCATCGGCGTCTTCGCCATCTGGCGCATCGTCAACTCGCCCTTCGGCATGATCCTGCGCTCGATAAGGGAGAACGAGAGCCGCGCCATTTCGCTGGGCTATTCCGTCGGCCGCTACAAGCTCGCCGCCTTCGTCATGTCGGCGGCGCTTGCCGGCCTCGCCGGGGCCACGAAGGCGATCGTCTTCCAGTTCGCCACGCTCACCGACGTGACCTGGCAGATGTCGGGCGAGGTGATCCTGATGACGCTGCTCGGCGGCATCGGCACCATGGCCGGCCCGGCGGTGGGGGCGGGGCTGGTGGTCGGGCTGGAGAACACGCTGGCCACCTCCGGCTTCCCGGTGACGATCGCCACCGGCCTCATCTTCATGATCTGCGTGCTGATCTTCCGCCGCGGTATTGTGGGCGAGGTGTATGCGCGGTGGCTCTCGCCCGCCAGCGAGGGTAACGAAAGCGGCAAGCATTAGCCGCCGCCGCGACAGCACCGAGGATCATGCCGCCCGCTTGGGTTCCACCGCGAACGGGCTGAGCCCGAGCCAGGTCTGCATCTGCCTGCCGATGGCCTGGTCGCCGGTGAGGGCGACCTTTGCGCCGGCCTTCGCGACCGTCAGTACCCCCATCCAGATCGCCGTCATCGTGTGCAGGTCGGTCGAGACGTAAAGGTCGACCTCGAAGCCCGGATCGTACCAGCACAGGTCGACCTCGCCATGTTTCTCGACGATCAGCCACCACGAGCGTTTCGACACCGGCAGGTCCTGATACAGGAATTGTATCACCGTTCTTCCCTCGGGCAGCGGCGTGGGGTTCAGATTGCGCCGCATGTCCCACATCAGCAGCGAAGGATCGAGG
>RXJA01000136.1:33517-33586 GCA_003963455.1 Hyphomicrobiales bacterium
TCATCTCGACCGTCTTGGCGCACTCGCCGGCGGCCGGCTCGACGAATGCGCGCGCCTTGCCGACCGGCA
>RXJA01000109.1 GCA_003963455.1 Hyphomicrobiales bacterium
ACATGCGATAGTTCTTCGCATAAGGCTCTTGCGTCGCATCGAGGTAGAAGCCGGCGCCGCAGCCGAACTGCCAATTGTCCTTCTCGTCTGGAACGTCGTGCCCACGCGGGCTGGTGTCGGGGCACACGATGACGAGCCCGAGCTCGGATGCCAGCCGCCGGTATTCGCCCTTGTCCATGACGTTCGCGTGCGTGCAGGTCAGGCCCGACAGGTACCACAGGACCGGGAGCGGCCGATCCTTGGCCTGGGGCGGCACGAAGACGGCGAAGGTCATGTCGCAGGCGCAAACGTCGGAGGTGTGCGAGTAAACACCCTGGACGCCGCCATGTGATTTGGAGGTGGAAACGACCTTCATCAGCTCTGCCTCTCGTCGGGAAATCCTGACCCGGCATAACCGCCGGGCATGATCGGCGCAACCCGCCGCCTCGGCAAACGAGATGGGCGACGCGATGAAGCTTGCGTTCAATCAGACCGCCGGAGCGATCAAGGCTGGGCCGACTTGCTGAAAACCGGGCACCCCGCAAAGCTTGAGGCCGGTTGCGATCTCTTCCAGCAGGATATCCAGCACGCGCTCGGCGCCAGCCTGTCCCGCCACCGCGCCGAACAGCGCCGCCCGGCCGATCGCCGAGGCGGTCGCTCCGCGCGCTTTTGCCTTGATGATATCCATGCCGGTGCGGATGCCGGAATCGATCAGGATCGGAGCCCGGCCGCCAACGGCCGCATGCACGGCCTCGGTCGCATCGACGCTCGATATCGCGCCGTCGAGCTGCCGGCCGCCATGATTGGACACCCAGATCCCATCCGCGCCCGCCCCGATCAATCGCGTCGCATCATCCGGATGCAGGACGCCCTTGACGATCAGCGGGCCCTTCCACCAGTCGCGGATCGTGCGAAAGTCGTCCCAGTCGAAACCCGCATGGAGATTGCGACCGACGCGCGCCGCGATCGTCAGCCCTGCGCTGGTGTCGCCGAGATAGAAGCGGACATTCTCGAATTGCGGCAAGCCGCCGCGAAGCAGGCGAAACGACCAGCCCGGGTGCGCCATCCCTTCGATCATGTGCCGCAAAGAAGGCCTGAGCGGGATCGAAATCCCGTTCCTGAGGTCCTTCTCGCGCTTGCCGCCCGCCTGGAGGTCGACGGTGACGACGAGCGCCGAATAGCCGAACTCCTGCGCCTGCCGCACCAGCCGGCGATTGAAATCGAAATCCTTCAGCACATAGAGCTGGAACCAGAGCGGTCCCTGGACCGCCCTTGCCATCTGCTCGACGCCGGTCGTCGCCATGGTCGACAGAGTGTAGGGAATCCCGCGCGCCGCTGCCGCTGTCGCGATCGCGATATCGGCGCCAGGGCGCACGAGCGCACAGGATCCCATTGGGCTGATCACCAGTGGCGTCGGATAGGTCGTGGACCACATCGAGGTGGTCAGGTCAGGCTGGGACACATCGGTCAGCACGCGAGGCAGCAGCCGGATACGCTCGAAGCCGGCGCGGTTGTCGCGCAAGGTGAGTTCCTGGCCCGCCCCGCCATCAACGAACTCGAAGACCGATTTCGGCAGCCGGCGGCGCGCCAGCTGGCGGAAATCCTCCACCGATACGAGGCGATCGACCCGCCCCATCGCCTCAGGCCGCGAGCCGGTCGCAGACGTTCCCGGTGATCTCGGCGGTCGACGATCTCCCCTTCAGATCGGCGCTGAGCAGCCCGTTCGCCAGGCACGCTTCCGTCACGCGGCGGATCTGATCGGCGGCCCGGCGCAGCCTTTCATCGTCATGTCCGCGGCCGAGCCAGTCGAGCATGGCCGCCGCCGACAGGATCGTCCCGTAGGGATTGGCGATCCCCTTGCCGGCAATGTCCGGTGCGGATCCATGCGCCGCCTGGAAGAAGCCCTTTGCGTCGCCGACCTCGGCCGAGGGCGCCATGCCCATGCCGCCGACCGTCGCCGCCGCCAGGTCCGAGAGGATGTCGCCGAACATGTTCTCACTGACGATGACGTTGAAATGGCCGGGCTTCAGCACCAGGTGCATGGCCATGGCGTCGACCAGCGCATGTTCGGTCGCGATATCGGGATAATCCTTCGCCACCTCGTCAAAGACGGAGCGGAAAAAGGCGTAGCTGCGCAGCACATTGGCCTTGTCGCAGCAGGTCACCCGGCGAACGCCGTCGCGGGGCGCGCCGTTCGACTGGCGCGCCAGCTCGAAGGCCTTGCGCACGATGCGCTCGATCCCGGCGCGCGTCTGCACGAGCGTGTCGACCGCCACCTCGCCGCGCAGCAGCGCCCCTGCCCCGCGCGCCGCGTAAAGCCCTTCGCTGTTCTCACGCAGGATGATGTAGTCGATGTCGCCGGCCTTCACCCCAGCGAGCGGGCTCGTCACGCCTTCGAAGAGCCTGATCGGTCGGATGTTGGCGTAAAGGTCGAGCTCGAAACGGAGCCTCAGGGTGAAATCGAGACCTGCTTCGGTGCCGTCCGGATAGACCACGCCCGGCAGCCCGCCGGCGCCGTGCAGGATCGCATCCGCCGCGCGGCAGGCCTTGAAAGTCGGATCGGGGAAGCTCTGCCCGGTCTTAAGGAAGTGCTCCGCCCCGGCCGGGTATTCGGTGAACCGCAACGGGCATCCCGACCCGAATGCCGCCTTCACCACCTCGACCGCCGCGGCGCACACCTCGGGGCCGATGCCGTCGCCATGCACGACCGCGATCTGGTAGACATCCTTCATCGCCAATCCCTCAGGAAACGCAAACAGTTAGATGCATTTGCCGCCGTCGACGTTGAGGTCGACGCCGGTGATCATGCTGGCTTCGTCGGAGCACAGGAACGCGGCGGCGTTGCCCATGTCCTGCGGCGTCGACAGCCGGCCGATCGGAATGGTGGCGACAACGCGAGCGCGGTTTTCCTCTCCCGAGCCGATGAAGGTGGACAGAAGCGGCGTGTCGCCGGCAACCGGGTTGATCGCGTTGACACGGATGCCGAACGGCGCAAGCTCAACGGCCATGGCGCGGGTGGCAGCGATCGCCCAGCCCTTGGAAGCGTTGTACCAGGTGAGGTTCGGACGCGGCGAGACGCCCCCGGTGGAGGCGACATTGAGGATGGCGCCGGATTTGATGGATTTGAAATGGGGCACCACGGCGCGAGCGCCGTTGTAGATCGAGCGCATATTGACGTTGGCGATGCGGTCGAACAAGGCCTCGTCCATCGTCTCCAACGGCAATGGCGGCTGCGCGACGCCGGCATTGTTGACCAGTATGTCGAGCCCGCCGAAGGCTGAGCGGGCCAGATCGGCGGCCGCCACGAAGCTCTCCAGCGTCGACACATCTCCCGTGATCGGCCGCACCTTGTCACCGGCTTCGCCAGCAACGCGCGAAGCCGCTGCCCCGTCACGATCCATCAGCACGACCGACGCGCCTTCCTCGATGAATTTCCTGACGATGCCTTCGCCAAATCCCGACCCGCCACCGGTGATGATGGCGACCTTGCCAGCAAGTCTCATATCTGTTCCTCCGTTGCCGAAACCATCGGGGAAGACGCGCGCGTTGCACAGTCCGATTATCTGAACGCCCTTTTAGCTTTCCTTGTTTGAGGTCGCCCCCGGCGGGAGTAATAGTCGCGTCGCAATTCGTGAGGAGGAGACGATGACGCTGAACTTCGACCCGAGGGCGAAGGCCACCGCGCTCTACCATGGCGAATTCCGGCCGATGTTCATCGGCGGCAAGTGGGTCGCGGCGCAGTCCGGCCAGGTGATGCAGTCGCTGAACCCGGCGACGGGTGAGACGTTGGCGACGGTGCCGCGCGGCGGAGCCGCGGATATCGACGCGGCGGTAGCCGCCGCGCGGGCCGCGTTCGAGGGGCCTTGGTCGAAATTCTCGCCCTACGAGCGGCAATGCGTGCTGCTCAGGATCGCGGACCTGTTCGAGAAGCACTGGGAAGAGCTCAGCGTCTCCGACACGCTCGACATGGGGCTGCCGATCACGCGGACCTTGGCCAACCGGCGCCGGGTCATCGGCATGCTGCGCTTCTATGGCGGCATGGCGACCGCGCTGCACGGCGAGGCGATCGACAATTCCATCCCCGGCGAGATCGTTACCTTCACCCGGCGCGAGCCGGTCGGCGTCGTCGGCGCGATCATTCCCTGGAATGCACCCACCGCCGCCTCGATCTGGAAGATCGCGCCGGCTTTAGCCACCGGCTGCACCATCGTGCTCAAGCCGTCGGAGGACGCCTCGCTGACGCCGCTCCTGATCGCTAAGCTGATGCAGGAGGCCGGTGTACCCGATGGCGTGGTCAACATCGTCACCGGAACCGGCGCCGAGGCCGGCGCGCGGCTCGCCGAGCATCCGGACGTCAACAAGATCGTCTTCACCGGCTCGACGCTGACCGGCCAGGCCATCGCCCGGGCCGGCGTCGCCAACCTCAAGCGCGTCTCGCTGGAGCTTGGCGGCAAGTCGCCGATCATCGTCTGCCGCGACGCCGATATCGATAAGGCCGTGCCGGTCGCGGCGATGGCGGTGTTCGTGCATTCCGGCCAGATCTGCATTGCAGGCTCACGCCTGTTCGTGGCGCGCGAGATCCATGACGAGTTCGTGCGCCGCGTCGCCGAGTTCGCCGGCAAGCTGCGCATCGGCCACGGCATCGAGGCGGAGACTGAGATCGGACCGCTGATCAACGCCAGGCAGGCCGGCAAGGTCGAAGGCTACATCAAGGCCGGCAGCGACGAAGGCGCCCGGCTGGTCGCCGGCGGCTCAAGGCTGACGGGCGAGCCCTACGACGGCGGCAACTTCATCGCGCCGACCGTCTTCGGCGCGGTGTCGGACAAGATGACCATCGCGCGGGAAGAGATTTTCGGGCCGGTCATCTCGGCCATGCCTTTCGACACGCTGGACGAAGCGGTCGCGCGCGCCAATGCGACGCCTTATGGGCTGGCGGCCGGTGTCTTCACCACCAATCTCGGCACCGCCCACAAGCTCGCGCGGCGCGTCAAGGCGGGCTCGGTCTGGGTCAACATGTACCATGCCATAGACCCGGCCGTGCCATTCGGCGGCATGAAGATGTCCGGCTACGGCCGCGAGGGCGGCGTCGAGCATCTGCATGAGTATCTGGAAACCAAGGCCGTCTGGATCCAGACCGATTAAGCCATATCGAGATTCAGGTGAGATCGGCCGGCGCCGGTTAGTCAGTGAGCCAATTCCCGCAGATTGGTGCGGATCAGGTTCATCAGCTGCTCAGAGAAGGAGTGGTGCACATAGCCGCGCGCGGTGATGATGCCGACGGAGCGGTGGGCGTCGCGATGGTCGATCGGCACCACCCGCATGCGCTCGTCATTGCGCGAGATGGCGATGCCAGGCACCACGCAGACGCCCAGTCCCGAAGACACCAGCGCCACCGCCGTCTGCGCGCTTTCGACTTCGTATTGCGGCTTGAGCTCGATGCTTTCCGCCGCCGTCAGCCGGTCCAGAAGGCCGCGCACCGCCGTCTTGCGGTTGAGCAGGATCAGCGGGAAGCGCGCAAGGTCGGACAGATTGAGCTTCTTTTCGCCGCCATAGGTCTCGGTCGGGATACAGGCCATCAGCGGATCGTCCAGGATCGACTCGAACTGGAAGTCGTTGAGGTTCGGCAGTTCCGGGCCGAGATAGAACTCGACTTCCTGCTGCTGCAGGAGCGCGAGCGCCGCCTGCGGCGGCGTCTCGATGACTTCGACGATCGAGCGCGGATAGCGCAATTTGAACGTCGCCAGTATGTCGCCCAGCCGGCTCGCCGCGAGCGTCGGCGCGCAGGCGATCTGCACCTTGCCCTTGCGCCGCGCGGCGATCTCGGTCAGCCGGTCCAGACTGGACTGCACCTGCGACATCGCATTGGCGATCTCCTCGAACAGCACCTGGCCTTCGGGCGTCAGGCTGGCGCGCTGCGCCGTGCGGATGAACAGCGAGATGCCGATCTGTTCCTCGAGGTCGCGTATCTGCATGGAAACGGCGGACGGCGAGCGGTTGCTTTCTTCGGCAGCGCGTCGGAAGCTGCCGTTTTCAGCGGCAAGCAGGAACGTCTGCAGAAGTTTGAGGTTGATGCTGGACATGTCCGCTCGGGCAGGTGATCTGACCTCCTGACCTATTCAGACGCGGAAGCGATTGCAAGGCAATAGGGCCGGTCCAGGCATTGATCCCGGCTTAGCCAGCAAATCTGTTTCAGATCAAG
>RXJA01000584.1 GCA_003963455.1 Hyphomicrobiales bacterium
GCCGAATCATCGCAGGTGATGACCCGCTCCTCGCGGTCGATATAGTTGGTCAGGCAGTTGAGCAGCGTCGTCTTGCCCGAGCCGGTGCCGCCCGAGATGACGACATTGCAGCGGACGCGCCCTATGATCTTCAGGATTTCCGCGCCTTGCGGCGAGATGGCGCCGAACTTGACCAGTTGGTCCAGCGTCAGCTTGTCCTTCTTGAACTTGCGGATGGTGAGCGCGGTGCCGTCGATCGAGAGCGGCGGCGCGATGACGTTGACGCGGGAGCCGTCGGGTAGGCGCGCGTCGCAGATCGGGCTCGATTCATCGACGCGACGGCCGACCTGGCTGACGATGCGCTGGCAGATGTTGAGCAGCTGCTGGTTGTCGCGGAAGCGGACGCCGGTCTGTTCGACCTTGCCGTTGACCTCGATATAGACGTTCTTGGAGCCGTTGACCATGATGTCGGCGATGTCGTCGCGGGCAAGCAACGGCTCCAGCGGTCCGTAGCCCAGAACGTCGTTGCAGATGTCCTCGAGCAGCTCTTCCTGCTCGGAGATCGACATCGCGAAGTTCTTGATCGCGATGATGTCGTTGACGATGTCGCGGATTTCCTCGCGCGCGCTCTCGGGATCGAGCTTGGCGAGCTGCGACAGGTCGATCGTATCGATGAGCGCCGAAAAGACCTGGCTCTTGGTGTCGTAATAGGTCTCCGAGCGCTCGCGCTGGACCTTCCTCGGCGGCTCGGGCGCCATGGGCGGCGCCTCGACGGGACGGCGAGCCGGCGGCGCGGCGGGCGCGCTGGACGTCGGCGCGGCTGGCCGCTCGACCGTCATCGTCCCCGTTGAAGCGGGCGCGGCGGGAGCGGATGCCGGCGGACGGAATTCGGGTATTGCCCGGTTGCCGTCGTCCTTGCCTCTTTTACCAAACATGATCGACTACCCGATGCCGCTCAATCAGCGTCATTTCTTGTTGCGCGAGAGCTTGCCGAGGATGGAGCCCAGGCCTGCTTTCTTCTTTGCCTTGATTTCACTGCGTCCGGTCAGCACATGCGCTACCTCGTTGATCGTGGCCACAACCGGGCTCTTGGCGTCCATCTCGCTCAGCATACGACCGTTGTTGGAGGCATTGCCGAACAGCAGCGGTTCGAAATTGATCACCGCCATGGGCGTGATGCCGAGCGGCTCGGCGAAATCGGAAGCCGCGATCTCCGGCCGTTTCGGCACGCCCGCCTGGTTGATGATCAGCTTCGGCGGCGGATCGTTGGGACGCAGCCGCTTCAGCATGTCCATCATGTTCTTGGTGTTGCGAAGGTTTGCGAGCTCGGGCGTGGCCGTGATGACGATCTCGTCGGCCTTGATCAGCGTGTTCTTCGTCCACCCGCTCCAGATGTGAGGGACATCCAGGACCAGCAGAGGCGCGCTGCGCTGCGCTATCTCGATGACCTGAGAGAACGCCTCGGGGTCGAAATCATAGACGCGCTCCAGCGTCGAAGGGGCCGCAAGCAGCGACAGATGTTCGGCGCATTGCGCGAGCAGGCGGTCGAGATAGACCTCATCGACCCGCTCGGGCGAAAACACGGCCTCGGCGATCCCTTGGGCCGGATCCTGGTCGAAGTCGATGTTGGCGGTGCCGAAGGCGAGATCGAGATCGGCGATGACGACTTCGGATTTGAACAGCGAGGACATCGCCCAGGCGACGTTGTGGGCTATGGTCGAGGAACCGACGCCGCCCTTGGCGCCGATGAAGGCGATCGAACGGCCGATGGGGTCCGCTTCCGGATCGACGAAGATCGACGACACGACGCTGACGATGTCGGTCATCGAGACCGGCGCGATGACATATTCGGAAATGCCGGAGCGGATCAACTCGCGGTAGAGCCCGACATCGTTGTAGTGGCCGATGACCACGACCTTGGAGGACGGATCGCAATATTCGGCGAGCTGGGCGAGTTGTTCCAGCAGTTGCTTCGGTTCGCTGCGAGATTCCAGCAGGATCAGGTTCGGCGTCGGCGCGGACTGGTAGAACTCGATCGCGGTCGGAATACCGCCCATATGGACCTTGAGATGAGCCTTGGCCATGCGGCGATCCTCGCCCGCGCGCTCCACGGGGCTGGCGACGCCTTCCGTCTCGCAGAAAGCCTGGATCGAAATGCGCGGCACCGGACGCAACGCCTGCATGGCGGCGATGTCCTGCTGCGAAAGGTCGCCGGTTTCCGTGGGCGTGTCGTAGGCAAGATTGCTCATCGTCATGCTCTTTCCGTGACTGCTCTCTTCGTCGTCCGGCCTAGTAAGTCACTTCCGAATTGCCGAGGAACTCGTCCGAGATGCCCCTTGCACGATACTTGTCGATCACCGCGCCGCGATTTTCGGCATCGATTTCGGACTGCTTGCGCGGACCGATCAGATCGTTGGGATTGGAGACCTGGGCCGCGAGATTGTTCTGATAGGAGCAGCCGAAGTCGGCATAGTGCTTGTTCTCCGACGTCTCCAGGAGGTCGTCGGGCCAGCGCCCGCATTTGTCGGTCTGGGCCCTCACCGCGACGAAGGCGACGCGCACCGGCGCGGACGCCTCCGGCACAGCCGACTGGTAGGATGTCATGACGATACGGTTGCGCTTGACGCCCGCCGCCATGGCGAGCCTGGCGAAATCGCGGCCGGCCGCGCGGGCGGCAACCTCGTTCGCGGAGCCGGCCGGCATCGCGATCGTCAGCGCCGGCGCGGCGCTCTTGTCGTAACCGTCAAGAAAGCCGAGCAGCGCGTCGCGCTGCGCGCCGGTCATCCCGCGATCGCCAGCGCCGACCGGCAGGTCGATCTTCTGGTTTTTCTCGGCGATGACGATCGGATGGGTCGTGCGGTAATCATCCGGGATCGATCCGACAGTGATGCTGTCGCGATTGGCGCATCCGGCGAGCGACGCCGCAAGCGCTATCGCCAGCGCCGGGACCACCTGGCGATGGATTCTTGCGATGCCGGATGCCGTCCGGACCGTCACGACCTTCGATGCTGACTTGGACATATCCGCATTCCCACTCATTTGTAGATGAAGCCGACGACGCCGTGGTAACGGCCGGCGGGCTTGTCGGTTTGCATGGTGCCGTAGACGCGGTTGACGCGGCCGAGGAACATGCCGGCACCGTCGCTCGCAGGATTGAAATTGTCGTCCGGCTTGGCCAGGTCGTTGCGCGCCACGGGCCGCGACAGATAGGGCGTGATGATGATGACGAGCTCGCTTTCGTTGCGCACGAAATCGCGGCTGCGGAATAGTGTGCCGAGCACGGGGATCTTGGTCAGGCCGGGCAATCCGTTGACAGCCTGCCTGACATCGTCGCGCACGAGGCCTGCGATCATCATCGAACCGCCGGAAGGCAGTTCCACGGTCGTATCGGCCAGGCGCTTGCGCAGCGACAAAGCGTTCATGCCGATGCTGTTATTGTCCGTGGATGCCGACACGGATCCTTCGGTTGTCGGTTCGGAAACCGAGGTTCTGACTTTCAGGCTTATGCGACCGGGCGACAGAACAACCGGCTGGAACTCCAAGCCGATGCCGTACTCGATCTTGTCGACCGAATAGGTCTTCAGACCGGTCTGATTGTCGGTGGACACGTTGGCGGAAACACCGCTCACCATATTGTATTCGCCGCCGACCTTGAAGGTCGCCTTTTCCCCGGATACGGCAGTCAAAGTCGGCTCGGCCAAGGTCTTCATGACCCCCGACTGTTCCATTGCGTTGATATAGGACTGCAGCCCTGACGAACTGATACTGGCGCCCGCGTTCGAAAGCGGTTTGCCAAGGCCCATGTAAGGGTCGCTGAGGGCGCCCCAGGAAATACCGTTGCTGCCGCCGCTGGCGACCATATTGACGCCAAGCTGCTTCATCACCGAGCGACTGACCTCGGCGACGGTCACTTTCAGCGTCACCTGATCGTCGCCGATGATCTGCAGGAGGTTGACGATCTTGGAGGTCCGGCGCTCCTGGTCGGGGTTGTTGATGTCGACGCCGCCATTGACCGAGCCGCCGGCGGCGGTCTGCGAATATTGGCCCGTCGTCGCTTCACCGCCGGACACGAAGATGGTCGCGAGGTCTACGGCGCGCTTGGAATCGAGAGGCGTGTCGACCGTGCCCGTCAGGACGACGTTGTCGTTGAGAAGCTCGACCTTGATCTGCGAGGACGGGATGAAGCGTTTCAGATAGTTCTCCAGCCCGGCGACGTCGCGCTCGACGGCCAGATCCAGGCTGACGATCTGCTCGCCATTGGGGCCGAAGACAAAGATGTTGGTTTCGCCGACCGCCTTGCCGAACAGGTAGATGCGGCGCGCCGTGCGGGTCACGGCATCGGCGACCGCCGGATTGGCGACGAGGATATCATAGGCATCGCTCGGCAGGTCGATGACGACGGATTTGTTGAGGCCGAGCTTGACGCGCTGCGTGGCGACGGAAGCCGACACGCCGGCGCTGGCGGCCTTGGCTTCGACCAGCCCCGGGGCGTTGGCGCCGAGCAGGGACAGGCTGATCGCCGCGGCCGCCAGGAAGGGCAGCAGTTTACCGTTTAGCCTCATTTCCTTGCTCCCACCTCGGAAACCTCGCCCGACTTGATCAGCCGCACCGTTCCGCGCCGGCCATTGCCGCTGACCAGGTAGTCGGCTTCGTCCGTACTCTTTTCATGGATGTCGGTGATCGGACGCAGCGCGAGCGTCAGGCGGTCCGCCATCTGCTGCGCCACGGTGATGATCTCGGCCTGCTGCGGCGTCAGCTCCAGCGTCGCGGTCTGGCCGACCCTGGTCTTCTTGCCTTCCTCGTCTTCCTGGATGGTCTGGTCGATGGCCAGCACGCGGATGTTCTTGAGGATCGTCTCGGTGTTGAAACCGCTGCCGCCATTGCCAGTGTCGGCGCGCCGGGTCATGATGACGTCGACGAAGTCGTTGGGCAGGATGAAGCCGCCGGCGGACGTGTCGGCCGATATCGCGGTGGCGACGGCGCGCATGCCGGAAGGCAGGATCGACGACATGAAGCTCTGCCCCTCGCCGACCAGCTTGGAGCGCCGCAGGGGTTCGCCAGTATACATGGCGACTCGGGCGACCGAGCCCTTGAGCTTTTCTACGGCGTCAGGCTCGGCGGCGCGCGTGATGAAATTGGCGTTGACGCCGTCGGCCGGCCATTGTTCCCAGCTGATGTTATTGCCGAGCTGGCTGCCCATCGGCACGTCGCCGCTAAGCACAAGCACATCCTGCAGTGCCATCGCCGGCTGTGCGGGCGCATTGACAACTACCTGCGGCGCCGGCGCCACGACCATGTTCTTCGCCACATAGCCCGCGCCACCCGCGGCGACCGCAGCCACGCCCAGAATAATCAATCGGGATGCTGGCATTCGTCCGAAACCCTTCGCCTCAAGGCAAACCACCTCGCCAGGCCGGACTTTGCAGCTGCAATCGTCAAAACAAGGTTAATGCAATGCTTACGATCGTGATTAATTTAAGGTTTACTCAAATTAGATGGAACGGCCCGCCGTTAACAAAAAAAGGCGGCCAAGCCGCCTTCGATCGCCGACATCGATCTCACCAAGTCCTATGCTGTAAGCTTCTGCAGCGCCCAGACCATCAGCGGCGAATCCGGGAAGGTGATCAGCCCTCCCGCGCCAAGCGCGACGCCGTAGGGAATGCCCACGCTTTCGTCGGCAAAGTAGCGCAGGAAGCGGCTGTGGCCGGTATACATGGCCAGCGGCGATTTCCGGTAAGCGAGGATTGCGACGGTCAGCAGGCCGCCGATGAAAGCCGACGTCACCAGATAGCCGACCAGGTTGATGTTGAGGCCCATCCATAGAGCGGTCGCGGCCAGAAGCTTGGCGTCGCCGCCGCCCATGCCGCCGAGCGCAAAGAGGCCGAATGTCGTCACGAGCACGAGAGCCCCGGCCGCGAAGTGCCAGCCATAGGTCGCCCAGTCCATGCCGGTGAGCGGCGCGACGAGCGCGAACGTCGCCACCAGCAGCACGGGAACGCGGTTGGCGATCGTCATCGACAACGTGTCGGAGATCGCGGCAAACAGCATGCAGAAAGGAAAGACGACGAAGATCACGGCTTCAAGCATGGACACGGCTCATGATGGAACTTCGGCTGCAATCTAGACATGCTGGATTGATGATCGATGACGTTGAGCGTTCAAAAGTCG
>RXJA01000295.1 GCA_003963455.1 Hyphomicrobiales bacterium
GCTCGGCATTGCCGGCGGGCTCACCCGCTCCTTCATCGGCTCGCCGCTGACGCCGCTCTTCCTGCTGGCCGCGCTCGCGCTCGGCCTGGTTGCGCTGGTGACGCTGCCGCGCGAGGAGGAGCCGCAAATCTCCGTGCCGATGGTGGACATCCACGTCCAGGCCAACGGGCTCAAGGCCGAGGATGCCGTCAAGCTGGTCACCGAACCATTGGAGACCATCATCAAGAGCATAGACGGCGTCGAGCATGTCTACTCGCAGACCGAGGATGACGGCGCCCTGGTGACGGCCCGCTTCAAGGTGGGCACCAGCTCGGATGCGGCCGTGCTGCGCGTGCACGACAAGGTGCGGGCCAACCTCGACAGGATTCCGGTCGGCATTCCGGAGCCGCTGATCGTGGGGCGCGGCATCGACGACGTCGCCATCGTGGTGGTGACGCTGACGCCGACGCCGGAGGCCGCGAGCCGGTATTCCTCGGCCGACCTGACCCGGCTGGCGCGCGAGCTTCAGGTCGAGGTGGCGAAGCTCCCCGATATAGGCCTGACATATATCGTCGGCGAGCAGCCGGAGGAGATCCAGATCGAACCCGATCCGGAGAAACTCTCCCTCTATGGCATCACGCTGCAGCAGCTGACCGCCAAGATTTCCGGCGCCAACCGCTCCTTCCAGCTCGGCACGGTGCGAGAGCAGGGCAAGCAGCAGGTTCTGGTCGCCGGCCAGACGCTGCAAGGGCTGTCCGACATCGGCAATCTGCTGCTGACCGCCCGCGACGGACGGCCGGTCTATGTGCGAGACGTGGCCAACATCGTGCTGGCGACGGCGCCGGGCGAGAACCGCGTCATGAACATCGCCAAGACCGCCGGCGGGCTGGAGCGTGGTCCCGCCGTCTCGCTTGCCATCGCCAAGCGGCCCGGCACCAACGCCGTGCTCATCGCCGACGCCATCGGCAAGCGGCTGGAGCAGACGCGCGGACAGATCTTCCCCAAGGACGTGGGGATGACCGTGACCCGCGACTATGGCGAGACTGCCAACGAGAAGGCGAACGAACTGCTCTTCCACCTCGGCCTGGCGACGATCTCGATCGTCGTGCTGGTCGCCGTCGCCATCGGCTGGCGCGAGGCGCTGGTGGTGGCCGTCGTCATCCCGACGACGATCCTGCTCACGCTCTTTGCCTCCCGCGTCATGGGCTATACGCTCAACCGCGTCAGCCTGTTCGCGCTGATCTTCTCGATCGGCATCCTGGTCGACGACGCCATCGTCGTCATCGAGAACATTGCCCGCCACTGGGCAATGGATGACGGGCGCTCGCGCAGCGCAGCCGCCATCGACGCCGTCGCCGAGGTCGGCAACCCGACCATCGTCGCCACGTTGACCGTCGTCGCCGCGCTTTTGCCGATGCTTTTCGTGTCGGGCATGATGGGGCCGTATATGAGCCCGATCCCGGCCAACGCCTCGGCCGCGATGCTGTTCTCCTTCTTCGTCGCCGTGATGCTGACGCCCTGGCTGATGATGAAGCTAGGCCGCCGGCATGAGGCGGCGGGACAGACAGGCCATGGCGGCACACATATAGGGGCGCTCGGCCGCGCCTATGTCGCGGTCGCCCGGCCGATCCTGAAGTCGCGCCGCCGCGCTTGGATGTTCCTGCTCGTCGTCGGTGTGGCGACGCTGTCGTCCATGGCGCTCATCTACACCAAGCATGTGACGGTGAAGCTGCTTCCCTTCGACAACAAGACCGAGCTGCAGGTGGTCGCTGACCTGCCCAAGGGCTCGTCCGTCGAGGACACCAACAGGGTGCTGCAGGCAGCGGTCGACCGCCTGGCCGGCGTGCCAGAGGTCATCTCCTTCCAGACCTATGCCGGCACCGCGGCGCCCTTCAACTTCAACGGATTGGTGCGCCACTACTATCTGCGCTCCAGCCCCGAACAGGGCGACGTGACGGTGAACCTCGTGCCGAAGGGCGAGCGTAGCCGCGCCAGCCATGCCATCGCGCTCGACATGCGCGAGCGCCTGAAAGGCATGGCCATGCCGGCTGGCACCGTCATCAAGGTGGTCGAGCCACCGCCGGGACCGCCGGTGCTGGGCACGCTGCTGGCCGAAATCTACGGGCCAGACGCCGAGACCCGCCGCGCCGTCGCGGCCAAGGTGCGCGAGACCTTCGCGAGCGTCCCCTTCATCGTCGACGTCGACGACAGCTTCCACAACCAGCCGCAGAGGCAAAGGCTGTCCATCGATCAGGACAATCTCGAATATTACAAGGTCGAGCAGTCGGACGTCTACGACACGCTGAGCTATCTCTATGGCGGCACGACGGTCGGCTATTCGCACCGCGGCGGCGGACGCTATCCGATCCCGATCCGCATCGCCCTGTCGAAGGGCGACGGCGTCGTCGACCAGCGCGCGCTGGCGACGCCGGTGCCGGCCAACGCCTTGCCGGGCGCTCGCGACGTGGTGGAGCTCGGCGACGTGGTGCGCGTCGCAAGCGAACCCGCCTCATACCCGATCTTCCGGCACAACGGCCGCCCCGCCGAGATGGTGATGGCGGAGCTCGCCGGCGCCTTCGAGGCGCCCGTCTACGGCATGCTCGCCGTGGACGACGCCATCGCCAAGGCGGATTGGGGGACCGTTCCGAAGCCGGAGATCGCGCTGCATGGCCAGCCGGACGACGAATCCAAGCCGACGCTCCTTTGGGACGGTGAATGGGAAGTGACCTGGGTGACGTTCCGCGATATGGGCGCCGCCTTCATGGTGGCGATCCTCGGCATCTACATCCTGGTGGTCGCGCAGTTCAGTTCCTTCAAGCTGCCCCTGGTGATCCTGACCCCGATCCCGCTGACGCTGATCGGCATCATGCTCGGCCACTGGGCTTTCGCCGCGCCGTTCACCGCCACCTCGATGATCGGCTTCATCGCGCTGGCCGGCATCATCGTGCGCAACTCGATCCTGCTGGTCGATTTCATCCGCCACTCCGGCGGCACAGGCCGGCCGCTGGTCGACATCCTGCTCGAGGCCGGCGCGATCCGCTTCAAGCCGATCCTGCTCACCGCGCTGGCGGCCATGATCGGCGCGGCGGTGATCCTGACCGACCCGATCTTCCAGGGGCTGGCCATCTCGCTGCTGTTCGGGCTTGCCTCCTCGACGCTGCTGACGGTGCTGGTGATCCCGGCGATCTACGTGGCGCTGCGCGGCGGGCCGGCCGCAGGCGCGAGGGAGGTCGAATCCGGCGAAGCACCGCCCGCCGGATAGGTCGCGCCGGGGATCAAAACCGACGGACTTCACATCATGCCGGACACTGCCGTCGAACCTTGACCTGTCGCGGCGAGGTCCTATTCGAAAGAGTAGGTAAATCCCTCCGCCGAGGCGCCGACGATGACTTTTGTCATCTTCTTGCCCTCGAGCGAGCGGTTGAGCACGCCGCGGCTCAGTTCCGGCAGCAGCGTGTTGGTGAGGATGGCGTCGATCATGCGCCCGCCGGACTCGATCTCGGTGCAGCGCGCCTTGACCAGGTCCATGACGCCCTCGCCGATCACCAGCTCGGCGTCGTTGGTGGCCCTGAGCCGGCGCGCGATCTTGCCGAATTGATGCCTGGTGATCGCCTCGATCATCGCGTCCGAAAGCGGATAGTAGGGGATGGTCACCACGCGACCGAGGAAGGCGGCCGGGAAGACCTTCAGCAACGGGGCGCGCAGCGCGGTGTCGAGATCGTCGATGCCGGTCCGCACCGTGCCGTTCCTGGTGCGGTCCATGATGACGTCCGAGCCGACATTCGAGGTGAGCAGGATCAGCGTGTTCTTGAAGTCGATCCGGCGGCCTTCGCTGTCGTCCATCATGCCCTTGTCGAAGACCTGGAAGAAGATCTCGTGGACATCGGGATGCGCCTTCTCGACCTCATCGAGCAAGATCACGGAATAGGGTTTCCTGCGCACGGCCTCGGTCAGGATGCCGCCCTTGCCGTAGCCGACATAGCCGGGCGGCGCGCCCTTCAGCGTCGAGACCGTATGGGCTTCCTGGAATTCCGACATGTTGATCGAGATCAGGTTCTGCTCGCCGCCATAGAGCGTCTCGGCCAGCGCCAGCGCGGTCTCGGTCTTGCCGACGCCTGAGGGGCCGCAAAGCAGGAAGACGCCCACCGGCTTCTCGGGCGCGCCGAGGCCGGCGCGGCTGGTCTGCACGCGCTTGGCGATCATCTCCATCGCATGGTCCTGGCCGACCACACGCTCGGACAGGGTGGTGGCGAGCTTAAGCGCCTTCTCGGTCTGGCTGGAGAGCATGCGCCCGGTAGGGATACCGGTCCAATCCTGAACAACGGCCGCCACGGCGTTACGGTCGACCGACGGCAGGATGAGCGGCGTCTCGCC
This sequence comes from Hyphomicrobiales bacterium, assembly GCA_003963455.1. GTDB lineage: Bacteria > Pseudomonadota > Alphaproteobacteria > Rhizobiales > Rhizobiaceae > Mesorhizobium. Next base: position 4,354 of record RXJA01000295.1, read on the forward strand.
TTGCGCGGCGGCAAGTTCGGCCATCAGCTCGCGGAGCCGCGCCAGGTCGGCGGCGGCTTCATCCGCCGGCTCGGCGGAAGCCGTTTCAGCCTTCGCGGCCTTGGCCGCCTTGGTTTTCGAGCCTTTGGTCTTCTTGGCCTCGGCAGCCTTGCCGTCGCCAGTCTTGCTCTCGCCGGTCTTGTTCTCAGGAGCCTTTTGCTCGGGGGCCTTTGCCGGGCCCTCCGCATTCCCGGTTCCGGCAGCACCCTCCTCAGCCGCCGCCTCGTCGAGCGGCACGCCCTCGCCGCGCAATTTCGCGCGCAAGTCGAGGATCTCGGCCACCAGGGCCTTTTCCCGGTCCCAGCGCGCCTGGGCGGCGGCCAAAGCGGTCTCGGTCTCAGCCAACCCGGCTTCGACACGGACCTGCCGGTCGGCCACGTCGATGCCGATCGCCGCCTCGCGGCCGATGATGCCCCCCTCGACCTCCAGCGCCTGGCGTCGGCGCAGGATGTCCTCGACCTCGGCCGGCGTCGCATGCTGCGAGACCGCGACGCGGGCGCAGGCCGTGTCGAGCAGGCTGACTGCCTTGTCCGGCAATTGCCTGGCCGGGATGTAGCGGTGCGAGAGCGAGACCGCCGCCTCGATCGCCTCGTCCAGGATCTGCACCTTGTGATGCTGCTCCAGGACGCCGGCGACACCGCGCAGCATCAGCACGGCCACGGCTTCCGAGGGCTCGTCGATCTTGACGACCTGGAATCGGCGGGTCAGCGCCGGGTCCTTCTCGATATGCTGCTTGTATTCGGCCCAGGTCGTGGCCGCGATGGTGCGAAGCTCGCCGCGCGCCAATGCCGGCTTCAGGAGATTGGCCGCATCGCCGGTTCCGGCGGCGCCGCCAGCGCCGATCAGCGTATGCGCCTCGTCGATGAACAGGATGATCGGCGTCTCCGAGGCCTGGACCTCGTCGATGACCGCTTTCAGCCGCTTTTCGAACTCGCCCTTGACGCTGGCGCCGGCCTGCATCAGCCCGACATCGAGCATGCGCACGGAGACATTTTGAAGCGTCGGCGGCACGTCGCCCTGGGCGATGCGCAGCGCAAATCCCTCGACCACCGCCGTCTTGCCGACGCCCGCCTCGCCGGTGAGAATCGGGTTGTTTTGCCGGCGCCGCATCAGGATATCGACGATCTGCCTTATTTCGGGATCGCGGCCGACGACCGGATCGATCTTGCCGTCGCGGGCACGCTGGGTGAGGTCGGTGGCGTATTTGGCCAAAGCCGAATCCCCACCCGGACCGCGCTTCACCGGTGTTTCGGCGGTGGGGGCCACGGCGGGTGAGCCGGCTTCGAGCGACCCTTCGGTGACATCGGCGAAGCGTGAGATGACACCATCCGCGTCGATCTTGTCGAACTCGGCGCTGATCTTGGACACCAGGCCTTCCAATGCCGGCGTCTTCAGGCAGGCAAGCAGGATATGGGCGCTGCGCACCTCTTCGACACCGAACTCCAGCGTCGCCAGGTTCCAGCCCTCCTGGATGGCGTGGAAGATGTGGTCGGAAAATTCCTCCACCGAGGTGGCGCCATAGGGCAGCTTGTCGATGGCACGGGTCATGTCGGCCGTCAGCCGGCTGACATCCAGCCCGGCATCGGCGACGATCATCTGCACGTCGGAGCGCTCGGACAGCACCAGTTGCTGGATGAAATGGGCGAGCTCGACATAGGGATTGCCGCGCAACTTGGCCGTGTCGGCCGCGGCCTTGAAGG
>RXJA01000329.1 GCA_003963455.1 Hyphomicrobiales bacterium
ATCCTGCAGGTGTCGATCGTCGGCATCATCGCCATCGGCGTCACCCAGGTCATCATCTGCGGCGGCATCGACCTGTCCTCGGGCTCGATCGTCGGCGCCACCGCCATGATCGCCATGAGTTTCGCGCAGGTCGCGACCGTCAACGGCAATCCCAATCCCAAGGCGATGTTCATCGACTATGGCTGGACCGACCTGCCGGTCATCGTGCCGCTGCTGGTCGCGATCGGCTGCGGCCTGCTTGCCGGCCTGATCAACGGCCTTTTGATCGCCTACACCCGCATCCCACCCTTCATCGCCACGCTCGGCATGATGGTCACGGCGCGCGGCATCGCCAAATGGTGGTCGAAGGGCCAGCCGATCTCCTTCCCGACCGACAGCTTCGCGGCCATCGGCAAGGGCCTGATGCCCGTCGTCATCTTCATCTCGCTGGCGATCCTGTTCCAGCTCATCCTGACCTACACGAAATACGGCAAGCACTGTTACGCCATCGGTTCCAACGAGGATGCCGCGCGCATGTCCGGCATCAAGATCGCCAATCATAAGGTGCTGGTCTATGCCATCGCCGGCATCCTGGCCGCGATCGCCGCGGTGGTGCTGTCCTCCAAGAACCTCACCGCCCAGGCCGGCATGGGTGTCATGTACGAGCTCGACGCCATCGCCATGGCGGTCATCGGCGGCGTCTCGCTGTCGGGCGGCCGCGGCTCCATCATCGGCACCGTGATCGGCTCGCTGATCTTCGGCGTCATCATTTCCGGCTTCACCTTCCTGCGCCTCGACGCCTACTATCAGGAGATGGTGAAGGGCGTGATCATCGTCGGCGCGGTCGTTCTCGATCAATGGCGCCAGCGCCGCCGCGCGATAGGAGCTTGACCATGTCCGACATCGTTCTGAAGACCGAAAACCTCACCAAGCATTATGGTGGCGTGCATGCCTTGCAGGAGGCGAATTTCGAGCTGCGCAAGGGCGAGCATGTCGCCATCATGGGCGACAACGGCGCCGGCAAGTCGACCTTCGTGCGCCAGATCACCGGTGTCGAGCAGCGCACCGACGGCAAGATCTGGTTCGACGGCAAGGAGGTGAACTTCGCCGGTCCGATCGAGGCGCGCGAGGCGGGCATCGAGACCGTGTTCCAGAACCTCGCTCTGGCCGACGACCTCGACGTGCCGTCGAACCTGTTCCTCGGCCGCGAGAAAGTGCTGTTCAACCTCGGGCCCTTCTCGATCCTCGACCGCAAGGCGATGCGCAAGGCGACCGAGGCGGCGCTTGTCCGCACGGCGGTGAAGATCCCTAACCTCTCCAGCACCATTCGCCACATGTCGGGCGGCCAGCGCCAGTGCGTGGCGATCGCCCGGACGGCGACCTTCGCCTCCAAGCTCATCATCATGGACGAACCGACCGCGGCGCTCGGCGTGCAGGAGACGGCGCAGGTCGAGAACATCATCCGCACGCTGAAGGAAAACGGCGAGCCGCTGATCCTGGTCAGCCACAACATGCGCCAGGTGTTCGACCTGGTCGACCGCATCGTCGTCTTCCGCCGCGGCAAGATCGTCGCCAATCTGCGCAAGCAGGACACCGACGGCAATGACATCGTCGCCTACATCACCGGCGCCAAGACCGGACAGGCGGAGCTGCAGGCTGCCTGACGGGCGCCAAGACGGGATCAACCAATCACCCGCGCCGGCCGGCGCGGACTGCTTCCGAACCATCTTCGAAGGAAATTCCATGACACTCCGCTTCGCTCTCCTCGGCGCCGGCCGTATCGGCAAGGTGCATGCCCGCGCCGTCGCCTCCAATCCGCAAGCAAAACTGGTCGCCGTGGCGGATGCGTTCGAGAAGGCGGCGACGGAGCTCGCGGCCGCCTATGGCGCCGAGGTCCGCACGATCGATGCCATCGAGAAGTCCGGGGACATCGACGCCGTCATCATCTGCACGCCGACCGACACCCATGCCGACCTGATCGAGCGCTTCGCCAAGGCCGGCAAGGCGATCTTCTGCGAGAAGCCGATCGATCTCTCCGTCAAGCGCGTCGAAAAATGCCTGGCCGTGGTCGAGAAGACCAAGGCCACGCTGATGGTCGGCTTCAACCGCCGCTTCGACCCGCATTTCGCCGCGGTGCGCAAGGCGATCGACGACGGCGCCATCGGCACGGTCGAGATGGTTACCATCACGTCGCGCGACCCCGGCGCACCGCCGCTCGACTACATCGCCCGCTCGGGCGGCATTTTCCGCGATATGACCATTCATGATTTCGACATGGCGCGCTTCCTGCTCGGCGAGGAGCCGGTTGCCGTCAGCGCCCACGCCTCGGTGCTGGTCGACAAGAAGATCGGCGAAGCGGGCGACTTCGATTCGGTCAGCGTCATCCTCGAAACCGCCTCCGGCAAGCAGGCCGTCATCTCCAACTCGCGCCGCGCCACCTATGGCTACGACCAGCGCATCGAGGTGCATGGCTCGAAAGGCATGGTCGCGGCCGAGAACCAGCGCCCGGTGTCGATCGAACTCGCCAACGACAAGGGCTACACGCGCCCGCCGCTGCACGACTTCTTCATGACCCGCTATATCGACGCCTATGCCAACGAGATCGCGGCCTTCATCGCCGCGGCAACCGCGGGCAAGAAGGCGGCGCCGAGCGGCAAGGACGGGCTGATCGCGCTGAAGCTGGCGGATGCGGCGCTGAAATCGGCCAAGACGGGCAAGGCAGTGTCGATCTAGAGCAATTCCAGGAAAAGTGTGTAACGTTTGTCCGGAATTGCGTGAAAACAAGGAGTTAGAACGGGCCGGCGGTTCTGTGAAACGCTGAACCGCTCTAGGATATCGGTTGAGAAATACGATGACCGCGCAACTGAAGTTCTCGCTGAACCACATGGCGGCCCCCAGGCTTGACTGCCGGGCGTTCCTCGATCTCGCCGCCTCTCTTGGCTGTATCGGTGTCGAACTTCGCAATGATCTGGCCGACAAGAAACTGTCCACCGCCGCATTTTTCGACGGTGAAGCGCCGACCGTCATAGGCAGCTACGCGCGATCGAAAGGGCTTCGGCTTCTCGGATTGTCGGAAGCTTACGGCTTCAACGCGTGGTCCGATGGAATGCGCGCAAAAGTGCAGATGCTGATCGACCAGGCCGTGCAAGCTGGCGCCGAGTCGATCAGCCTCATCCCACGCAACGATGCGCCGCAATATGCGGCGGGCGAGCGCGACGAGGCGCTGCGACGCTCGCTCGGTGAAATACTGCCGATGCTGGCAAGCGCCGGTCTTGTCGCGCTGATCGAACCGCTCGGCTTCGTTACTTCGTCGCTGCGCCACAAGGCAGACGCCATCGCCGCGATTGAGGCTGTCGGAGGGGAGGCGCATTTCAAACTCGTGCACGATACATTCCACCATCACCTCGCGGATGAGCGCGACGTCTTCCCAGCATACACCGGCATTGTCCACATCTCCGGCGTCATCGATCAGGGGTTGAGCACCGAGCAGATGCAGGACGGGCATCGGATCCTCGTCGACGACAGGGATCGGCTGGGCAATGTCGACCAGATGCGTGCTTTGCTGGACAACGGCTATGCCGGCGCGTTCTCCTATGAGCCGTTCTCCATAGAGGTCCACCGGCTGGCAAACCCGGCCGAGGCGATCGGCGGCAGCATGGACTTCATCCGCGGCAGTCTTGAGGCCGCTGGGCAGCTCGCGGATGCGACGTCAGGCAAGACCGTCCGTCTCGACAAGTAAGAACCGGAACTCGACCTGGGAGCAGAGCGGTGAGCAGATCAGCCGATCGCAATTCGAGGACGCGTGCCATCGTCACCGGCGGCGCGCAAGGCATCGGCTTTGCCGTCGCCGAGGTCTTGGCCGACGAGGGCTGCAAGGCACTGGCGCTGATCGGGCGCTCGCAGGAGAAGGGCGACAAGGCCGTTGCCCATTTCAAGAAGTTCGGCGTCGATACGATCTTCATCAGCGCCGACGTCGCCAAGGTCGCTGACTGCAAGCGCGCTGTGGCCACGGCAATCTCGCATTTCGGCACCATCAACGCGCTGGTCAACGCCGCCGCCACCTCGGCGCGCGGTTCGCTGGTCGAAACGTCCGAGGAGACCTTCGACCAGATATTTCAGACCAATGTGCGCGGCCCGTTCTTCCTGATGCAGGGCGTGGTGGCGCATCTCCTGGAAAAGAAAGCGCCGGGCTCGATCGTCAATGTCCTGTCGATGGCGGCGCATTGCGGCCAGTCCTTCCTGGCGCCCTATTCCTCCAGCAAGGGCGCGCTGGCGACGCTGACCAAGAATGTCGCCAACGCCTATCGCTTCGACCGTATCCGCTGCAATGCCGTGCTGCCCGGCTGGATGGACACCGAAGGCGAGGACGTCGTGCAGAAGAAATGGCACGGCGCGTCGGACGACTGGCTGGAAAAGGCCGAGGCCGCGCAGCCGATGGGCCAGTTGGTCAAGCCGGCCCAGCTCGCACGGCTGATCACCTACATGATCAGCCCGCAGGCCGGCGTCATGACCGGCTCACTGGTCGACTACGACCAGAATATTGCCGGGGTGATTGGCGAGTAACTCGGTGCAGCCGGGATCCTGTTGCGGCAGCATCGCTATTCCCATATAGTCATGGTGGTCAGACTAGTCATGAGGGGTGCGATGTTAACGTCGCCTAAAGATGCCAACTGGACGGTCGCCGGGGCAAAAGCCCGGCTGTCGGAGGTGATTGAGCGCGCGCAGTCATCGCCGCAGACGATCACCCGAAACGGCAAACCAAGCGTGGTCGTCGTGTCGGCAGAGGAATGGCGGCGAAAGACCGCACGCAAAGGCACACTTGCGGAATTCCTGCTCGAATCGCCGTTGCGCGGCTCCGATCTGGACCTTGAGCGCCAGCGCGACGAACCGCGTGATCTGCCGCTGTGAGGCTGCTGCTCGATACGAATGTGCTGTCCGAGGTGACAAGGCCGGTGCCGAATGCACGCGTTCTAAACTGGCTGGATGGGCTTGATGAAGATCGCTCCTTCATCAGTGTCGTGTCGATTGCCGAGACCCGACGCGGCGTTGCCCTGATGGATCAGGGTCGCAAACGCGAGGCGCTGGCCGAGTGGCTCGCTCGGGATCTGCCGCAGCGCTTCGAACAGCGGGTTTTGCCGGTGGATGAGTCGGTTGCCTTGGCCTGGGGCGACCTAATGGGCGTTGCCAAGCGCAGCGGTCGCGGTCTGTCCTCGATGGATGGCCTGATCGCAGCCACTGCCATCGCGGGGCAACTCATCTTGGCAACGCGCAACACGAAGGATTTCGAGGGCTTTGGAATCGAACTTTTCGATCCCTGGACTGCATGATCAGGGGCGCTGCCATTTTCAGAAGAGAATCTCTCGATGCATCCATACTGGATCACGATAGACAGCCATCTTGGCGTTGGCGTCACCGCACCGTCCGAAGCTGAAGCGCTTCAGCTTTTCGCGCTTGCCTTCCCGTCTAGAGAGGTTGTCAGAATCGAGATCATTAAGGACATGAACGATCTTGATCAAAATCACGTCGTACCCAATTTGGGCGGCGCCAACTGGCTTCAGCGTGGCATCTGGTTTCCCCTGGGCTATGAGCACATTGCAAACTGAGATAATGTGTAGCCTCAACAGGCACGTGACAAACACCCTCGCATCGACTATATGAGCCCCATGATCAACCTGACCGCCACGTATTGGTACTTTAGCAGCTCGCTGGCGGCGGGAGGATTGCGCTCGATCTGAAAATTCCAGATCAAAATCCGACAAGCCGCCAGACCTGGCGGCTTTTTTGTTTCAGCCGGCAGGTCTCCTAACCAGGAGCAGAAAGCCGTGTTGACCACCACAGACGACCTTCGGGTCAAGGAACTCAAGGTACTGAGCACGCCGGACGAGGTGATGCGCGAGATACCGCGCTCGCTGACGGCGACGCGCACCGTTGCCGCCTCACGCAACGCCATCCATTCCATCCTCACAGGGGCCGACGATCGACTGGTGGTCATCGTCGGCCCTTGTTCCATCCACGATCCGGTCGCCGCCGTGGACTACGCCAGCCGTCTGGCGGCGCTGCGCGAGGCCCTGGCCGACCGGCTCGAGATCGTCATGCGCGTCTATTT